>NZ_RZTX01000005.1:0-370034 GCF_004005385.1 Agrobacterium sp. CNPSo 2736 | reverse complement strand
CCCCGGGCTCTCCGGCCTCCGCAGCGTCAAAAAGATCGAGACCCTTATCAAGGGCAAAATCGAGGGCGATGACGCCACCCAGTATTCTTTGCGAACGCGACAAACCGAGAGTGCCTATCGTGTATCGGCGGCTTCCAACCTCAATCCGGTTGCCGAGAAGAAAATTGTTGGTTTGCTTGTAGGTGAGGCCGCCCCTGAGCGTCGTGATCGAGTCCTTGTCTCGCCGGATAACGCGATCGATGCCAAATCCAATCTGACCGGAATCACCCGAAGTTTCGATCGGCCCGAAATTGCCGGGAATAGTGCTGTCATATTCGTACCAGGAACCGTTCGCCGAAAATGTCCAGTAGCCATAGGGTATACTTGTATTGACCGAATAACTGTTACTGCGCCCGCGACCCTCATCATCCCAGGGGTAGTCCGGGCCGCTACGCCCATAAGATAGCCCCAACTGATCATTGAGACCCAAGAGGTCATCGAAACCCAAGGAAATATTGCTTTGGGAGTAGCCGGTGCTTTGCTGGCCGAGACTATTATTGGAAATGCTCACGTACCAAGGTTTGCCCGGCTTGTTCTCGACGTTGAGAATGGATGTACCATCCGTTTTTCCCGGCAACATCGAAGTCTTGGCGTTATTGGACGACAGACGGTTGATCTGGTCCAGCCCCTGCTCAACATCGCGAATATTAGCAACCTTTCCTTTCATGCCGGGAAAGGCCGTAGCGAATGAACCGTTCTGCTCGGCCGGTTGACCATTGAAGTAGATATCCTCGATCGTGCCTTCGACAACGACCAATCTCAGCAATCCTGTTCCGGCAATATCCTGCGGCGGAACATAGGCGCGTGACGTCACGAATCCCTTGTCTAGATAGATGTCGGTGATGGCCTTGAGGAGAGACGTGATATCGGCAACGCCGACGCAACGATCGTTAAAAGGCCGCGTCAGTGTTCCAAGCGTAGCGGCAGAAAGGTTCGCCGCACCTTCGATCTCCACACGGGAGATATCGAAGCATAAATCATCGGGCTTCGCGTCGCCTCGCGGTGCCCCGCCCTCACGGCCAGTGACACTATCAGGGGTTATCTGTTTCAGGTTTTCAAGCCGCTGCAACTGCTGTTGCTGATCCTGTTGGCGCGAAAAATCATCGGCGGGCGACTGAGCATTTGCCGGCTCTGCCGCGAGCAGGCCCGCCAAAAGCAGGGTGGTGACGGCCCATTTGGAACTGTTAGGCGCGGCCCTCGAATTACCCAAGGTATTCCGCTCTGCCTGGATAGCGATCGGGGAATAAGCGGAAACTCGAACCGCCGTCACAATTGCGAGACAAAAATCAGGAGGAAGTGGCGATCGGAAACCAGGAATGAAAGCAGCGAGGGACATGTTTAGGAGGCCTGCATTTGAAGCGAAGTTGGTCGCGGCAATGCCGCTCATGCTTCACTCTGCAGCTGTCCTTGCTGTCGATCCCTACCGGGTTAATAGATCAGATCATCCGATCCAAGAAGCGTTAAAGTAGTATATTTTATTACGAAACGATAGTCGCAAGTCATTTACTCAAAAGAACGCGGTAGCTAAAAAATCACGTAACACCCAATCTTACCAATGCCATGGCGAGATTATTATTTTTCATCCGTGAGTTTTAAGCGTGACCCCGCCTATTTCTAGCCCTTCGGCTCTTCGAATAAAACAACAACTAGAAGTTACCGCAATACGCATATCCCCGCAAGACCTTGATGAGGACCAAAGTTAAGAACAAACTAAAATTGTTTCTCGGATTAGGCATAGTCAGGCGACCAAGATCATCCAATCTTGTCTCACGGATTTCCAAATTCGTCGGTGATCGGATACGAAACTACGCGAGTTTCCAGGCTGACAACGCCCCTTGACGCCAAATCTCGTTGGAAAGGTCGCTGGAGCGGGTGAAGGGAATCGAACCCTCGTATTCAGCTTGGGAAGCTGCTGCTCTACCATTGAGCTACACCCGCGCCGCGCATAAGACATCGGATAGTTCGCAGCGGGTGTCAAGCACCCGCCGGGTAGGTTATTCGGCGCGAAAATGCTTGGAGAGCTTCAGCCCCTGCGCCTGATAATTCGAGCCGAGACCGGTGCCATAGAGGCCTTCCGGTTTCTGCAGCATATGCTCGTAAACCAGCCGGCCGACGATCTGGCCGTGTTCCAGGATGAATGGAACCTCATGGCTGCGGACTTCGAGCACGGCGCGGCTGCCTGTGCCGCCGGCCTGCGCATGACCGAAGCCGGGATCGAAGAAGCCGGCGTAGTGCACGCGGAATTCGCCCACCAGCGGGTCGAAGGGGGTCATTTCAGCCGCATAGAGCGGTGGAACGTGGACGGCTTCGCGCGAGACGAGAATATAGAATTCATCCGGGTCGAGGATCAGTTCGGCACGGCCGCGCGCGTAGAGCGGCTCCCAGAAATCGAGAACGTCGTGCTGGGCCTTCTTGTCGACATCCACCACCGCCGTATGATGTTTGCCGCGATAACCGATCAACCCGTTTTCGCCGAAACCCTTGAGGTCGATCGAGAGCGCGATGCCGCCGCCGGTCACGTTGGGCGTGTCGCTGGCAACCAGCGTTTCCGTCTCGTGCAGCTTCAGCAATTCACTTTCGTTGAGCAGCGAATGGCCGATGCGGAAGCGAATCTGCGACAGGCGCGAGCCGCGTCGGACCACGATGGGGAAGGTGCGCGGGCTGATTTCCAGATAGAGCGGGCCGGCATAACCCGCCGGTATCTTGTCGAATTCCTGCGCGCTGTCAGTCATGACGCGGGTGAAGATATCGAGACGGCCGGTCGAGCTTTTCGGATTGGCCGAGGCCGACATGTCCACCGGCAGCGCAAGGCTTTCCATCAAGGGAACGATATAGACACAACCGGTTTCCAGCACCGCGCCCTGGGTAAGGTCGATCTCGTGCAGGCTGAGACGATTGAGCTTGTCGATGACGCGGTTTCCCGGGCCGGGCATGAAGCTGGCGCGCACGCGATAGGCCTTCGAGCCGAGCCTGAGATCAAGGCTGGCGGGCTGCACCTGGTCAGCATCGAGGTCGGCCTCGCTCTTCAGCTTGCCGCCCGCAAACAGCGCCTTGATCGCGCCATCCGCCAAAATGCCCGTGGTTCTGGTCATGGTCATCATTCCTTTTTACGGCGACAAAACCAAAAGGAAAGCATTGACGCAAGCCGGTAACGGCAGTATGGCAAGCTTATCCCGTGGTGATTTGGCCGGTCGGCTTGCAGCCACGTTAAACAAGTGGCTAAAAAGACCGGGTGCTAGGAACCGGTCTGCTTTTGCGGCCGGTTTTTTGTTTTGAAGGTGATCACATGAGCAATAAATGGCGCCCGGCAACCCAGCTCGTTCACGGCGGTACGCTACGCTCCCCTTACGGTGAAACGTCGGAAGCGATCTATCTGACCCAGGGTTTCGTCTACGAAAACTCCGAAGCCGCCGAAGCGCGCTTCAAGGGTGAAACGGATGGGTTCATCTACGCCCGCTATGCGAGCCCCACCAATGACATGTTCGAAAAGCGCATGTGCCTGCTGGAAGGCGCTGAAGACGCCCGCGCACTTGCGTCGGGCATGGCCGCCGTCACCGCCGCCATCATGTGCCAGCTGCGCGCCGGCGACCATATCGTTGCCGCACGCGCCCTCTTCGGCTCCTGCCGCTGGGTGGTCGAAACGCTTGCGCCGAAATACGGCATCGAATGCACGCTGATCGACGGTCGCGATCTCGGCAACTGGGAAAAGGCGATCCAGCCGAACACCAGGCTGTTCTTCCTCGAAAGCCCGACCAATCCGACGCTCGAAGTGGTGGATATTGCCGGCGTGGCGAAGCTCGCCAACCAGATCGGTGCGAAAGTGGTGGTCGACAACGTCTTTGCCACACCGCTTTTCCAGAAGCCGCTCGAACTCGGCGCGCATATCGTCGTTTATTCGGCCACCAAACATATTGACGGCCAGGGCCGCTGCCTTGGCGGCGTGATCCTTTCCGACAAGAAGTGGATCGAGGAAGAACTGCAGGACTATTTCCGCCATACCGGCCCGGCCATGTCGCCTTTCAATGCCTGGACGCTTCTGAAAGGCATCGAGACCCTGCCGCTGCGCGTCAAACAACAGACGGCCAATGCCGGCAAAATCGCCGATTTTCTCGCCGATAGCGCCAAGGTCGCCAAGGTCATCTATCCCGGCCGCGCCGACCACCCGCAGGCGGACATCATCGCCCGGCAGATGTCCGGCGGCTCGACGCTCGTGGCTTTCGAACTGAAGGGCGGCAAGGAAGCGGCCTTCAAGCTGCAGAACGCGCTTGAGATCGTCAAGATTTCCAACAATCTCGGCGACGCCAAGAGCCTCATCACCCACCCCGGCACGACGACGCACAAGAACCTCACCGACGAGGCGCGTGCCGAACTCGGTATTTCCGGCGGCACCCTGCGCCTTTCCTGCGGCATCGAGGATACCGACGATCTGCTGGAAGATCTGGCAAAGGGTCTGGCGGCCGTTTCGGCCTGAAAATTCAATCGGCAAATTGCCATGGCCTGACCGCGTGTCGGGCCGTGGTTCGCCTGCACGGTTCGAAAAGACCGCTTCAGGCAACCAATATTTACCTTTCCCGTTATCCCTAACGGTGGAAAACAGCGCAACAGGAGACGCCTCCTGCCCGTCAAGTCATTCATTTTCTTGACGATAGCCAGAGCCTATAGTGTAGGATGCGACGGCAGGCATAATATCGAGGTGTGGCGCGTATGTATCGTGCTCTGACAAGGGATATCGAGGTAACGGTCGATCCGTATTATCTCGAGGAACAATCCGACCCGGATGACGATCGTTACGTCTGGGGCTACAAAGTCGTGATCGCGAACAATTCAGATATTCCGGTTACCCTCGTCAATCGCTATTGGCACATCACCGATCAGAACGGACAGGTGGATGAGGTCTATGGGCCAGGCGTCGTGGGTGAGAAGCCGCATCTGAAACCCGGCGACAGCTACGAATATTCCTCCGGCTGCCCGCTGGATACACCTTCCGGCCTGATGTTTGGCCATTATGAAATGGAAACGGAAAATGGCGAGGTGTTCAACGTCACCATCCCCGCTTTTTCGCTGGATTCACCCGGCCTGATGCGGGTCCTGAACTGACACTCATCCTGCAAGGAAAAAGCCGCGCCCTTCAGGACGCGGCTTTCATTCAGGCATTTTCAAATTCGCTGACATCGTAGCGATAGGTCGTGGAGCAGAACTCGCAGGTCACGGCAATGGCGCCGTCTTCCTCGCTCGCCTCGATCTCCTCGGCGGTGAAACCGGACAGCACGCCCTTGATCTTGTCCCGCGAGCAGCTGCAACGGTCGAAAACCGCCTGCGGCTCATAGATGCGCACACCGCTCTCATGGAAAAGCCGGAAGAGAAGACGTTCCACCGGCACCTGCGGATCGGTCAGCTCGTCGGTATCAACCGTGTTCAGCAGCGTGACGGCTTCGGTCCAGGCATCGTCTTCTTGCACCTCGTGACCGCCCTCATCGCCATCGCCGCCATGCAGGTCGCGCATGCGCAGCCGCTCGGGCGCCTGCGGCAGGAACTGCGCAATAACGCCCCCCGCACGCCAGCCATGGCGCGGCTTGCCTTCGCCATCACGGTCGAAGAATTCGGCAACGCCCAGCCGCACGCGGGTGGGAAGCTGTTCCGACTGGCGGAAATAAACCCCGGCAATGTCTTCCAGCGAGGAGCCATCGAGCGGCACGATACCCTGATAAGGCTGCATGCCCGCCCCCTGATCGATCGTGAAGGCCAGAATGCCGTTGCCGAGCAATTGCTCCGGCGAGGTCGCCCCGGCCGCAATCGCCTCCGCCAGCCGCTCCTCATCGAAACGGGCATAGGCGCGCATGCTTTCCGGCGCGGTGAAATCCGCAACCAGAAGGTCGACCGGGCCGTCACCCTTGGTCTGGACGGTCAGCTTGCCGGAAAACTTGAGCGACGTGCCGATCAGCGCCGTCAGAACGGTCGCTTCCGCCAGCAGGCGGGCGACCGCCGGGGGATAGTCATGCCGCTCGAGAATGGCATTCAGCAGCGGACCCACCTGCACGGCGCGGCCGCGCACATCCAGACCTTCGACCTGAAAGGGCACAACCTTGTCGTCGCCAGCAAAATCGAGATCGTCCAGTTCAACCGTTACATCTGCCATGTCATACTCCCTGGCGCAGCCGTGGCGCCGCTACCGTCCAAAAGTCCGGCTTTTAAAATGTGCTTTTTTCGCTTGTCGCACAGAGACCCGGGAAGAGAAACCGCTTCCGGGGAAAAACGTGCAAATCGTGACAATGGCCCGCCAGCAAAACCGACGAGCCTCTTCGAAGTCCCACAGATGGTAATCTATGCGGTCAAGTTCAAGCACCCGGCGTGACGCGTGTCAGGCCGGGCGATTGCTCAGATGACGCCCATGCACCATGCGATGATCGACTTCTGCGCGTGGAGGCGGTTTTCCGCCTCGTCGAAGACGACGGATTGCGGGCCGTCGATCACGGCATCCGTCACTTCCTCACCGCGGTGGGCCGGCAGGCAATGCATGAACAGCGCGTCTTTTTCCGCCTTGGCCATCAGGGCTTCATTCACCTGATAGGGCTGGAAGATGTTGTGGCCGCGCGCCTTGTGTTCCTGGTTCATGGACACCCAGGTATCGGTGACGACACAGTCCGCACCCACAACAGCCTTGTCGGCGTCGTGGCACAGCATGATTTCGCCGCCATTGTTGCGCGCCCAGTTCAGGAACTTGTCATGCGGTTCGGAGCCCATGGGCACGGCCATCGTCATGCGGTAACCGAAGCGCGCCGAGCCTTCGACGAAGGAATGCAGGACGTTATTGCCGTCACCCGTCCAGGCAATGGTCTTGCCTTTGACCGGACCGCGATGTTCTTCGAAGGTCATGATATCCGCCATGATCTGGCAGGGATGCGTGTCATCCGTCAGGGCGTTGATGACCGGCACCGTCGCGTGTTCGGCAAGCTCCAGCAGGCGCGAATGATCCGTCGTGCGGATCATGATGGCGTCGACGTAACGCGACAGCACCTTGGCCGTATCGCCGATCGTTTCGGCGCGACCGAGCTGCATTTCCGTACCGGAGAGGAAAAGCGTCTCGCCACCGAGCTGGCGCATGCCGACATCGAAGGAGACGCGGGTGCGGGTGGAAGGCTTTTCGAAGATCATAGCCAGCATCTTGCCGGCAAGCGGCTTTTCCGCCGTTCCGGCCTTGGTAGCAGCCTTGCGTGCGCGGGCATCGTCGAGAATTGCCCGCAGGTCCTGCGAGCTGACGGCCGACAGGTCGAGAAAATGTTTAGGTGAAGCCATTTCAAACTGTCCCATGCTCGCGAGCCTCGGGGAAGAGGCCCGCCCTTTATTGTTTCCTCAGGCGATTTTTGCCTGTTTCGCTGTCAGGGAAGCGGCAGCCGCTTCCACGCGTGACAGACCATCACGAGCCTCTTCCGCCGTGGTGACGAGCGGCGGCAGGAGACGGATGACGTTGTCGCCCGCCGGCACGCCAAGCAGATGCTCGGCGCGCATGGCCTGCAGCAGCTCGCCCGATGGAACCTTGGCCTTGATGCCGAGAAGCAGGCCTTCGCCACGGATTTCCTCGATAACGTCAGGATAACGATCCTTCAGCGAAGCAAGACCCTGGCGGAAGACCAGCGCGACATCACGGACCTTTTCCAAGAAGCCCTCGGAGAGGACGACATCGAGCACGGCATTGCCTACAGCCATGGCCAGCGGGTTGCCGCCATAGGTGGTGCCATGCACGCCCGCCGTCATGCCGGAAGCGGCATCCGCCGTCGCAAGGCAGGCACCTAGCGGGAAACCGCCGCCGATACCCTTTGCAACCGCCATGATATCCGGCGCAACGTTCGTCTGCTCATAGGCAAAGAGCTTGCCCGTACGGCCAACGCCGGTCTGGACCTCATCGAAAATCAGCAGCATGCCGTGCTCATCGCAGAGCGACCGCAGCAGCTGCAGGAATTCCTTGCTGGGTGCGCGAATGCCGCCCTCACCCTGAATGGGCTCGATCAGAAGCGCGGCCGTCTCGGCCGTGATGGCGGCTTTCAGCGCATCGACGTCACCGAACGGCACCTGGTCGAAACCTTCGACCTTGGGACCGAAGCCTTCGAGATATTTCTGCTGGCCGCCGGCGGCAATCGTCGCCAGCGTGCGGCCATGGAAGGCGCCTTCGAAAGTGATAATCCGGAACTTTTCCGGATGCCCCTTGGAATAATGATAACGGCGCGCGGTCTTGATCGCGCATTCCAGCGCTTCCGCGCCGGAATTGGTGAAGAAGACCTTGTCTGCGAATGTCGCTTCCGTCAGGCGCTTTGCAAGCTTTTCCTGGCCCGGCACTTCATAAAGGTTCGAGACGTGCCAGACCTTCTCGGCCTGGGTCTTGATCGCTTCCACGAGGTGCGGATGGGCATGGCCCAGCGAGTTGACCGCGACGCCGGCTGCAAAATCCAGATATCGTTCGCCGCTTTCCGTGAACAGCCAGACGCCCTCGCCTCGCTCGAAGCGCAGGGGGGCTCTTGCAAACGTATCGAACAATGGCGCGGCGGCTTCGGCCATGGCTGTATCACTCCTTGCGCGGATGCGCTGTCAGACGGTTGTCAATAGGCTTTCGGGGTTATCCCTTGCCTGAAAATCAAAAATGCCGCCTCGCGGCGGCAGGGGCACTATTGTCACTTCGCCTGCCGATGTCAACAAAAGTCCGCGTTTCCCGGGCTTCTCAAGCCCTAGTAGGTGGCGGCGGATGAGGCCCAAGGTGTTGCCTTTCAGACTCAACTCGCCAGCAAGTTGGGGAAAACCGGAAAATCGATTCGAGATGATTCCCGCGACTCTTGCCACGGAGTCTGCGTGGCACTAGGTTAATCGCTAATTACTAGACTGCATTGCGGCGGAACTAGTCACCAAAAATCAGGCAGAAACCACGCTCGCGGCACGCCCGCGAGGCGGAGAAGGATTCTGCCGACATTATACGCGACGAGCGGAGAAGCGGCATGAACTGGACAGACGAACGGGTCGAAAAACTCAAGAAATTGTGGTCCGAGGGGCTTAGCGCCAGCCAGATAGCAGCACAGCTGGGCGGCGTGAGCCGCAATGCCGTCATTGGCAAGGTCCATCGCCTCAACCTGCCGGGACGCGTGAAGGCCGGCGGCCCGGTTACTTCGGCGCGTTCCGCGCCCAAGCGCACTGCCGCCCCTGCCCCGCGCGCGACGAATTTCGCGGCCCGCGTCAGCGCAGCACCTGCACGCGCCCTGAACCGCTCGAGCGCGGCAACGGCGCTGCACGAGGAGATCGATATCGAGACCGCCGAAGTTCTCGATTACGTTCCGTCCAAAAATGTCGTGACACCGATTTCCCGCCGCCTGACGCTGACGGAACTGACGGAGCGCACCTGCAAATGGCCGGTCGGCGATCCGCTCAAGGATGATTTCCATTTCTGCGGTTGTGAAGCACTGGAATCTTCGCCCTATTGCAAGTTCCATGCAAAGCTTGCCTACCAGCCGGTAAGCGAGCGTCGCAAGGCTTGAGTGTTGCGGCACGCATTCGACACTCAAAAACTACGGGCCTTCGGGCCCGTTTTTTTATGGCAAAATCCAAGGTGGTTCTGGAATAGAGCGCACGCTGTCCAAGAGGCGCTCCCAATCCCTGTTCTTGGGCATTCTCCGGATGTAAAACCGCGATGCGCCTCGCGGCAAATGCTCTGAATTCGTCGGCGACGTGCCGCGCCCTTCCTACTGTCAGGTTTCACCGCGCAATCCGGCGTTTGCGGAAGGTTCAAAATCGAAAGGCCCGACACCGTTCCGGTCTCGGGCCTTCTGATTTTGGGGGAACTTATCCCGGGTGAAACCATCGGTTTCGGTTTTCTCAGGCTTCCATTGAATATCCAGCGCCGCGCACGGTGCGGATGACATCCTGCATATGCGAAAAATTGAGCGCCTTGCGCAGACGTCCGACATGCACGTCGACGGTACGTTCATCCACATAGATATCGTGACCCCAGACGCCATCCAGCAATTGCGAGCGGGAAAACACCCGGCCGGGAGAGGTCATCAGGAATTCCAGCAGGCGGAACTCCGTCGGGCCGAGGCGCACTTCGCGGCTTTTGCGGTGAACGCGATGGGTCTCGCGATCCAGTTCGATATCCCCGCATTTCAGCACCGAAGACAGAACCTCGGGGCGGGCGCGGCGCAGCATGGCCTTGACGCGGGCCATGAGTTCCGGCGTCGAGAACGGCTTGACGACATAGTCGTCGGCGCCGGTGGCAAGACCGCGAACCCGTTCGCTTTCCTCGCCGCGCGCCGTCAGCATGATGATGGGCAGGCGTTCGGTTTCCGGCCGCATTCTGAGCCGACGGCACAGTTCGATACCGGAAACGCCGGGAAGCATCCAGTCCAGGATAAGAAGGTCCGGAATACGTTCCTGCAGCCTGATTTCTGCCTCGTCGCCACGGGGTATCGTGTCGACGTCATATCCCTCAGCCTCGAGATTGTACCGAAGCAGGACGCTCAACGCTTCCTCGTCTTCCACAACTGCAATCTTGGGCACCATATACTAACTCCGCAAGCCGCTGCCTGTCTGTTACTCGGTCACCGAACCGAGGGTGTTGGAACTGTCGTCCTTCGGACGCTCGCCCTCCGGCTGGCTGCCGGTGGTCATGTAATAGATCGTCTCGGCGATATTGGTGGCGTGGTCGCCGATACGCTCGATGTTCTTGGCGCAGAACAGAAGATGCGTGCAGGTGGTGATATTGCGCGGATCTTCCATCATGTAGGTCAAAAGCTCACGGAAGAGCGACGTGTACATGGCGTCGATTTCCTCGTCGCGCTCGCGAATGGCATTGGCCTTCTCGGCGGAACGCGTGGAATAGACGTCCAGCACTTCCTTGAGCTGTACCAGCGCCAGTTCCGACAGGTGCTCGATGCCACGGGCAAGCTTGCGCGGCACGCCGGTGCCGGCAACCGCAATCACACGCTTGGCGGTGTTCTTGCCAAGGTCGCCGACGCGCTCAAGGTCAGCTGCAATTCGCAGGGTGCCGATGATCTCGCGAAGGTCTGCCGCCATCGGCTGGCGTTTGGCGATGGTGACGATGGCCTTGTCGCCGATCTCGCGTTCGGCGTGGTCGAGGATCGCATCGTCGGAAATGACCTTCTGAGCGAGCGCGGCATCGGAATTGACGAGCGCACGCACGGCGTCGGCGCACATCTGCTCCGCAAGACCGCCCATTTCGGCGATGCGGCGCGTCAGAAACTTCAATTCATCGTCATAAACGGAAACGATGTGCGAATGGGTCGTTGTCTGTGTCATGGTCTAGTCCTCCGGCTTGGCCTGCATGCGCGTACCCGGAAGCGGGTACGGCAGAAGCACCAGTCTTGTTCGGTTTCGATAAAGCGCCGGCCGGGATCAGCCGAAGCGGCCCATGATGTAATCCTGCGTGCGCTGGTCGTCCGGATTGGTGAACATCTTGTCAGTTTCGTTTTCCTCGACAAGATGACCAAGATGGAACATGGCCGTGCGCTGGGAAACACGCGCCGCCTGCTGCATGGAGTGCGTGACGATGACGATGGTGTAATTGGTGCGCAGCTCGTGGATCAGTTCCTCGACCTTTGCGGTCGCGATAGGGTCGAGAGCCGAGCAGGGCTCGTCCATCAGGATCACTTCCGGGCTGACGGCAACTGCGCGTGCGATGCAAAGACGCTGCTGCTGACCGCCGGAAAGACCGGTGCCGGATTCGTGCAGACGATCCTTCACCTCGTTCCAGAGACCCGCCTTCTGCAGGCTCTGCTCGACGATCTGGTCCATATCCGCCTTGTTGCGGGCGAGACCATGGATGCGCGGGCCATAGGAAATGTTTTCGTAGATCGACTTCGGGAAGGGGTTCGGCTTCTGGAACACCATGCCGACGCGGGCGCGCAATTCCACGACGTCAATCGCCTGGTCGTAGATATCGTCGGTGTCGAGCGTGATCTTGCCGGTGACCCGGCAACCGTCGATCGTGTCGTTCATACGGTTCAGGGTACGCAGGAAGGTGGATTTGCCGCAGCCGGACGGACCGATAAGCGCGGTCACCGTATTTTCCCGAACGTTGAGGTTCACGTCGTAAAGCGCGCGCTTTTCGCCGTAATAAACTGAAACGTCCTTGCCGATCATCTTGTATGAGACTTCATTCATTTTCTTGTCCAGCGCCTTTTCAACTGCTGCTTCCGACAACATGTTCATTGCTCAAGCTCCCTCTACCAGCGCCGTTCGAAGCGGCGACGCAACAGGATTGCGCCAACATTCATGACGATGAGGAACAGAAGCAGGATGATGATAGCGCCGGATGTCCTTTCGACAAAGGCGCGCTCGGCTTCGTTCGCCCACATGTAAATCTGCACCGGCAGGGCCGTGGACGGATCCATCGGCGTTGTCGGATAATTCGCAACGAATGCCACCATGCCGATCAAAAGCAGCGGCGCCGTTTCGCCCAGCGCGTGGGCGAGACCGATGATAGTGCCGGTCAGAATGCCGGGCATGGCGAGCGGCAGCACATGGTGGAAGATCGTCTGCATCTTGGAAGCGCCGAGGCCGAGGGCGGCGGCGCGGATAGACGGCGGCACGGCTTTGAGGGCAGCGCGCGTCGCGATGATGATCGTCGGCAGGGTCATCAGCGTCAGGACGAGGCCGCCGACCAGCGAGGCCGAGCGCGGAAAACCCATGAAGTTGATGAAGACCGAAAGGCCGAGCAGACCGTAAACAATCGAGGGAACGGCCGCGAGATTGTTGATATTCACCTCGATAAGATCCGTCAGACGGTTCTTCGGGGCGAATTCCTCGAGATAGATGGAGGCCGCGACACCAATCGGCAATGACAGCACGAGCACGATCAGCATCATGTAGAAGGAGCCGATCAGCGCCACACCCACACCCGCCGCTTCCGGACGGCTCGACGCGCCGTTGACGAAGATGCCGGTATTGAAATGTTTGCCGAGCTGGCCGCTTTCGGCGAGCTGGTTCATCCAGCCGAGCTGCTGGTTCGAGATACGGCGATTGGCTTCATCCGCCGTCAGGTCGACCTGGCCCTTGAAGGCGCTGTCGACATCGCCCGACGCCAGAAGCGTGACGGTGCGCGTGGTGCCGATGACGGCGGGATCGGCGACGACGATGTCGCGAAGCTGCGTGCGCACGCTGTCGGAGATCAGCAGGTTGACGGCGCGAAGGCCGGCGCGGTCAGTCGGCGCAACGCCAAGGACCTTGGCGACCGCATCGCGGGCGATGACGGGATAATTGGCCGTCATCAGCTTTGCCGGATTGGTGGCGCGCTCATTCTTCGGATCGATGATCTGTTCGGAGAACTCGACCGGAACGGTTATCATCGTCTGCTGAAAAGCGGTGTAGCCCTTGGAGACAACCGAGAAAAGCAGCAGGAAGAGGAAGATGAGGCCGAAGGAAATCGCTGCCATGCCGTAGGCACGGAAGCGACGTTCGGCGGCATAGCGGCGTTTGATGCCGATATCACGGCGCGTGGCCTTGTTGACGGCGCTCGCGCCGGCTGCGGGAGAGACGATGTCGGTCATTCATATTGCTCCCGGTATTTGCGCACGATGTAAAGCGCGTAGATATTCAGGCAAAGCGTGATGGCGAAAAGCGTGATGCCGAGCGCAAAGGCAACCAGCGTCTGCGGCGAGGTGAATTCAAGGTCGCCGGTGAGCTGGCTGACGATCTTGACCGTCACCGTGGTCATGGGCTCGAAGGGATTGAGCTGCAGACGGGCAGCAACACCGGCCGCAAGAACCACGATCATGGTTTCGCCGATGGCGCGCGAAGCCGTCATCAGCACGGCGCCGACGATACCGGGAAGAGCGGCCGGAATAATGACCCTCTTGATCGTCTCGGAACGCGTGGCGCCAAGGCCGAGCGAACCGTCACGCAGCGAGCGCGGCACAGCGGTGATGATGTCATCCGACAGCGACGACACATAGGGGATCAGCATGATGCCCATGACGAAACCGGCGGTGATGACGCTCTGCGCCTGGATGAAGTTGGCGTAGTTGCCCGTCGCCAGACCGTTGATCTGCGTGGAAATGTCTCTGAGGAAAGGACCGACCGTCGTGAGCGCGAAGAAGCCGTAGACGATGGTGGGAATGCCGGCGAGCACTTCAAGCAGCGGCTTTGCCATGGAGCGGAAGCGCGGCGAGGCATATTCCGCCATGTAGATCGCCGAGAAGAGACCGACCGGAACCGCAACCAGCATGGCGACCAGGCCGATATAAAGCGTGCCGGCGAGCAGCGGGATAAGGCCGAACTGGCCGGAGGAGTCGGTGGCGCCTGCCGCCGCAAAACGCGGATCCCAGACCGTTCCGAAGAAGAACTGGTGCGCCGGAACCATGGTGAAAAACTGGATCGCCTCGGTCAGCATCGAAAGGACGATGCCGATGGTCGTGAGGATGGCGATGGACGAGGCGACGAGCAGGGCCGCCAGAATGACTTTCTCAACCTGGTTGCGCGCCCGGAAACGCGGCGCGATTGCACGCAGCGCATAGGCGCCGCCGCCGAGCGCGGCCAGCAGCACGACGGCGATCATCGCGATACGGCTGGTGGAGGTCATGCTGTTGAGCGTGTGGGCGGCATCGACCATGAACCGCTCGGGATCGCCGGCGATTGCAACACCCTTCGATGCCAGAAGCGGCCGGACCGCAGCCGTATCGGCCTCAACCTGCGCGGTTTCCTCCGGCGTCAGCCGCTGGAGGCCACGGGCGATGGAGGTCACCATACCGTAGGTCAGGCTCTGCTGCGCTTCGGATTGCGCCCGGACATCCTCGGGGAAACTACCGCGCACCGCCGAGGTAACGAGCAATGGGCTGACAATGAGCCAGGCACAGAGAATGAACGCCGCGGGCAGCACCGCCCAGACGACCGCGTAGGAACCGTGATAACCGGCACGGGAATGCATGCTGGAGGGGCGACCGCCAGACAGGGCGACGGCACGGCGACTGCCGAGCAGATAGCTGCCGATGCCGATGAGCGCCAGTATCAGCAAAAGGATCGATGTGTTCATTAGAGTTCCCTCGGCGTGCCTCAAGAGCACGGTGCGATATCGGGCAAATCAAAAAGTCATCAAAACGAGACCGCTGGACCATCCCATGATGCCTGCCGCCTGACTGTATCATAGTCTGGCAAGCGTCAAGGTTGATACATCCTATCCATCTGTAATCCATCGACAATCATGTGGATGGCGATGGTTAGGAACTGTCAACCGCGGACGACGGCCCAAGCGAAGCCGAATGAGGGGTACGGCAAAGCCGCACCCCTCCTTCTTCATTACATCGTGGAGCCGGCCGAGAACTTCGAGCGGATCTCTTCGCGCTCTGCGTCCGGAGCGGCAACCAGGCCGTAGTTGGCGAGCGGGGAATCCGGGCCGATCATCTCGTCGGAAACGAAGAACTCGACATATTCCTTAAGGCCCGGGATAACGCCCAGGTGAGCCTTCTTCACGTAGAAGAAAAGCGGGCGGGAAACCGGGTACTTGCCGCTGGCAACGGTTTCGGTGGACGGAACGACGCCCGAAACGGTGGCGACCTTCAGACGGTCAGCGTTGTTTTCATAGAAAGCGAGGCCGAAAACGCCGAGGCCGGTCTTGTTGGCGTCGATGCGAGCAAGCGTTTCGGTGTAGTCGCCGTCGATGTCGACTGCAGCGCCGTCCTTACGGACTGCAACGCACTTGGCAGCAGCCTGCTTGGCGTCGGTGATGAGCGTCTTGATGGCGTCGGTCGCCTTAGCTTCCTTGCAGCCGTCAGCCATGATCTTCTCTTCGAAGACTTCACGCGTGCCGTGCTTGGAGCCCGGGATGTAAGCGGCGATCGCGACGTCCGGCAGTTCCTTGTTGATTTCCGACCACTTCTTGTAGGGGTTGGCAACGAGCTTGCCGTCCTTGACGATTTCAGCGGCGAGAGCGAGGTAAAGGTCCTTCGGCTCGAGCTTGATGTCCTTGTTGGACGAGTCCATTGCGAAGACGATACCGTCGTAACCGATCTTCACTTCCTGAACGTCGGCAACGCCAGCAGCCTTACAGGCGGCCAGTTCGTCGCTCTTGATCTTGCGCGAAGCGTTGGCAATGTCGATGGTGCCTTCGCCAACGCCCGAGCAGAATGCCTTCAGACCGCCGCCCGTGCCGCCGGACTCAACAACCGGAGCCTTGAAGTTCGGGAAGGTTTCGGCAAAGGTCTCGGCAACGATCTTGGCGTAGGGCAGAACCGTGGAGGAACCGGCAACCTGGATCTGATCGCGAGCAGCGGCGGCGCCAGCGAAGGCGACAGAAGCCACCAGAGCTGCTGCGGAAAATTTAACGATGTTCATTTGTCTCTCCCGTCGTGGGCTTTGTTGTGGACGCAGCCGATAGCGACACTCGCTCTTAGCTTGCGCTCGGCGACCTTTTCTTAACCACCGTAGCCCCATCCTTTTATGTCACTTTGACGAAAGATTTGTGACAATCTAAATTATTGATTTTATTTATAAATATCCACGACATTAAAAGCAGATGCATATTTTATGTCAGAATCTCACGGTGAAGTCCGTGCCGCTGCCCAATTCCGATTTAATGATGAGGCGGGCGCGGTGGCGGGTGAGGATGTGCTTGACGATGGCAAGCCCGAGACCCGTGCCCTTTTTCGAGCGGCTGTCGGCGACGCTGACACGATAAAAACGCTCCGTCAGACGCGGCACGTGTTCGGCGGGAATGCCCGGCCCCTTGTCGATGACGCTCACCTCCACCGGCTTGCCGGGTTCGGCCCGCAGCCAGACATCCACGACCTTGCCTTCCTGGCCATATTTGCAAGCATTTTCAACGAGGTTCTGGAATACCTGCACCAGTTCGTCGCGGTCTCCCTGCACCTCTGCCGGCCGGTCGGGCAGGTGCAGCGTGATGGTCACATCCAGCTCATCGGCAAGCGGCAGCAGGGTATCGCGCACGTGGCCGATGACGGGAACGAGATCGACCTTCTGGTCGGGTGCAATGTTTGCGCGCAATTCCAGCCGCGAAAGGGACATGAGATCGTCCACCAGCCTGCTCATGCGGGTTGCCTGATCCAGCATGATGGCAAGGAACCGTTCCTGCGCCTTCGGGTCGTTGCGTGCCGGCCCCTGCATGGTTTCGATGAAACCGCGCAGCGAGGCGAGCGGCGTGCGCAATTCGTGGCTGGCATTGGCGACGAAGTCGCTGCGCATGCGGTCGATGCGGCGAAGCTCCGAAACGTCGCGGAACGACAGGATGTAGAATGGCGGACCTGCCCCCTCCCCTACATCCGCACGGGCGATGCGGACGATGAAGACCCGTTCGGAAGGGAAGCGCTCCGAATGTTCGACCTGGTTGGGCTGGCCGGTGGTGATTGTTTCGCGAATGACATCCAGGAGGCCGGGAGAGCGCAGCCGGGCGGAAATATGCGCTCCGGCGGGCAACTGGCCGAAGGCGCGCTCGGCCGCGCCGTTCTGAAACAGCAGGCTGGCGTTCCTGTCCAGAATGAAAACGGGGGTATCCAGAACCGCGAGTCCCGCCCTTACGCCTGAAATGACGTTTTCACCGGGCGCTTCCGGCTCTTCCGTTTCCGGAGCAAGGTTCCCCCCGTCTTTTGCCGAAATCACCGCCGGCCCGTCCCGAACGGCAAGAATGGCAATGACGGCGCAAAGCCACAGGGCGACGGGCATGTAGGGCGTGTTGAGTTCGACAACGGCCACGATGGCGAGCATGCTGACGATGAGAATAGGCAACCAGTTCCGGCCAAGCTTCCTTCCCAAACGTCTTAATCCACCATCGCCTTCCTTGACTGCCATTTCAGCCTGCTCTTTCCATTCTCATCTTACAGCGCATCGAAATCTCATAGGCCAGCTTCATGACAGAGATTCATCATCGCGCATTTTCCACAACGTATATGCGCAAAATCGACGCCGCAATCGCTCCCGCCGCCGCACCCCGGTCAACCAGTCCTGTTTCACTTGAAATCTGGCAATGGATGTGAACTCATTGGCGGCGAGTTGCCTTTACACAACAACAGCCGGAGGAAAACATGGACGAAGAAACGAAGAAGCGGACGGTCGATATCACCATTGGCGGCAAGCTGCGCAGCTTCGACATCGACGATCCGGTTCTTCCTGACTGGGTCGAGGAAAAGGAACTTTCCGCCGGCAATTTTCCCTACGACAAGAAGATGAAGCGGGAGGATTATGACGCCACTCTCGAGGTGCTTCAGGTGGAACTGGTCAAGGTGCAGTTCTGGCTACAGGCCACCGGCAAAAGGGTCATGGCGGTTTTCGAGGGCCGCGATGCGGCGGGCAAGGGCGGCGCAATCTTCGCGGCCCGGGCCTATCTCAACCCTCGTTATGCCCGCGTGGTGGCGCTGACCAAACCGACGGAAACCGAGCGTGGCCAATGGTATTTCCAGCGCTACATCTCGCATTTTCCGACCGCCGGCGAATTCGTTCTCTTCGACCGCTCGTGGTATAACCGCGCCGGGGTCGAGCCGGTCATGGGTTTCTGCACGCCGGAAGAACACAAGCTCTTCCTCAAGGAAACGCCGCGTCTGGAAAAGATGCTTGCCCATGAAGACATCCATCTTTTCAAATTCTGGCTCGACATCGGCCGCGAAACGCAGATCGGGCGCTTTCACGACCGCCGCCACAGCCCGCTGAAATGCTGGAAGCTTTCGGATATGGACATAGCCGCGCTGACGAAATGGGACGACTACACGCAAAAGCGCGACGAAATGCTGGAAAAGACCCACACCGATGCCGCCCCCTGGACGGTGGTTCGCGCCAACGACAAGCGCCGCGCGCGGGTAAATCTCATCCGCCACATTCTTCTTGCGCTCGACTATGAGGGCAAGGACAAAAAGGCAATCGGCGGGATCGACGACAAGATTTTGGGATCGGGGCCGGATTTTCTCAAATAGGACCGTAAGATGCTGACAGGCGCCTCCATTCGAGACGCCTGTTTTCCTTACTGGCCCGGCAGAATGCGCACGGAATAAAGATTGACCGGGCGGCCGCTGCCATCGATATCGCTGTTGATGAAGATCCTGCCCGGCGCATTGGGGGCGAGAGATCGTTCGAATTTCGTGTTCAGCAGCATGTCCGCGCGCTCGGCCGTGGCGGTGAAGCGGTGGCGGGAGCAATCGCCCAATGTCGCGAAATCGCAGGCGACGGACACCTGGGTCTGCCGGTCGCTAGAGGATTGCAGCGTGATCGAAATGGTCGAGGACTTGCCCGCCATATCCCGCATCACCTCCACCGGAACCTCGACGCTGACCGCGCCATCCTGCGAAACGCTTCTCGAGGTCACCTTTATAGCCTTGCCAGCGGGTGTGGCGATGTTTTCGACACTGGCGCGCGGGCCGGCCGAAACACCGGAACTGCCACGCTCCGCATTGAAGACCTCCACCCAGTCATCGGAAAAACCACGGCCGGCGGAAAGGCTCGGCGCGGGCTCCGTCCCGTTGAAATCCTCCGCCTGCACCTGCGCCGGCGGATTGGGCACGCTGGTATCGCGCTGCTCCGGCGAGAGCAGGAGGCCTGAGGAATAGACCCACCAGGCGCCGAAACCGATAAAGGCCAGAAGCGTCACGTAGATGAAAAGCCGGGCGAAAAGACCCCGGCGCTTGCGGCGGCCAACCGCTCCCTCCGGACGGAAGGCAAGCGAGGAGTCGCCCGCGCGGGAACCTCTCTTCGGCGGCTTGCCATTGCGCTGCCCCGCACTCAGCGGCTCCGGAGCAGCGGCGGCCCCCGGCCGCACATCGCGCGTTTCGCCACGCAGCTCCGGCTCAACACCCATATCACCGCGGTGGGGCGTCTGCGAAACGGGATCGACCGAGTGATCATCCTGCGTCGGACTTTCCGGCGCTACTGGGCGCAATTGCTGCTCCACCCTGTCCAGAAGACTGTTGCGCTCCTCATTCTCGATCTGATGGATCAGGCCTTCAAGCCGCTGGCGCTGCTGGGAGACAACCTGCGGATCGTCTATGCCCTGCTTGCGCAGGCCCGCTTCCAGTGCCTGACGGGAGGATTGATAAATCCGTGCACGAACTTCGGCGTTCGATCTGTCCGATTTTTCCAGAGCATTTCTGATTGCCGTTTCCAGTCCGCTCACGACCGATCCTTGTTCTATTGCGCTTTGCAAAAAATATGCGGCGCTGCGCCATGGGTTCACGATTCGGTAACGGCTATACCGCCCCTCCGCAAGCATCGTTTACGATAAAGACCGGATTGCCTTGGGGAAAATCAATTCATTGTGGCACTACGAACGCAGATTCGAGAGGCGAATGCCACGCTGTTTTCGCTTTCAATCTGCTGCTGAACGCGATATTGACTTACGTGCGCGTAAACGTAATTCGTGGGAGGAGACATGCTACCGTCCGTGCTGAAAGACAATCTGCGTCTTCCGGTCATAGCATCACCGCTATTCATCATTTCACATCCGCAGCTGACACTGGCGCAGTGCAAGGCCGGCGTCATCGGCGCTTTCCCGGCGCTCAATGCGCGGCCCGAAAGCCAGCTCGACGAGTGGCTGGCAATGATCACCGAGGAGCTTGACGCTCACAACCGGGCCAATCCCGAGCGCCCGGCGGCGCCCTTCGCGGTCAACCAGATCGTGCACATGTCCAACCGGCGGCTGGAGCACGATCTCGGCCTTTGCGTGAAATACAAGGTGCCGGTGGTGATCTCGTCGCTTGGCGCGGTGCCGGAGGTCAATGCGGCCGTGCATTCCTATGGCGGTATCGTGCTGCATGACGTCATCAACGACCGCCATGCCCGCTCCGCCATCCGCAAGGGCGCGGATGGGCTTATCGCGGTGGCGACGGGTGCCGGCGGACATGCGGGCACGCTTTCGCCCTTCGCCCTCGTTCAGGAAATCCGCGAATGGTTCGACGGCCCGCTGCTGCTGGCCGGCGCCATCGCCAATGGCGGCTCCATTCTCGCGGCGCAGGCCATGGGCGCGGATATGGCCTATATCGGCTCCCCTTTCATCGCCACCGAGGAAGCGCGCGCTTCCGAAGGCTACAAGCAGGCGATTGTGGACGCGCAGGCCAAGGATATCGTCTATTCGAACTATTTCACGGGCGTACACGGAAACTACCTGAAAAGCTCGATCGTCGCCTCCGGCATGGACCCCGACAATCTGCCCGAAGCCGATCCTTCGAAAATGGACTTTGAAACAGTCTCCGGCGGCGCCAAGGCCTGGAAAGACATATGGGGCGCGGGGCAAGGAATCGGCGCCGTCAAGGCGGTGGAACCGGTGGCGGCACTCGTCGATCGTCTGGCAAATGAATATGAAACGGCCAAAAAGCGCATCTGCGGGAAAGGCTGACGTCTGCGGCAAACAATGGACAGGCAAAGCTTTTTGCGGAAATTTCAAAACCAGCACATTCAAGGCTTGAAATCCGTCAGCATTGCCTGTATCAGCCCGCCATGAAGCTGATCCGCAACAAACGGGTCACAATCGGGCCGCTTTAGCTCAGTTGGTAGAGCACGTCATTCGTAATGACGGGGTCACGTGTTCGAGTCACGTAAGCGGCACCATTTTCCCAAATCCCAATCAACTTCAAAATTGCCAATCATTGCCTTGGACGGCCTTGCTCTGCGCTGCATGGAGCGCCGTCGCAACGTGATGGCCCTCGATATGACATCTCTATCTTGCCACTGAATTGAACCGCCGGTTGCCTGTTCAGGTCCGGTTAAGAGCGCTTGCCTCAGGGTATTCGCCAATGGAACCGTGGACTTCATCACGCGTTTGAATCCGTTATTGGGAGCAGAAATCATGAAAATATTGAGCGCAGCAATTTGTCTGGTGTCGCTGGGCGTTCTGACCGGATGCGTCGATGATCCCGGCTATCGCACCGGGGGCTACTATACGACCGGTGTGTACTATCGATCCTATGATCGCGACCGCTACTACCGGGACTACGACCGCCGTTACTGGGGAGAACGAAGAGAGTGGCGGGATCGACGCGACAGGGACCGGGGTCAGGACCGGAGCGCAAGCGAATGGCGCAATCGGCCACAGCCCCGGACGGAGCCTAGCAGCGGAGGTCGCCGCGATGTACGCAACGCACCTGTCATATTGCCGAATGGTCGGGCAATTTATCCGGACTGACCAAAGCGATCGGCTTTCTCAGCCCTATCACAGATTTCAATAGTCTGTGTCTTCCCTTGTATTATCAAGGCGGCGGTGTTTTTGCGGCTATGGCAAACTCACCGCCCAGGCTTTTGCGGCTTCCGAAAATTAAACCCGACGCCTGTTAATCGCCGTAAAAGGCGGTCACTTGAAACCAAACCGTCCACCACACGTTCTCCGGCAGGTCGTAAACAACTAGAAAGCCTGTCACCGTGGACGTCATTCGTATTCTGATCGCCATCATTCTCCCGCCCGTCGGTGTGTTTCTTCAGGTCGGACTCGGCCTGCATTTCTGGCTGAATATTCTCCTGACGCTGTGCGGTTATGTTCCCGGCATCATCCACGCCATCTGGGTGATCCTGCGCAGGTGACATTCGCCTTTTATCAACGATGAAGCGTCCGCAACATTTTAGTACGTGATTAAATTCTCATTGGCTGTTGGAACCTCATCTTCTCCCTCACGTTATGGTGATGACATCAGCCAAGGAGAAAATCATGAATCAGATCATCTACATCGTCGGCCTCGTCGTCATCGTTCTGGCGATCCTGTCGTTTTTCGGCTTCCGCTGATCCCCGTTGTCAATTCGATCGCTTGCGCATATCCTAAGCGGCAGTGACACACGACTGCGTTCATGGGTTGCTTCGCTGTCGGGTGTATTTCGGGATCGCGTTGCTCTGGGAGGTGCACGATGAAGAACGAGAGATGGACAGAACCTGTCGAGGTCAATCTCGAGGCGAATGGCAAGAGTGTCATCGCCGGCCCCTTCGAAGCTTTGACATTATTGACCGAAGGCTGGCCCAAAATTGGCGGATTGAGCTTCGTGAGAGCGAGAAGCGCCTGCCGCGCCGCCCTTGACGGACGTAAATCGCCCGAGGAAGCACGAAAGTGCTTCACAGACGCGGTTTCCGAGATGCAGAAAAACCCGCATTGACGCCCCCAAAAGAAAACGGCTCCTGAAAAGGAGCCGTTCTTTTATTTGCCACGCTTTCGGTGATCAAACAGCCGGAAGCGCTTTTTCCCTGGGCCTTACATCCAATAGGGTGCAACGCCGTAATAATCATAGACCTTGCGGTCCTTGGCGTTCAGCAGGTCGTTATCATCCAGATTGGCGAAGTGCGGCGCGTTTTCGATCTCTTCCTTGGTGAGATCGATGCGGTAGCCGTCGAGTTCTTCGTCGTAATGCAGCTTTTCCCAAGGCAGCGGATAATAGTCGTCACCGATGCCGAGGAAGCCGCCAAAGCTCAAGACCGCATAGGCCACGCGCCCGCCGCGCTTTTCCAGAATGATGCGCTGGATCGAGCCGATATGCTTGCTGTCGGCGCCGTAAACACGGGTGCCTTCCACCTTGTCGCTGGCGATCAGGCTCGGCGTATCCTTGACATAGGGGTCCTGTCCGGCGCGGGGTTCCTGATGCATCATGTGCCTTTCCTCCTTGATTTTCCTCGTTTGTGTCACGTCTGGTAAACCCCTCGACGGACAATTCGTTCCGCGGCGTTTCAGGCGCCGCGGCGGGAATTTTTTTGAAGGAGAATGGAACGAAAAGGCGCCTTTATTGGCGGATTTTCTGCCAGACAGAGGGAGAAACACCGACCATCTTGCGAAAGACACGGGAGAAATGCGCCTGATCCGAAAAACCGGCGGCAATGGCGATGTCGGTCAGCGCCATGTCGGTCCGCATCATCAGTTCCTTGACGCGATCGATGCGCGCCTGCATCTGCCATTGGTGCGGCGGCACGCCGGTTGAGGCCTTGAAGGCATGGCTGAAATGCGATTGCGACAGGTTGGTGAGTTCCGCAAGTTCCTCCAGCCGGATCGACCGCAGGCAATGTTCGCGAATGTAATCCGTGGCCGCCCTCAACTGCCAGGCGGCGAGCTTGCTGCGTTTTTTGACCGGCTCCCGCTTCACTTTCAGGAAATCCGTCAATAGCGCCAGCACGAGGCTTTCGCCATAAAGGTCATGCAGCGGATCGGGATTATCGCATTCGGCGGCAATCAGTCGCGCCAGCGCCAGCAGGCGCTCATCCTCGAACATCAGATGCGGATCGAGCAGGCTGTGCGGATCGAATCCCTGCACCAGGCGGGCACCCAGCAATCCCGCATCGAAATGCAGATCGAGGTGGCGCACGAAGGAGACGTTGCTGAGTTCGGCATGCACATCCAGATCGGCGGGCACGAAGGAAATACGGTTCGCCTTGGACGAGCCGTAATTATCGCGGCGGCAGCGGTTCATCATGAACCGGCCGTCATCCGTCCCGTCCATATCCAGCAGGAAAACGAAACGCGGATCCTTGCCGACATAACGGCCGCCCGCCTTCGGGGCGCAACGCACATCCCAGAGATCGGCGACGATGCCGTTCCACACACGCGAGCGCGGGCCGCCGATGACGGCAAAGCCCTCGATCTCATTTTCCATCCGCACGCGGAAAGCCATGGCCTCTCGATCCCGCAGGGCGCCATGGCGCCACTATAAACATGATAAATCTATTCATGTTTATAGTGGCAAACTGCTTTCCCCGCAACCGCCAGCCTTCGGCCAAGTCTTACCACTTCTTTGAAAGCTTGAAGGTGATGGTGCGGCTATCGCCCCAGCCGCAGACGGAGACGCCGGCGCAGCTCTTCACATATTCCTTGTCGAAGACATTGGCGACGTTGATCGATGCGGTCCAGTCGTTCTTCTCATAGCGGATTGCGGCGTCGAAGACGGCGGCATCCGGAACGCGCAGCGTATTTGCCTCATCCGCCCAGGATTTGCCCTGATACCGTACGCCGCCGCCGAGGCTGAGGCCTTCCAGCGCGTCTGTGGTGAAGGCATAGTCCAGCCACAGCGAGGCGGTGTGGGCGGGCACGATCCATGGCGATTTGCCAATCAGATTGGGATTGGCATCGCGGGTAATCTCCAGATCCGTATAGGAATAGGAGGCGAGCGCCTTCCAGTTCTCGCTGAGATTGGCCTTGGCCTCCAGCTCGAAGCCGGTGGATTCCACCTGCCCGAACTGACCGCTCGTGGTCACACCACCGGCCGTATAGGAAACGATGGCATTGTCCTTGACCAGCTTGAAGACGGAGGCCGTGATGCTGCCGTCGAAGAAGGTCGGCTCATATTTGATGCCGGCCTCGAACTGGTGTCCCTCTTCCGGCGAAGCAGGAGTGCCATCCGCAAGCGTATCGATGAGCGGATTGAAGAAAGTGGCGGCCGAGACATAGGGTGTCAGGCCATTGTCGAATTCATAGGCGAGACCGGCGCGGCCGCTCAGCGCATCGTCATTCGAGCGGCGGGAGAGGCCGGCAGGGAGCCTATTGTTCAGTTCCGTATCGACATAGTCGTAACGGCCATTCAGCGTCACCAGCCAGCCATCACCGAAGCGCAGCTGGTCCTGCGCATAGATGCCGATCTGCTGCTGGGTCACGATATTGTCGGCATAAACGAAATTCGTTCCCTGCGTCGAGCCATAGATCGGGTTGAGCGCACCGATCGCATTCGATCCGCAGCAGGCCTGCACCTGGTCCAGCCGGTAATATTTATAGTCGAGACCGAAGAGCAGCGAATGATTGACCGCGCCTGTATCGAACTGGCCTTCAACCCGGTTATCGACGCCGAAACTGTCGACTTTCGACACGCCATCGTAACCGAAGCGGGTCAGCATATAGTCGTTGGTGGTGGCATCGAGGATCGGCTGGCCGTTTGCATCGGTATTGGCCCAACCGCCGGCATAGGGTCCGGTCTCGTGCTTGTAGAGGTGACCATAACGGGCGTTCTGGCTAATCTTCCAGCCATTGTCGAATTCATGACTGACCTCGTAACCCACCATGGACTGGTAGACGCGGCCATTGTCGATATCCGGCTCGCCATAAAAGGCCTTGCGGTCAAGCTTGCCGAAGGGCGCGTCGACCACCGTGCCGACATAGGGCAGGAAGCCGTTGCCGATATGAACCTGATCGAGCGCCGAGAAATAGCCGTAGAGCGTGGCGCTTGTCTGCGCGTCCGGCTCGAAGGTGATCTGCGGCATGATGAAGCCGCGCAAATCCTCGGAATAATCGGTGTAATTGTCGCCGCCGGAGACCTTGCCGGTGACGCGGTATTTCCACACCCCTTCACCATCCACCTTGTCGCCGAGATCGAAACCGAAGAAGGCATTGCCGAAATTATTGATGCCGATTTCCGTTTCGCGCACCGGCTCATCCTGCGTGCGCTTGCGGACCATCTGCACGATACCGCCGGGATTGGCGCCGCCATAAAGCACCGAGGCCGGACCTTTCAGAACTTCCACACGCTCCAGACCGTAGGCATCCATCTGGAAACCGCCGAAACCGTAGCTGAACAGGTTCAAACCATCCAGAAACACGCCGGTCTGGGTGGCCTGAAAACCGCGAATATAAATCCAGTCCGTATCCGGGTCCGTGCCGAAGGGCTCCGCCGTCACACCGGGGGTGTAACGCAGCACCTCGTCGATTTTCGTCACTGCGCCGCGGTCATCCATTTCCTGGCGGCCGACGACCGACACGGATTGCGGAATATCCTTCGTTTCCGTCTCGGTTTTCGAACCCGTCGCGCTTTTCTTCGCGACATAACCCCGGACCGGACCCGTTGCGTTTTCCGCGCCCTGCCCTTCGACGGTAATCTGCTGCAGAACGGTCGTGTCCTGCGCGTGGCCCATCGCTGGCGCCAGCAAAACAGCGGCGGCCGTGCCCAAAGCCAGACGGCTCAAAAACATCCCATGCAAATTTTTCAAGATATGCCCCGAAACAGATCGCGGCCGATGTCCAAATCCGACAGGCCGCGGCACCTCAATTAAGCTGAGTATTTACATCAGGATTAAGGCAGGATGCTTGTCGTTTTCGGGGCGGATTTGAAGCTTATTGGCCTCTCGCACAGTTTTGCGCCCGTCATTTATCGGACAGGGCTCCGATATCAGCCCTTGCGCCGGCCGATCCTTGCAAGCTGCATGACCGGAAGCATGCCGATAACGACGATTGCCAGCGCTGCGATTGCCGCCTCCTCATAGGTGCCGCGCGCCGCTTCGCCATAAAGATGGGTAGCGAAGGTTTCGAAATTCAGCGGCCTCAACAAAAGCGTGGCGGGAAGCTCCTTGACGCAATCGACGAAGATCAGCAGCGCCGCTGCCGCCAGCGACGCCCTGGAAAGCGGCAGATGAATCTGGCGGAATGTCTGCGTCGCGGATCGCCCGAGCGTTCGCGAGGCGTGATCGAAGGATTGCGGGATGCGGCTGAGGCCGGCATCCACACCGCCCGCCGCAATGGTGAGGAAACGCGCCGAATAGGCATAGATCAGCGCCGCGCCGCTGCCGATGAAAATGAGGCCGGTAGAGATGCCGAACCAGTCACGCATGGTCTGGTCGACAAACCGGTCGAAGCCGCCAAGCGCGATCAGCACGCCGATGGCGATGACCGTGCCGGGGGCCGCATAGCCGACCGTCGAAAGCCGGTAGGACCAGAGCGATAGACGTCCCGGTGCAAGGCGCATGGCGTAAGCAACCGCAAGGCCGAGGATAAGGGTGATAACCGTCGCCAGCCCGGCAAAGACGATCGTGTTCAGAGCCTCCTCGGCAAAGCGGGCGGAGAGGCCGCTGAAACGGAACCGTTTCCATGCCTCGATGACGAGATAGCTGGCCGGCGCCACAAAGCCGATCAGGACCGGCAAACCGCCGAGCACGAAGGCGAACCAGCCCTTCAGGCCGTTAAGCCGTAGCGGCTCCAGTTCCCTGCTTTTCTGCGCCGAAACGGCATAACGCTGCTTGCGCCGCGCCCAGCGCTCGAGCGCCACGAGAGCGACAACGATGAACAGCATGGAGAGCGCAATCTGCGCCGCACCCGGCAGGTCGGATTTCGTGACCCAGGTGGTGTAGACGGAAACGGTGAGCGTGCGGACGCCGAGGAATTCCGACGCGCCTATATCATTCAGCGCCTCCATCAGGGCAAGGCTGATGCCGACCGCAATCGCCGGGCGCGCCAGCGGCACCGCGACCTTGAAGAAAGCCGCGCGTCTGGAAACGCCGAGCGTGCGTGCCGCTTCCAGCAGGTTACCCGCCTGCGTCAGGAACATGGCGCGGACAGGGATGTAGACATAGGGAAACAGCACGAAGCCGAGAAGGACGATGCAGCCCGTCATGGACCTGATGTCCGGCAGGCGAAATTCGCGCGGGCTGGAATAACCGAGCAGCCAGCGGATCGCGCCCTGCACCGGTCCGATGGGATGCAGAATATCCAGATAGGCGTAAGCAACGATATAGGTGGGCATGGCCAGCGGCAGCAGCAGCGCCCATTCCAGCAGTCTGCGCCCGGGAAAATCATAGGCGGTGACCAGCCAGGCGGCATAGGTTCCAACGACACCGGCGAGCAGCCCGACCCCGGCGAGAAGGATCACCGTATCCGGAAGCGCCGTCCAGAGCACGGTCGAGCCGAGATGCGCCCATAGGCCTTCAGAACCCTGCAACGCCTGTGAGACAAGCGCCAGAACCGGCACCATGGCGCCACAGACCGCCAGCACGGAAAGGCACAGCCACCAGAAGGAGGATGAAAACCTGGCTCGGGCACGTGGTGTCAATGGCTGGATGGCGTCTGGATTCATGTGCTTTTGGAAAATACGCGGAAAGGCGCCCGCAGATGCGAACGCCTTCCACCATGTTATCGATAGAGCGTCGGATAGAAACGGAATCGTATCCGACGCTCTATCTTTTTGTTTAAGCGTCGGATTTTCCGAAAACCGCGTATAGTTTTCGGTCCGATGCTCTCAATGGCCTTTACTTGTCGAAACCGACCTTGTCGACCAGCTCGCTCGCCTGCTTGCGATGCGAGACGATTTCCGTCAGCGGCTTGTTGTCGATCTTCAGCGTACCGAAGGAAGCGACGATCTCGTTGAGAGCAGCACCCTGCTTGACCGGATATTCGTAATTGGCTTCGGCATAGATCTTCTGGGCTTCGTCAGAGACGAGATATTCCAGCAGCTTGACGGCTTCCGCCTTGTTCGGAGCATTCTTGGCCACGGCCGCGCCGCTGATATTGACCTGCGTGCCGCCATTCTTGAAGGTCGGCAGAACCACCTTGATGGCGTCGCCCCACTTCACCTGCTCCTCGCCGCCCTTGCCCGAGCGCATCAGGCCGACATAATAGGAGTTGGCGATGCCGATATCGCAAATGCCGCCGAGGATATCCTTGGCGACATCGCGGTCGCCGCCGCCTGCCTTGCGGGCCAGGTTTTCCTTGACGCCGGCAAGCCACTTCTCGGTGTCCGCAGCGCCGTAATGGGCGATGTAGTCGGCAAAGAGCGCCGTGTTATAGGGGTGCTGGCCGGCGCGAATGCAGACCTTGCCCTTCCACTTCGCATCCGCCAGATCTTCATAATTGAAGGAAGCGAGATCGACATCCTTCGCCGCATAAAGAACGCGGGCGCGCATGGAGAGCGCGAACCAATGGCCCTTGGCGTCGCGAAGTTCAGCCGGGATAGCCTTGGTCAGGGTTTCGGATTCGACCGCCTGGGTGACGCCCTTTTCAGCGAGATCGACTAGGTTGCCGGCATCCACCGTCATCAGAACGTCGGCCGGCGAGCTTGCGCCCTCGCTCAGAACGCGCTCCGCAAGACCGTCCTTCAGGAACACGGTGTTGACCTTGACGCCGCTTGAAGCGGTGAAGGAGTCCAGCAGCGGCTGGATCAGGCCGGGTTCGCGGGTGGTGTAGATGTTGAGCTCCGCGGCGCCGGCCGTTCCGGCCGCAAAGGCAACCGTGCTGGCAAGCAGGGCAAATCTGGTAAATTTCGTCATGTTTAGTCTCCCTCTCCGATAGCGGCATATAGAGGGAGCAGACATCATACATGATGACCCAAATCAAGTTTTATTTCTCTGTTTTTCAGGCGGATTCGATCACCAAGAGTTGAAAATGGAGCGGAAATAAACATGCAAATCCGCTCACTCAACTTGCAGTAAATATCAGCACTCCCTTGGGATCGATACCGAAGCGCACCGCCGTCGTCCGGGCGGGTGTGCGCTGCATTGTCCTGACACGCAGATCGGCCGACAATCCGGGTACGGCTATGCCCAGCTGCTCGATCTCCCCGAGGAAGACACGGCTCGATATTTCGCCGGCAATTCCTTCTTTCGCGGCGCCGTCCTCGATGATCGAAATCGCATTTGGGCGAACATAGGCGACGGCGGCGAGGCCGTCAGGCAGATCTGACGCATCGCCCAGAAGCCCGAGCGGCGTTTCGACCCGGCCCTGTCTCACCCGGCCTTCGATCTTGTTGAAGGCGCAGAAAAAATCGGCGGCATAACGGGTTTTGGGATAATCGTGGATTTCGTAACCCGTGCCGCTCTGCACGATGCGCCCGCGCTGCATCAGAACCACACGGTCGCCTGCAGAAAGCGCCTCTTCCGGATCATGGGTCACCATGATCGCCGTCGTGCCCAGTTGCCGCAACAGGCCAAGCGTTTCCTCGCGCACGCTGTCGCGCAGTCCCCTGTCCAGATTGGAAAAGGGCTCGTCCATCAGGAGCAGGCCGGGCTGCGGGGCAAGCGCGCGGGCAAGCGCCACACGCTGCTGCTCGCCGCCCGAAAGCGTATGCGGATAACGTTTCGCCAATTCCTGCAGGTGAACATGTTCGATCATCTCTGCGGCGCGGCGGCGGGCTTCCACCTTCGGCAAAGACCGAAGACCGAACATGACATTCTGCTCGACGGTCAGATGCGGAAACAGTGCATAATCCTGAAAGACAAAACCGATATTGCGCTTTTCCGGCTCGACGAAAACAGCGGGACCGGCAACGACAGCGCCGTTCAGGGAAACGCTGCCATGGTCCGGTGTCTCCACGCCCGCCACGATGCGCAGCAGGGTCGATTTTCCACAGCCGGAGCGTCCCACCAGACAAATGATTTCGCCGCGTTCGACGGAAAGATCGATATCGGACAGCACTTCCGTATCGCCGAATCTCTTCCCGACCGATTTCAGTTCAAGCGCTGCCCTGCCTGCCATTTCCAATCCTGCCCTGCTTTGCGAATTATGTTGATCGCTCAAATCAGGATTAAAGTCAAAAAAGCCGCGAAAAATGCTCTTGCCTTCACGAGTTGGCGAGATGTGCGGCAGCAATATTGACGTTTACGTTAGAGTTAAATAGGCTTTGCCGACGAGATGGACGTCAAGGGATTACGCGTCTATCATTCGTCACCGGGGAGCGAGAGGAGCGGTCGATCCGGTGACGCCACATGGGGTTCCCTCAACCCGGCCGATTGGGCCGGCTGAATGCGGGAGCTTCGTGAACATCAGGCAGCCGAAAGCGCCCTTCACGCGTTTCAAAAAATGCGCGGCGCGACAAAGACTCTGGGAGGAGAAGCATGAGTGAACTGTCCCTGGGACACCCGGAAAACGTCAGCGCAGAGAAGCGCTGGCTGGCATCCTATCCGCCGGGCGTACCTTCCGAAATCCCCGCATCCGCCCATGCCTCCCTTGTCGAACTTCTCGAAAAGAGCTGTGCGCAATTTGCCGACCGCAAGGCCTTTTCCAGCATGGGAAAGTCCCTGACCTATCGGGAACTGGACGCTGAAACCCGCGCGGTCGCTGCCTGGCTGCAATCCAGGGGGCTGGAAAAAGGCGACCGGGTTGCCGTGATGATGCCGAATATCCTGCAAAATCCCGTCGCCGTATACGGGATCCTGCGGGCGGGCATGATCGTGGTCAACGTCAATCCGCTCTATACCCCGCGCGAACTGGAACATCAGCTCAAGGATTCCGGCGCAAAGGCGATCTTCGTTCTGGAAAACTTCGCCCATGTGGCCCAGCAGGCGGTGCCTAAAACCGCGGTGCGGCATGTGGTCGTCGCGGCGATGGGCGATCTCCTCGGCTTCAAGGGACATATCGTCAATCTGGTGGTTCGCAAGGTCAAGAAACTGGTGCCCGCCTACACCATTCCCGGTTCCATCAGCTTCAAGGCCATGCTGAAGGAAGGTCAGGGATTTTCGCTGAAGCCGGTCAGCCTCACGGCGCAGGACATCGCCTTCCTGCAATATACCGGCGGCACGACGGGCGTATCCAAGGGTGCGGTTCTCACCCACGCCAATCTTCTGGCCAACAAGCTTCAGATCAGCCTGTGGCTGGACGCGGCCTTCAATGGCAAAAAAGACCGCCCGGAGGTTCTCAACTTCATCTGCGCGCTGCCGCTCTGCCACATCTTCGCCTTGACGGTGAATTCGCTGATGGGCATTGCGCTCGGCGGTCATAATCTGCTGATCGCCAATCCGCGCGACATTCCCGGCTTCGTGAAGGAGCTGGCGCATTATCAGCCGCATGTCTTCCCCGGTATCAACACGCTTTTCAACGCGATGATGAACAACGAGGATTTCCGCAAGCTTGATCTGTCGTCGCTTATTCTGGTTCTCGGCGGCGGCATGGCGGTGCAAAGGCCCGTTGCGGAGCGCTGGCTTTCCATCGTCGGTTGCCCGATTGCCGAAGGCTACGGTCTCTCCGAGACATCCCCGGTCGCCACCGTCAACCGCCTCGATTCCACGGAATTCAGCGGCACCATCGGCCTGCCCATCTCCTCGACCGAAATCGATATTCGCGACGAGGACGGCAACAGCCTGCCGACAGGCGAAGTCGGCGAGATCTGCATTCGCGGGCCGCAGGTCATGGCCGGCTATTGGCAGCGGCCGGATGAAACCGCAAAAGCCATGACCGCCGACGGCTTCTTCCGTTCCGGCGACATGGGTTTCATGGACGAACGCGGTTACACCAAGATCGTCGACCGCAAGAAGGACATGATCCTCGTTTCCGGTTTCAACGTCTATCCGAACGAGGTGGAAGAAGTGGCCGCCAGCCATCCCGGCGTGCTGGAATGCGCCGCCATCGGTGTTCCGGATGAACATTCCGGCGAAACCGTCAAACTTTTCGTCGTCAAGAAAGACCAGTCGCTCACGGAAGCGGAGCTCAAGGCCTTCTGCGCCAAGAACCTGACGAATTACAAAAGGCCGAAAATCATCGAGTTCCGCACCGAGTTGCCGAAATCGAATGTCGGCAAAATCTTGCGGCGCGAATTGCGCAATCTGAACTGATTGTCTCGTGCAATGGGGAGAGCCGGGCGACCGGCTCTTTCCTTCATCCCGGCCCTTTTCTTTTATCAAAGTCGCCTTGATTTGGCCGCCTGAAAAAGAATAGTTTCCTCATCCTTCCACGGAAGCCGAGGAGCACAAGATGCAGGCCACCATCGAAAAACTGAAAGCAACGGCGAGCAGCACAGCCGCAACCGATCTTCGTGCCGCCTTTGCGGCAGACGACAAGAGATTCAGCCGTTTCAGCGCCAAATTCGATGACCTGCTGATGGACTATTCCAAATGCGCCGTGAACGAAGAGATCGTCACGCTTCTCGAACAGCTCGCGCGCGAAGGCGGCGTCGAGGCCAAGCGCGAGGAGATGTTCTCCGGAAAGGTTATCAACTTCACCGAAGACCGCGCCGTGCTGCATACCGCGCTGCGCAATCGCTCCAACACGCCGGTTCTGGTTGACGGCAAGGACGTGATGCCTGACGTGAACGCCGTTCTCACCGCCATGGGCAAGTTTGCCGATGCTATTCGTTCCGGTTCGCTGAAGGGCGCGACTGGCAAGAAGATTACCGATGTCATCAATATCGGCATCGGCGGTTCCGATCTCGGTCCCGTGATGGCGACGCTGGCGCTCGCGCCTTTCCATGACGGCCCGCGCGCGCATTTCGTTTCCAACATCGATGGCGCGCATATTGCCGATACGCTGAAGCTCATCGATCCCGAGACCTCGCTTTTCATCGTCGCCTCCAAGACTTTCACCACCATCGAGACGATGACGAACGCCGCGACCGCGCGCCGTTTCATCGCCGAGAAGCTGGGCGAGGCTGCCGTCAAGCATCACTTCGCCGCCGTTTCGACCGCACTGGAAAAGGTGGCCGCCTTCGGTATCGAAAGCGACCGCATCTTCGGTTTCTGGGACTGGGTGGGCGGACGTTATTCGATCTGGTCGGCCATCGGCCTGCCGCTGATGATCGCCATCGGGCCGGATAATTTCGGCAAGTTCCTGGATGGCGCACATGCCATGGACAGGCACTTCCGCGAGGCGCCGATCCGTGAAAACCTGCCGATGCTGCTCGGCCTCATCGGTTTTTATAACCGCAACGTGCTGAATTATCCGACCCGGGCGATCCTGCCCTATGACCAGCGGCTCTCGCGTTTCCCCGCCTATCTGCAGCAGCTCGACATGGAATCGAACGGCAAGGGTGTGACCATCGACGGCACGCCCGTCGAAGGCCAGTCCGGCCCGGTCGTCTGGGGCGAGCCCGGCACCAATGGCCAGCACGCCTTCTACCAGCTGATCCACCAGGGCACGAGCGTCATTCCGGCGGAATTCATGATCGCCGCCAACGGTTTCGAGCCCGAACTGCGCCACCAGCACCAGCTTCTCATCGCCAATTGCCTGGCACAATCGGAAGCGCTGATGAAGGGCCGCACGCTCGCCGAAGCGAAAGCTCAGCTCACCTCCAAGGGCATGGAAGACAGCCAAGCCGATTTCATCGCGCCGCATCGCGTCTTCACCGGCAACCGCCCCTCCATCACCTTCGTCTACGACAAGCTGACACCCTTTGCGCTTGGCCGCCTGATCGCGCTCTACGAGCACCGCGTTTTCGTCGAAGGCGTGTTGTTCCGCATCAACTCCTTCGACCAGTGGGGCGTGGAGCTTGGCAAGGAACTGGCGACCGGGCTGCTTCCCGTGGTTGAAGGCAAGGAAAGTGCGGCCGGCCATGACAGCTCAACCCAGGGGCTGGTGAAAGCGCTGGCGGGACTGGCGGGCTGAGGGTCGTTACGACCTCGATCTAAAAAGCCGGAGACACCTCCGGCTTTTTTAATGTGGCCGCTCAAATATAAAGCGCCGCCATCTTGCGCCACGCGCCCGCCCGGTGGGCGCGACCATCCCAGACATGCATCCGATGCCCCACCTGCTTCTCCGACAGAACCCGGCTGAGGTGATGGTTGTTGTCCAGAAACGGATCGGCATCGCCGATGGTGAAGACCATGTCGATACGCCGCAGGCTATCGAGCCGCCATGGGCAGGCAAGGCCCGGCAGGAAATGGCTCGGCATGTGGAAATAGACATCGTCGTCGTAATAGCCATCGAACAGGTCGCCGAAGGATTCCACCTTCATCGTCAGGTCATAACGGCCGGAAAAGGCGACGAGCTTGCGAAAAAGATGCGGGTGGCGAAAGACGAGGCTGGCGGCCTGAAACGCACCCAGGCTGCAGCCCTGCACGATCGTATCACTATTCGGATTTTTCTCGGCCATTAGCGGCAGCACTTCGTTCAGAATATACTCTTCGAAGGCTGCATGGCGGCGAATACGATCGGCGGGATGATGCCCGGCAGCATAGAAGGTCTCTCTGGCCAGCCCCTCTATACAATAGAGCTGAAGGTGGCCCGCCTCCAGCTTGTCAGCCAGACTGCCGACAAGACCAAGTTCCTCATATTCGAAGAAACGCCCGTCGCGGGTGGGAAACATCAGCACCTTGGCGCCGGAATGTCCGAATATTAACAACTCCATGTCGCGATGGAGCCTTTGACTATACCAGCGGAGATATTCGCGTTTCATGGCACCTTGAAAAACCGTCTGACCTTGTCCTTATGGACCGCATCTTGCGATGCGCTGTCAGGGTAATCGAAATGCCCGGCGTCGAGGATGAATATTTCATTAAATTTTGATTGTGGCAGCGCATTGGCCACCGCGAACTGGCAGGGCGGCGCGACCGCAGGGTCGAAAAGTGCGGGCGCGACCAGCATCGGCACTTTTATGCGGGTGGCGGCACTGGCGGCATCGAACAGGCGCAGCGTCTCAAGCAGGTTGGCATGGGTTTTCTGATAGGTCTGAACCGCATCCGCGCTGCCGACGGTCGGCAGCGTCAGCCAGAACGGCCGGTGTCCGAATGTGGGCACGACAAGATGGCCGCGGTCTATGCGCTCGTCGAAAGGGATGGCCAGGGCACCGATGCCGCCGCCGAAACTGATGCCGCTGTAACCCACCTGCCCTTCCAGCCACGGATAGAGGCTGATGAGCGTGGAAACGGCAACCCACAGATCGTCGACGCAGCCGCCGATGATGTAATCGTCTTTCCTGTCGATATTATAGAGAACATGAAGGGCGGGGTCGGACGAAATCGGCGGACAGGCGCTCAGCGAAAGCCCGCGAAAACAGGGAAACAGCACGACTGTTTCTTCCACCGGCACGTCGAAATCGGGCTCCCCTCGCCCACCATAACCATGGCCGACAACGAGGCCACGGCGCACCTGCCCTTCGCGCGGCAAAAGCAGCCACCCGCCGATGCGAAAACCGCCGGTGGAGGTGTAGGTCATATCGAGGACATGCCAGCGGGGGTCGCTGAGCCTGCTCTTGCGCAGCACCGGTCGGGGATCCGTGGCGAGGGCGCGGCGATAGCGCTTTTTCCAGAAATCATCGAAGCCCGGCGGCGCTTCGGGCGGGGTGATGGCCAGCAGCTGCTCGCGCTGCATGCCATAGGTCGGGTCGAAATCGAAAGGATGGGACTTGGGAACGCTCATGCGATGCTTGTTTCGTGAAAAAACAGCGGACACAAGCTTCATAATATCGAAATAACGGTTTTTTACGGTTTTAAAGCCGGGAAGAGTGTTGAACCACCTTTTCAAAATGGTTCAACCGCGCTCATCACAAACCGATTTCATGCGCAAAGGGCGGGTTCGCGCCAGCCCGCGAAACGGTGACAGCGGCCGCTTTCGCGCCCAGCGCCAAAGCCTTCCTGATCTGTTCTTCCGTCAGCGAGGCAACCTGCGCCTTGGTCAGAAGGCCCTGCATTTTCAGCGAAGCAAGAATGCCGGCATCGAAGGTATCACCCGCGCCGACAGTGTCGACCACTTCCACCCGCTCAGAAGCCACTTCAACCTTGAGATTGGCGCTATACCCCACCGCGCCCTTGGCGCCACGGGTGACGACGACGAGTTTCGCACCATGGTGCAGCCAGTGGCGGGCAAGCGTGTCCTCATCGCCTTCCAGACCGAACCAGGCAAGGTCTTCATCCGAGAATTTCACGATATCCGACATCGCCGCCATGCGGCGAATGCGGGCCATATGGGACTGCTTGTCCTTGATGAAGCCGGGGCGGATATTCGGATCGAGCGAGATGACGCGGCTTTTGTGCTCGCGCGTCATCAACGCCTCATAGGTGCTGCCGCAGGGCTCCGGGATGAGGCTGATCGCACCGAAATGCAGCGCCTCGCAATCCGCGCCCAGTGCCGGAAGCTCCGCCTCGGTAATCATGCGGCCGGCGGTGTTTTCGTCGTAGAAGGCATAGGTCGCATGGCCATCCACCAGCTTCACGAAGGCGATGGTGGTCGGGCGCGAAAGGGTGGCGCAATAGCTGAAGTCGACATTGCTGGCGCGCAGGGTTTCCCGCAGGATATCGCCCATCATGTCATCGGAAAGACCGGTGAAGAAGGCGGATGGAACGCCAAGACGCCCCAGCGCAATCGCCGTGTTGAAGACCGCTCCGCCTGCATAGGGGGCAAAACCCGCCTCACCCAGCGTCGTCTGCCGGGGCAGCATGTCGATCAGGGCTTCACCACAACACAGGATCATTACGGTCCTCCTCAAAACAGCAAATCAAATGGACTTAAATCGATTTAGACGAAGATCGATCGGAAGGCCAGCCGCAAAACCGGGCTGGCCGCATCCGAAATTAAGATTGCGGCAATTCGCTGACACCGCCGCGTTTTGCCGACCATGGCAGCGGGTTATCGAGGAAGGCTTCGACCTCGGAGAGAGTCTTTTCGTCGAACAGTTTTTCCGCCCGGGCAACGGCCAGAACATCGCGCCAGGTGGTCAGGTAATGCAGCTTGACATTACCATTGGCGAAGCGCGCTTCAGCCTCTTCGAAGATGCCGTAATAAAACAGCGCGATGCCGTGATCGACAATGCCGCCCGCCGCACGGATGGCGTCGATGAAGGTGAACATCGAGCCGCCGGCCGTCGTCAGATCCTCGATGACGAGAACGCGTGCGCCTTCCGGCATATGGCCTTCGATCTGGGCGTTGCGGCCATGGCCTTTCGGCTTCTTGCGGCAATAGATCATCGGCAGGCCGAGGCGCTCGGCAAGGAAAGCAGCGAAGGGAATGCCCGCCGTTTCACCGCCTGCCACGCAGTCGAACTTCTCGAAACCGGCCTCGCGCATCACCGCCGCCGCCGCAAAATCCATTGCCGCCGAGCGGATACGCGGGAAGGAGATGAGCTTGCGCATGTCGATGTAAACCGGGCTCTTCATACCCGAAGCGAAGGTATAGGGGCTTTCGGAATTGAAGTGGACCGCCTTGATTTCCCACAACATCTTCGCAACCAATTCCGCAACGACGGCGCGGTCAGTGAATGTGAAATGGTTCATAGGCGTTCTCCTTTTCGGCCTTGGTTTATCGCTCCGAAAACCCGGATCGGTTTTCGGAAAGCACAACATCTCGGTTCAGCATTGCAGGCATCCGCAGGCGGCGCCGAAGGGCGAATGCCTGGGGACCATAACAAAACCGCCGGCAGTGCCGGCGGTTACTAAAAAATCAACTCACATCCCAATGGAGCGGGAACATCGGATCGAACACGGTGACCGGCCCGGCGCCCGTCTCGATTTTTTCAGGAAAGGCCACCGCTTCCTCGCGCTTGACCAGCGTGATGGTCTCCTCGTTCGGGGCGAGCCCATACCAGGCCGGGCCGTTGAGCGAGGCGAAGGCTTCCAGCCTGTCGAGGGCGTTTTCATCCTCGAAGACGTGGGCGAGACAGCTCATGGTGTTGATCGAGGTATAGATGCCGGCGCAGCCGCAGGCGCATTCCTTCAGCGGGTCCACATGCGGCGCGGAATCCGTGCCGAGGAAGAAGCGTGCATCGCCCGAAGTCGCGGCAGCCCGCAGCGCCAGCCGGTGCTCTTCGCGCTTGGCGACGGGCAAGCAATAATAATGCGGCTTGATACCGCCGACCAGGATGGCGTTACGGTTGATGATGAGATGGTGGGTGGTGATGGAGCCGGCGATGTTGGCCTTGGACGACTTGATATAGTCCACGCCGTCGCGGGTGGTGATGTGCTCCATCGTCACCTTGAGTTCCGGCAGGCGCTGGCGCAGCGGCTCCAGAACCGTATCGATGAACACCTTCTCGCGGTCGAAAATATCGACTTCCGGCGTCGTTACCTCGCCATGCACGCAAAGCGGCAGGCCAATCTTCGCCATGCGCTCCAGAACCGGCATGGCCTTGTTGAAATCGCGCACACCGCCGTGGGAATTGGTCGTCGCACCAGCCGGATAGAGCTTTACGGCAGTGATGAGGCCGCTTTTTTTGCCCTCTTCCACATCGTCGGCCTGCGTGTCCTCGGTCAGATAGAGGGTCATCAGCGGCTCGAAACGGTCACCCGCGGGAATGGCCTTGACGATGCGTTCGCGATAGGCGCGGGCATCGGCCGTGGTGACGACCGGCGGCACCAGGTTCGGCATGATGATGGCGCGGGCGAAATGGCGGCTCGTATCCCCGATCACCCCTTCCAGCATTGCTCCATCACGCAGGTGCAGGTGCCAGTCATCAGGGCGGCGCAGGGTGAGCGACTTCATCGGGATACCTCGGAGCATGACGGAATTGGCGCCCGCTTAGCATCTTTTGCCGCGGGAAAACAGCCGCCAAAGTCCATCGGGCGGCTGTAAATGTCATTTTTTTAAAACGTGCCTCAGATGTTGCCCGCTTCCGGGCCCCAGACATCGGTCATGGCGAAACCATCGGCCAGTGGATCAAACGGATCGAGACCCACCTGATGCAGGCCGAAGGTGAAGCCGCGCCCGGCAATGGTGGGGATGACAGCCGGGCGGCCGGCCACCTCCGTGACGGCGGAAAGGCCGACATCGAATTCCGAACCGATGATCGAGCGGGATTTATACTCGTCTCCGACCTTCACCTTGCCGCGCGCATAAAGCGTGGCGAGATTGGCGGAGTTTCCGGTTCCGCAGGGCGAGCGATCCGCCCGGCCCGGCCACATGGTGGTACAGGTGCGGATGGAGCCATCCGCATCCACATCGCGGAACATGACATAGGCAACGCCGGAAATGGCCGGGATTTCCGGATGAACGACGGTCATTTCTCGGTTGACCAGATCTTTCAGGATCATGCCGGCCGCAACCAGCTTCGCGGCATTGGCCTTTTCGATGGTGAGGCCGATCTGGCGGACATCGACCAGCGCATAAAAAATACCGCCATAGGAGATATCCATCGTCACCCTGCCCCATTCGGGCGTGTCGATGCTGACATCCAGCTCATGCACGAAGGATGGCACCATGGTCAGCTTGACCTTTTCGCAACGACCGTCGCGGCAGGTGGCCGTGGCCTTGACCAGACCGGCGGCCGTTTCGAGGATGATGACGGTTTCCGGCTCCTGCATTTCCACCATGCCGCTTTCCAGAAGCGCCGTCGTCGCGCAGATGGAATTCGAGCCCGAGCTGGCATGCGCCTGATCCGGCTGGAGAATGACGAAGGCGGCGTGCGCATCCGGGTGCTTTGGCGGCAGGAGAAGATTGACCGATCCCATCGGTGTGCCGCGCGGCTCCAGCGTCAGAAAGCGACGAAGCGCCTCACCCTGCGGATCGGTATTCATCCAGTGAAGCTGTTCGGCCACCGTGTCGCCGGGAATTTTCGGCGCGCCGCCGGTGACGACACGGCCGATTTCGCCTTCGCAATGAACATCGAGAAGCTGGAGGGTGCGTTTCCAACGCATGGGGTCTACTCCGGAAGTTGGCTTGTTGACCCGACCATACAGATAAAAATACAAGCTGTATACAAATCTGCGAGGGCGAGATGGTGAAAATCGCTTACGGTTTCACCATCTCGCTCTTGATCTTTGATCTATCGGTTACGGCACTCTGCCCGGTTTCGATTGGCGGCCGCCTCGCAATTCACTCTCGACGACTGAACAGCCTGATCGTCCACCACGGAACCGGCGGTATCGCCCACCGATCCGACGGTATTTTCCACGGAGCGGCCGAGCCGTTCCACCTGCCTGCCGTAATTTTCACGCGTGCGCGGATCGAAGACCGCAATCGGCGCGCTGACCACGACGCTCGCCGCCGTTCCGACGGTTTGCGCAGCGCCGATGCTGACCGCACCCAGCGCCTCACCCAGACCGACATCGGAATCCGTTACCGTCTGCCCGGCGATAAGGCGGTCGCCGATAAGCCGAACAACTTCAGGGCTTTCGGCAAATTTGCCATGGTTCAGGCGGTCGCCGGATTGCAGCTTGGTCAAATCCAGAACGGTGATGCCGGCTTTTTCAAGCTCGCTGCGATAGGGTTCAACCGATGGGTCGATCTGGCCGAGACGATCGACATTGCCGGAAATGCGGCGTGACAGGCTGAGCGCCCTATCATCCTGCGAAACGAACAGAGTGAATTTCGGCGGCGTTTTGCCGAGGCTTGCGAATTGCCGGCTGAACACGTCCACATCCAGATCCGGCGCGGCGAGAATGACATTGCCGATCTTCGGATCGACCCGGCCATTGCGGATGGCCATCTGGCGCAGCGCCTCCACCGCAAGCCAGGTGCCCATGGAATGGGCCATGACCGTGACCTCGCCGATGGACTTGTCCTTGGCGAGTCGCGTCAGCATCTCCTCCAGCGCATCGCGAGAGTAGTTGGTGCTTTCCTTGTCGTAATTATAGTCGAAAATGCTCGCCCGCGAGGGCCAGGTGAAGACCACCGGCACCACGTCCGTGCCGGAATCATGGACGATCTGGGCGAAGCGATAAACGGATTCTTCGTAACGATTATTGAAACCGTGCACGAAGACCAGCACGCGGCGGTCCTTCTGGATATGTCTGCTGATCCAGCTTCTGGTCTCCGCTTCGGAGCGAATTGGCTCCACCGCCACCGTGGTGAAATCCTTCAGCGGGTTCGGCGGCAGTTTCTTCGGCCATTGCACCTGCCCGACCTTGCGGTTGGCATTGGGCGGAATGGAGACCGTCACCGCATCCACCTTCAGACCCGTTCCACGCTCGCCGCCAAAAAGCACGGCGGCGTTATCCGATGGCGCGCGGGTGGTGGCGACAAGAAGGTTGACCGGTGTGGTTCCCGCCACGGTCTGCCCCGTGGGCGTCATGACCCCGATCGGACGCCCTCCACAGCCGGCGAGCAGGGCGACAATGGCGATCATGGCCACGAAGCGAATGGGCATCACGTTACTCTCCTACAACCCAGAGGCAGCCGGACAGCAGCCGGGGGAGAGGATTTTCTACCGGAGGCGGAACAGACGCGCCAGCAACCACGGCACAGAAGCGGACAATTTCCGCCCCGGTGTGTCCAAACGGACCCAATTGCTCGGCTGTCGCACCGGCAACGACGCGGCCTCGTAAAACGCAGGCCTATTTCTGCGGCAGCATCGTGCCCCTTTCGCGTAGAGCCGCATGCCAGGATAGCGCTTCTTCGATGAGATGCGGCGTATGTCCACCCCGCGCCGCCGCCCGCTGGTAATAATCCATCAGCTGATCACGATAATCAGGATGCACGCAGTTCGCGATGATGACCGCCGCGCGCTCGCGAGGCGCCAGCCCACGCAGATCGGCGAGCCCGGTTTCGGTGACGAGAATATCGACATCATGTTCGGTATGATCGACATGGCTGACCATCGGCACGACGCTTGAAATGGCCCCGCCCTTGGCAATCGATTTGGTGACGAAGATGGACATATAGGCGTTGCGGGCGAAATCCCCCGAGCCGCCGATGCCGTTCATCATGTGCGTTCCGCCGACATGGGTGGAATTGACGTTTCCGTAGATATCGAATTCCAGCGCCGTGTTGATGCCGATAATGCCAAGGCGGCGGATGACTTCCGGATGGTTGCTGACTTCCTGCGGCCGCAGGATAAGCCTGCTCTTATATTCCGCCAGTCGTGGCATCACCTGCTCGTTCATGGCGGAAGACAGCGTGATCGACGAGCCGGAGGCGAAAGTCAGCTTGCCCGCATCAAACAGTTCGAAAGTCGAATCCTGCAGGACCTCCGAATACATTTTGAGATCGTGAAACGGCGTATCGATGAAACCGTGCATCACGGCATTGGCAATGGTGCCGATGCCGGCCTGGAGCGGCTGGAGTTCATGGGTCATGCGCCCGTGACGCACCTCGTTCAACAGGAACTCGGTGAGATGGCCGGCAATGGCCTTGGTCTCGTCATCCGGCGGCAGCACCGTCGAAAAACTGTCGCTCTTGTCACTCAGCACGATGGCGGCGATCTTTTCCGGCGGCACCGGAATGAACGGCAGGCCGACACGGCTATCCGTTGCCACAACCGGAATAGGCATGCGGGTCGGGCGTTTGGCGGGAATGAAAATATCGTGCAACCCCTCCAGCACCTCGGGCTGCGAGAGGTTGATTTCGACGATGACCTTATCGGCCAGAATGGCGAAGCTCGCGGAATTGCCGACGGAGGTGGTGGGCACGATGCCGCCTTCCGCCGTGATCGCCACCGCCTCGACAATGGCGATATCGACCCCGTGGATTTGGCCGCCGCGCAATTGCTCGACCGTTTCGGAAAGGTGCTGATCGATGAACATCACCTTGCCGTCATTGATCGCCCTGCGCAAAGCCGGATCGGACTGGAACGGCATGCGGCGCGCCAGCATGCCCGCCTCCACCATGGTCTTGTCGAGATCGTTGCCGAGTGAGGCGCCGGTCATCAGGGTGATTTTCATGGGGTTCGTCTTGGCGCGCTCGGCCAGCGCCAGCGGCACCGCCTTCGCTTCGCCGGCGCGCGTAAAGCCGCTCATGCCCACCGTCATGCCGTCCTGAATGAGACTGGCGGCCTCTTCGGCGCTGACGATCCTGTTCAAGAGGGACGCGTTGCGGATACGCTTTTCAAGCATGCAATTCTCCATAATCTGTCATCACGATGGCACGGCATTCGGCTGGCCACCTTTCGGCGACTATGGCGTGCAGTTTCATCGATGAAACTGACATAGATCAAGGGTGCGCACGGAACCATGGTTTCGACGCATCACATCCCGTTCAACAAACCTCAAGTGACGCATCGGCGCGACAGGCCACGGAGGTCTTCTCACCACCGCAGCCCTGCAATCGCCAAAACCCCTCCCTCACCACCGGCAACAGGCGACGAGGCGAAGGTCATCTCCGTGCAACACGGAAACGTCCGGTGTCAGGGGCCTTCGCAAACAGGCGCCTGAACGAGCACGACCTGCCCCACTTCCGCATCATAGGCGCGCAGGCCAAATGTACCGAGGCTTATGACCCGGTAACAGGGATTGCCGCCCGTCCACAGCGGATCGACAGCATCGATATCGGTGATGAAACGGTGCGCGCAGGCCTGACCGGAACTGTAGGCGATGCCTTCGGCGGTCGTGCCTGCCATCGGCACATGGATATGGCCAAAAATGATATGACGTATACCGGCCGGATGAGCGGCGAGACGGCGCATGACAGCTCCGTCATCATGCATGCCGATATGTTCGAAATGGCGGATGCCGCAATCCATCGGCGGGTGATGAATGAATACCGTCACCGGCAGGTCGTCCGCGCTTTCCAGCGCACTCTCCAGCCATGCCAGACGATCCGCATCATACATGCCGCCGATCACATCGGCCTCGTGGCTGTCGAGAAACAGCAGCCGACCGAATTCGGTATCGATGAAAGACTGGATATAGCCGTTATCGTCGCGCGGCTGTTCCGGAAAGGCGGCCACGAATTCCGGGCGGCGGTCGTGATTGCCGAGCATCAACCGCACGGGGATCGAGACGGGCGCGAGGATATCGCGAAGCAGCTCATAGGCTTCCGGCTCGCCGTAATTGCAGAGATCACCCGTCATCACAAGAAGATCGGCGTCGGCATGTTTTTCGACAATATCGGCCACCGCCGCGCGCAGCTGCTTTTCCGGGTCGACGCCGTTTACAGCAATGCCGGGGGGTACGAGATGGGTGTCGGTGATCTGAATGATCTTCATAACAGGTCTTTCTGCGCAAAATGGCTGCGGGAACGGATTTCCCCGCAGCCTTTTCGATGGTTTTGCTTATTTCAGCAGGGCGTTGGTCTGCTCGACAATCTGCTTGAGACCGGCCTCCGGCGTCACCTCACCGCGCATGACGGTGCCGATGATGTCGCGCTGGGTGCGCCAGATGCGGACGGAATCGCCACCCGGATAACCGGCCCAGGGCAGAGAGCGGTCAGCCTGAAGCGAAGCGGTCTTCACATTCGGGTTCTCTACATAATAAGGAGCGAGGAAGTCCGGGCCGGTGGCCAGCTTGTTGGTCGGCAGGTAACCGGTGATGCGAACGATGGTGTTCTGCGCTTCCGGACCGGTGATCCACTTCAGGTACTTCCAGGCGGCGTCCTGCTTGGCCTTTTCCTGTGTCAGGATAACAGCCGAGTTGCCGCCGGTCGGAACGCCGCCCTTTTCCTTGTTGTCGAGCGGGAAGGTCGCGGTCTTCAGCTTGAAGCGGTCGCCGACCAGGCCCTGGATCGTCTGAACATGGGCAGGCGTCGAGAAGATGAAGCCGGTGAGGCCTGCACCGAACTGCTGGCGCGACTGATCCCAGTCGAGCAGGTTCTGGCCGCCTTCGGTGACGAACTGACGGGTCATCTTCAGGGCGTTGAGGCCGATCTCGTTATCGAAGCCAACGGTCTTGGCCTTCTCGTCAACGAGCTTGCCGCCCTGTTCGACGATGAGCGCCTGCCACAACCAGTCATCCGGCCAACCGTTGATGTCGTAGCTCATGCCGGCGAACTTCGGGTCGAGAGCCTTGATCTTCTTTGCGAGAGCAATGAGTTCCGCAAAGGTCGTCGGCATCTTGTCCGGATCGCCGCCAGCCTTGGTGACGAGTTCGGAGTTGATGTAGATGATCGGCGAGGACGCGTTGACCGGCAGGCCGTACTGCTTGCCGTCGATCTGGCCGAGGGCGGCCATCTTCGGGCTGTAGTTCTTGTCGAGGAAGGCCTGACCGCCTTCAGCCTGAATGAACGGGCCGAGATCGGTGATCTGGTTGCGCGGTGCAAGCGTGTGAACGAGTTCCGCCGTCAGGTTGTAACCCGAGAAATAAACATCCGGCAGATTGCCCGTTACGGCGGAGCGCAGAACCTGCTGCTGGCCTTCATTATAACCGGCGGCCGGAGCGAGGAAGTTGATCTTCACGTCCGGGTTCTTCTTCATGAATTCATCGGCCAGCGGCTGATGGAACTTGGTGAAGCCCGGCAGGTTGTAAAGAACGTTGAGCGTGATTTCATTGGCCAGAACCGGCTGAGCGAGGCCCGCAAAAGCCATGCCGAGAGCCAGACCGCCCATCACAGCGCGTCGGTTGAGTTTCATGTCAGTCTCCAGAGAGGTTGGGAGGAGGAAATCTGAACGGCGTCACTTGACGCCGGTCATGGTAATACCGGCGATGAAGTGCCGCCGTGCGAGGAGGAAGCACAGCACCATCGGCGCGGTAATCAGTGTGGCGCCCGCCATCAGCGCACCGTAATTCGCGCCGGATTCGACATCGGCGAAGAGCATCATGCCAAGTGGCGGCGGGGCGAGATTGGTGTCAGAGACCACGATCATCGGCCAATAAAGGTCGTTCCAGTGGGCAACGAGCGAGAAGATCGAGAAAGCGGCGAGCGAAGGCAGCGATCCGCGAAGGACCAGTCCCCAGCAAATCTCCATTTCCGAGAACCCGTCCATGCGGGCAGCCTCGATGATCTCATTCGGATAGCTGCGGAAGGACTGGTTGAACAGGAAGATGGCGAAGACCGAAAGGAAGAACGGCATCATCATCGCGAAATATGTGTTCAGAAGCTCCGTCTTGGCGAGACCGACAAAAAGCGGCAATGCGAGCGCCTGAATGGGAACGCAGAGCGCCGCAATGACGAGGCCCAGCAGCAGCTTGCGGCCCGGGAACCGGAGTTTCGCCAGCGCATAGGCAGCCGGAACCGACGTCAGGATCTGCACGACGAGAATGCCCACGCAGACGATGACGCCGTTCAGCATGAAACGCGCCATCGGCACCTGACCCGCCGCCCGGGCGTAATTATCGGCCGCGTCGAATTTCTGCGGGATCGGCCAGAGCGAGACATCGAAAATCTCTGCCGGTGAGCGGATCGAGGTCAACACCATCCAGTAGAACGGCAGGAGCATCACGAAAGCGCCAAGGGCAAGCACGAGATGCGGGAGATATTTGCGGAGTGCGGCCATTAGTAATGCACCTTCCGGTCCATGTGCAGCGTCTGGCCGATAGACAGGACCAGCACGATCGCGAGGAAGATAATCGTCAGCGCGGCGGCATAACCGGTGTTCGAATATTCGAAACCTTCCAGATAGAGATCGAACAGCAGGGTTTCCGATCCGAAGCGGCCCTTGGTGAGCACAGCCACCGTCTCGAACACCTTGAAGGCCGAGATGGAGGTGGTGACCACCACGAACATGGTCGTCGGCCCAAGCATCGGCCAGGTCACGGTCAGGAAGCGGTCGATCGGGTTCTTGGCGCCATCCAGCCGCGCCGCCTCGTGCAGATCCTTCGAAATGGCGGTGAGGCCCGCGAGGAACAGCACCATGTTGAAACCCAGGATCTGCCAGACGCCCATCAGAGCCATGGTGGGAATGAGGAGGACGGGATTGGAGAGGAAGGCGACCGGCTCGAAGCCCAGCCATTTGATCGCCGCATTCACCGGACCGAGCGAGGGATGCAGCAGGAACTGCCACACGGTCGCCATGGCGACGAGGGTTGCTGTGACGGGGAGGAAATAAGCCACTTCCCAGAAAGCCCGGCTGCGCTTGCGGTTATAAACGAGCAAAGCCACGCCGAGCGCCAGAAACACACCGAAGGGAATGACGATGAGCGCATAGATGGCGGTATTGGCCAGAGAGCGCAGGAAGACCGGATCCTGAAATGCCTTGACGAAGTTTCCAAGGCCGACAAAACGGGTGGAGAGCGAACCGAGCTGGTAATCGGTGACGGAAAAACCGGCCAGAACGAGCATCGGAACGATATAGATCGCCAGAAGCAGCAGGCTTGCGGGGGCAGCGAACATCAGGCCGCGCCAGATCATCCGCCGGTCCGCCTTTGACAGCCGCGGGCGAGCCTTCGCGCGCGCGGGCGTGGAAAAATCGACCGCCGTCATGCCGGCACCCGTTCGCGCACCGTCACCTTGCGACGCAGGCCATCGGCCGCGAAAAGATGCGCGCGTTCCGGCGCAAAGCCGAGATTCATCACTCCATTCATATCCGCGCCCACGGCATCGCCGGCGCCCTGACGCAGGGTGATGGCGACCGTCTCGTCGCTCAGCAGGCGGCAGCTCACGAAGCGGTCGGCCCCGTGGGTTTCGCTGCGCACCACGCGCACGGCAAAACCTTCTTCGCCCGGGCGCAAATCTTCGGCACGAAGGCCGAGCGTCGCCGGGCCGGCATCGCGGCCCACACCCTCGATGCCAAGATCGCGTCCAAAGGCCGTGACTTTACCCTGCGCGTCGATTTCGACCGGCAGCAGGTTGATGGATGGCGTGCCGATGAAACGCGCGACCGTCAGCGTCGCGGGCTTGCGGTAAAGCTCGTCCGGCGTGCCCAGCTGCTCGATGCGGCCTTCCGACATCAAGGCGATGCGGTCGGACATGGTCATGGCTTCGATCTGGTCGTGGGTGACATAGATGAAGGTCGCCCCCAGCCGACGGTGCAGTCCGGCCAGTTCCTCACGCATATGGGCGCGAAGCTTCGCATCGAGGTTGGAGAGCGGTTCGTCCATCAGGAAGGCGGCGGGCGAACGCACCAGCGCCCGGGCAAGCGCCACACGCTGACGCTGGCCGCCGGAAAGCTGCGCCGGCTTGCGATCCAGCAGATGCGCGATCTGCAGGGTTTCGGCCGCCTGTTCGACGGCGGCGTCGATCTGGCCCAGCGTTTCCGCCGGGGCCGCAAACCGTCCGACCAGCGGCAGACGCGCGGCAAAGGGCAGACGCCGCATCCTGAGCGGTGTGGCAATGTTCTGGCGCACGCTCATATGCGGATAAAGGGCATAGGACTGGAAAACCATCGCCAGATTTCGATCGCTCGGATCAACCTCAGTCACATCCTGATCGCCGATGGAGACCGAACCGCGATCCGGTGTTTCCAGCCCCGCAATGATACGCAGAAGCGTGGACTTGCCGCAGCCCGACATGCCGACGAGAGACAAAAACTCTCCGGGACGAATGGAGAGATCGATCTCTTTCAGAACATCGTCAGCCCCGAAGCCTTTGCCGATGCCCGAAAGTTCAAGTGATTGTGGCGTCATTCTGCGCTCCTTTTCTGGAGCGCATATGCTTATATTGTATGACAATATGACGAAGGTTTGCGGAAAGTTCGATGACACGCGAAAGCCCGATAATCTCGAACTATCGGAAAACCCGGTGGTACAGGCCTCCACCCAAAACCACTAATATTTAGGGGTATCGCTCAAATATTCCCCGTTCGCATTTATAGGCTGAGAACCAGTTCAGCAGCGCCGGTTTAAACGGCGGCGAGAATCACATGCGCCTGAATTTTGGCGGCAACCGCGCCACCGCCATGCCGCGCTTCAATCGCCGCGGCTGCGCAATCTGTCGCGGTGTCGAGCCCTCCCGGTGCTCTCGCCTCAATTTCCGTCCGAAGCACGGTTCCCTGACAATAAGCCATGGCCGGAATGCGTGGCGAAGAGGCGCGGCTCTGCGCGGTCACCGTCTCAATCGTCACGCGGGAAAAGCCGGCCTCCTCCAGCTCGCGGCGAATGAGTGCCGTGTCATGATAACCGTGCGGGGTACGGGCCATGAAGCGCGGCGGATCATCGGGGAACAGGCGCGCCAGGGCGTTCGTCACATCATCCGCGAAGTGATTTTCCTCAATGCGGTCCCATACATTGAATAAATAATGCCCGCCGGGCTTCAATACCCGCTTTGCCTCGCGATAGGCCGACAAGCGGTCATTAAAGAACATCGCGCCGAACTGGCAGAAAACGAGATCGAACACAGCGTTTTCAAAAGGCAATGTCTGAGCATCTACCTGCTGCCATTTTATGCGGCGATCCGGCGCCTGTTGCGACGCCGCAAAATCGAGCATCGGCTGGTTGAGATCGGTCACCACATAGTTTGCCGCGGGCAATAATCGGCGGGCCAATTCGCGCGTGACGACGCCGGTGCCTGCGGCGATTTCCAGAATATCAATCGGCATCAAGGCAGCCGCCCGGCGCGCCAGATCGGCGGCGAATGGCGCAAAAATCAGCGGCACCATATAGCGGTCGTAATTTTCCGGGATCGAACCCGCAAACACCTTGTCCGCTTCCAACATGGCTTTCACCCCGGGAACAGCTGATGATCGGGTGATTTTAACATATCTTCGGGACGTTCGGAATTCACTCGGTCCTGCGGAGCGTCGAAGCATCCGCCTGAACGGACTTACCGACATCAGCCATATCGCACGCGGGGGGCGATTGTCTCAGTATCTAATTTTATGGGAAGAGAAATGGCGCACCCGAAGAGATTCGAACTCCTGACCCCCAGATTCGTAGTCTGGTGCTCTATCCAGCTGAGCTACGGGTGCGTGCCGTTCCGGTCGTTTCCGGTGGCGTGGCGATCCTCTAAAACGTCCTCATTCCGAATGCAAGCGATTTCGCTTCGAAATTGTCATTTTTCCGCAGCAATTCATTTATCTCCTTGATTATATTAGAAATTCCATGCGGATCATTTTCCACGAGCCAGATACCGTGTCCGTTTGAGCGGGGAGAATGATTGCGCGAACCGGCTGCGGAGCAGGTTTTTCAGGCGGTTCTGGCCGCCTGTACGGAAGCGGCGCGGTCGGCGATCTCGATGCGGAACTGCGTGCCGGGACCGGGCTTTTCGACGAGTGCGATGGTGCCGCCATGGGCAAGCACGAGTTCGCGGGCAATGACTAGCCCGAGGCCCGTGCCGCCGGAGCGGGCCGAACCCCTGAACGCGGAGAACAGGTTCTCCTTGGCCTTGCGCGGCATGCCCGGCCCATTGTCGTCGATGACGATGCTGACGACGCTGCCGGCTCTCTGGGCCGAGATGGAAAGATGCCGAAGTCCGGCATTCGCGGTATCGGATTGCAGGGCCTGAACGGCATTGCGACAGAGATTGTGGATGACCCGGAAAAGCTGCTCGGAATCCGCATCCACCGTGAGGTCGGGGGGGACGCTGTCCTGAAATTCTATACCGCTGTCCGGATCGAGCGCCAGAATATCGCGCACATCCCGCACCAGAAGGCTCAACTGCACCATCTTGCGTTTCGGTGCGCCTTCGGTCGCCTGGCCATAGGCCAGAACCTCGCCGGTATAAGCCACGGCGCGGTCGATGGTGCGCAGCAGTTTCGGCGCGAAGCTCCTGACCATCGGATCCTTGGCATCCACCAGACGGTCCGACATGAGCTGCGCGGAGGACAGGATGTTGCGCATGTCGTGATTGATCTTCGAGACCGCGAGGCCGAGATCCACGAGGTTCTTCTGCTGGCGCAGGGTTTTCTGCAGTTCTGTCTGCATGTCGGCAAGGTGGCGGCCCGCAACCGCCAGTTCGTCTGCCCCCTGCTCGGGCACGAAAATCCGCTCGGGATTGCCCGGATCCTCGGAAAAGTTCTGCATGCCGAGCGTCAGCCGGCGTATGGGCCGGATCATGATGCGATTGATGGAGATGAAGATCAGGCCTGCGGTGATCAGCGACAGGACGATGGAAATCAGGAAAACGTTGCGGGCATAGGCAAGCATTGCCGCCCGCAGCTTGTTTTCGCCGAGCACCAGTTCGATGATCGTGTCGCTGTCGCCGACGACATCGAAAACGCGGATGACGCGGTTGCCGCCGAACAGCAGGGTGGAAAAGGCGTCCCGCACCGCAGCCACCTGCGAAACGTCGGAAAGATCATATTGCTCATCGACACCCGGCGGCGTTTCCGCCACGGCGAGCAGGCGTGAGGTGCCGTCCTTGCGCAGCGCGATAAGCTTCGCCCCGGTTGCCATCAGCGTGTCGTTCTGCACGCTTCGCGGCAGTTCGGCCTGCAGGCCGTCGATGACAGCGCCAGCGGCCGCAGCCGTATTCAGACGGTCGCGCAACCATGAAAGACGCATATTGGCGACGGAAGGCACGAAGATCAGCACTTCGGCGATCATCACGAAGATGACCGTGAGCAGCAGCAGCCGTCCCGAAAGACCGGCGGTCAATCCCGGCATGCAATGCACCGGATCGTCTTGCGTGCGGTCCAAGCTGTCTACGCCTTTAGAAAACACCGGGCCATGATCCTGTATGCGCGCCGCTGCTTGCGTGGAACGGCTCGGTTTATATGCAGCGATGATAATAGGACCTAATGGATATTTTTCCAATGCGCTGCAAAATAAAGGTTTTCATTGCCGGAAAAACAAACGCCGCCCGGCAGGGGCGGCGTTCGAAGGTAAGCCGGTTTTGAAGCAACCCGCCGGTCGCCTAGAACTCCTGCCAGTCGCCATGGGCGGATGCCGCCGCGGGCTGGGCATTGAGCGCGCGGCTGACGCTGTTCATCAATTTGCGGGCCGGAGACGCCACCGCCGGCGTCCTGCCGGAGACCGCCACCGGTCCGGCGGAAACCGTCATCGGCCTCGCGGGCTGCTCGATGCGGGGGCTGCGCTGCACATTCTCGGCGCCGACGTTGAAGCGCGCCACGAGCGTCACGAGATGGTCGGCCTCGCTGCTCAGCTTGTGGGTTGCGGCCGAAGTCTCCTCCACCATGGCGGCGTTGCGCTGCGTTACCTGATCCATCTGGTTGATGGCGGTATTCACTTCATGCAGGCCGGTAGACTGTTCCCTGGCGGCCGTGGCGATCGAATGGATGTGCTCATTGATTGCCAGAACGCGTGTTTCGATTTCGCTCAGTGCGCCGCCGGTTCTCTGCACCAGCGATACGCCACGCCCGACCTCTTCGCCGGATTTGGTGATCAGCGCCTTGATGTCCTTCGCCGCCGTTGCGGATCGTTGCGCAAGCTCCCGCACTTCCTGAGCGACGACGGCAAAGCCCTTGCCGGCTTCACCCGCACGCGCGGCTTCCACGCCGGCATTCAGCGCCAGCAGGTTGGTTTGGAAGGCGATTTCGTCGATGACGTTGATGATCTGGCTGATTTCGCGCGAGGCGTGCTCGATGCGATCCATGGCGGACACGGCATCGCGCACGACATTGGCGGACTCTTCCGTCTTCTGCTTCGTTTCGGCAACCATGGCGCTGGCTTCCTGCGCACGGTCGGTCGAATTGCGGACGACGGCGGTGATCTCATCCAGAGCGGCGGAGGTTTCCTCCAGCGCCGCGGCCTGCTGCTCGGTCCGCTTCGACAGGTCGTCGGCCGCCGAGCGCAATTCGTTCGCGTTGCCGCTGATGCCTTCCGTGCTGCCGCGCACTTCCCGCATCGTCTCGCGCAGCTTGGTCAGCGTCTGGTTGACGTTCTCCTGAAGTTCGGCGAAGACGCCGCGGAACTCGCCATCCATTCTCTCCGTCAGATCGCCCCGCGCAAGGCCTTCGATGACGCGGCTGGTCTCGGATACGCCATTATGGACGCCGGTGAGGAGCGAATTGATTGTCGCGGCGAAACGATTGAGGTTGTCGTCGCCATAATCCTTGTTGATGCGGCGGCTGAAATCGCCCTGGGCCGCAGCGTCGACGACGACGGCCATGCCGGCCTGCAGATCGTCGCTCTTGGCGCGCATGGCGGCTTCCTGGGCATTCATGCGGCGCACTTCGCTGCCGTTTTTCTTGAAGACCTCGACGGCCGCAGCCATTTCGCCGATTTCGTCGTTGCGGCCGAGATAGGGGACGTCCGCGTCGAGATTTCCATCGGCCACGGCATTCATCACCTGCGAAACCCTGCGGATGGGCGCGCTGAGCTGCCGCGTTCCGATGTAGAGGCCGAAGGCGGCTCCCGCGCCGACACCGGCAACCGTCACCGCGACGATCACCCAGAATATGGCGGTGCTGAAAGAATCGACTCCTGCCTTCACGACTTCGAGTTCTGCCAGGTCGTTTTTCACGACGCTGTCGATCTCCGCCTGATAGGCCTTGCGGTTGGCGCGGTTCGCCTCGTTATTGCCCTGCTGGCTGGCGGCCTGCGGCCCGTTTTCCTTCGCCAGTCGCACGGTCTCCAGACGGAAGGTGCGGAATTCCTTGGACCGGCCGACAAGCTTGTCGAAACTCGCCTGTTGTTCCGCCGGCACGAGCGGCGCCCAGCTGGCAATGAGCTTTTCCATGGCGTCGAGGTTTTTGACCATGCCGTCGGCGAAGGGGGTGGCTGCCGCCACATCGGCTGCCGCGTAGACACCGCGCGCCTCCATGACGACTGCCGTTACCAGGCGGTTGAGCGCCTCGCCCTTGTAGGCCCTTTCGGCCGCTTCCTCGAAGTGATGCGACCGAACCCAGAATTCGTTGATCGCATAGATGGACAGCCCGCCAATGGTACAGGCCACAAGGCTCATCAGCCCGACAAGTAGATTGATACGACCGCGAATTCTCAACTTCGTTCCCCCAACAAAAACCAGCCGCGCGATGAAAATGGGAAGCTGGCATAACTTTTCGCGTCACAAGATTTATCAATGCTGCGTTAAGAAAGAATTTCAGATTTTATCGATTGCGCGCCGGAATCGGCCCCTATCGGCAGTCGGCGAAGGAGACGACGGTGCGTTTTCCGCAAAAGGTGAAGCGCGAAAACCCCTTCGGCAATTGACTTTGCTCGGCCTATGCCCTTATAAGCCGCGCACGCTCGGCCATTGAAAGCTCGCCCAGGCGGGGTTAGCCGTGCAAAAAACGAAACGCTCTTGCAAATTATTGCAAATTCAAGAAGGGCCGCACACCGCGGTATTAAATAAATGTCGAAGCGTACTTACCAACCGTCCAAGCTTGTCCGCAAGCGTCGCCATGGCTTCCGCGCCCGTATGGCTACCGCTGGCGGCCGCAAGGTTCTCGCAGCCCGCCGTGCGCGCGGCCGCGCTCGTCTTTCGGCTTAATTGCCGCCTCTGTGACCCGGTGAAAGTCGCGGGCACATGAGTAAGACAGGAAAACTGCCCGGCCGGCTTAAAAACCGGTCGGATTTCCTTGCCGTTCAGGCAGGAGAAAAACGGCGGGGAGGCACCTTTCTTCTGGAAGTGCTTGACCGGAAAGCCCCGGAAACCGAGCCTCGCGTCGGTTTTACCGTAACGAAAAGACAAGGCAACGCGGTCGAGCGAAATCGCATGCGCCGCCGTCTCAAGGAAGCCGTCAGGCTTTCTGCCGGATTCGCAATGAAGCCCGGTCATGACTATGTGATTGTCGCCCGCAGGGACGTGCTCGATACGGCCTTCCCGAAACTTCAGTCTCTCCTTAACGAGCGAATTGAAGGAACGGCGAAACCGAAACGGTCCCAGGAGACCCGCTCCAGGAAAGAATGATGGAAAAGAACCGTAATTACTTCATCGCGATAGCCCTTTCGGTTGTCATCGTCCTCGCCTGGCAATTCCTTTACATGAATCCGCGTATCGAGCAGCAGCGCCGCGCCGAAGAGGCCCGCCAGGCGCAGCAGCAGCAGCAGCAGACGACGCAGCAACAGCAGCCGGCGCCGGGTGCAGCACCAGGCGCCGCCGTTGAAGGCGCACCGCCCGCCTCCTCACCGCAGACTGCCGCCACGGCGACCCGCGAAGAGTCGATTGCAAGAACCCAGCGCGTGGCCATCGAGACCAACGCCATCGCCGGCTCGATCAACCTTACCGGCGCCCGCTTCGATGACATCCGGCTCAAGGACTACCATGAGACCGTCGATGACTCGAGCCCGATCATCACGCTGTTCTCGCCCTCCGACACCAAGGACGGCTACTTCACCGAACTCGGTTACGTTGCGGCACAGGAAGTCGGCGGCGTTCCCGGTCCGACCACCGTCTGGACGCTGGCAAGCGGCGACAAGCTGACGGAAACCACCCCGGTCACCCTCACCTACACCAATTCCAAGGGTGTGGTTTTCTCCCGTACGGTTTCGATCGACGAGCATTACATGATCTCGGTCGCCGACAAGGTCGAGAACCCCGGACAGGCTGCGGTCTCCTTCGCCACCTATGGCCGCGTGACGCGTAACAACAAGCCAGCGATCCCGCCCGTCTTCGTCATCCATGAAGGCTTTCTTGGCGTTTCGGGCAAAGACGGCAGCCTGACGGAAGAAAAATACAAGGATGTTGAAGAAGCACCGGTAACTATTGCCAAGGCAACCGGCGGCTGGCTCGGCATCACCGACAAATATTGGGCTGCTGCCATCGTTCCGCCGCAGACGACGCCGTTCGAAACCCGCTTTTCGCATATCACCGGCAATCAGCCGAGCTATCAGGCCGATTTCAAGAGCGACACGATGACGGTCGAGCCCGGCCAGTCGATCGAGCTGAAGAGCCTCGTTTTCGCTGGCGCCAAGGAAGTGCCGCTGGTCGACCGTTACGAGACGACCTACGCCATTCCGAAGTTCGACCTTCTGATCGACTGGGGCTGGTTCTACTTCATCACCAAGCCGATGTTCAAACTGATGGATTTCTTCTTCCGTTATTTTGGCAATTTCGGCGTGGCGATCCTGCTTACCACCATCGTCGTCAAGGCGCTCTTCTTCCCGCTCGCCAGCAAGCAATATGCTTCCATGGCGAACATGAAGCGCGTGCAGCCGAAGATGGAAGAGCTGAAGGCCAAGCATGGCGATGACCGCATGGCCATGCAGCAGGCGATGATGCAGCTCTACAAGGAAGAGAAGATCAACCCGGTTGCCGGCTGCTGGCCGATGCTGCTGCAGATCCCGGTCTTCTTCGCGCTCTACAAGGTCATCTACGTCACCATCGAAATGCGGCATGCGCCGTTCTTCGGCTGGATTCACGACCTTTCCGCGCCCGATCCGACGTCGCTGTTCAACCTCTTCGGCCTTCTGCCCTATGATGTGCCGCACTTCCTGATGATCGGTGTCTGGCCACTTGTCATGGGCATCACCATGTTCCTGCAGATGCGCATGAACCCGACTCCGCCCGATCCGACGCAGGCGATGATCTTCAACTGGATGCCGCTGATCTTCACCTTCATGCTGGCCTCCTTCCCGGCCGGTCTGGTCATCTACTGGGCATGGAACAATACGCTGTCCATCACCCAGCAGGCCGTCATCATGAAGCGCCAGGGCGCCAAGATCGAGCTGTTCGACAACATCAAGGGGCTGTTCAAGCGAAAGCCGGTGCAATCGAAATGAGTGAGACCGGCACGGCAACCGAAAAGCCCCTGTTCGGGCGACCCTGGATCTTCATTCGCGGCGTTCCCGCAATGAAATTCCTGCCGCCCGAAGGCCCGCCGGAGATTGCCTTCGCCGGTCGTTCGAATGTCGGCAAGTCCTCGCTCATCAATGCGCTGGTGGGCCATAAGGGGCTCGCCCGCACATCCAATACGCCCGGACGCACGCAGGAACTCAACTATTTCGTTCCGGATGGTTATTCCGGCGAAGCGGGCGATCTGCCTCCGATGGCGCTGGTCGACATGCCCGGTTATGGTTATGCGCAGGCCCCCAAGGATCAGGTCGACGCCTGGACCAAGCTCGTCTTCGATTATCTGCGCGGCCGTGCGACCCTGAAGCGCGTTTACGTGCTGATCGATTCCCGCCACGGCGTGAAAAAGAATGACGAGGAGGTTCTGAACCTGCTCGACAAGGCGGCCGTTTCCTACCAGATCGTGCTGACGAAGACGGACAAGATCAAGGATGCCGGCGTTCCGCGTCTGATCGGCGAAACGCTGGAGAAAATCCGCAAGCGTCCCGCCGCCTATCCGGAAGTCCTCGCCACATCCTCGGAAAAATCATTCGGGCTGGATAGCCTGCGGGCCGAGATCGTCAGAACGATCTCTCTTTGAGAGGCACGCCTCTCAGGCGATGGTGAAAAGCAGAACGGCGGTCCAGAGCGTCGACGTCAACGCCAGAAGGCGCCAGAAGCGCACGGAATGCCAGACCTCCGAAAGCATGGCTGCGAACATGCTGCCACCCCGCAGCGGCTGGCCCCTGAACGGCAGGCCGGAGCGGCTTGGGTCCCGCTCCAGCAGCGCGGCGACGGTCGCGTTTTCGCGATATTCGGTTTCCGCCAGATTGTCCCGCCAGCGCCTGACCATGGCCGCGAACTGGCGGTCGCGTTTGACGCGCTTGGCAAGCTCCGCCATGCTTTCCGGCGGCAGGGCACCCAGCACATATTCGCCCGCAAGGACTTCATCCCGCAAACCGCTTTGCTTGTCTCGATCGGGTGCCGTCATGTGGTCTCTCGCTCCTCGGTCGTTCAGGTCAGCATCGCTTCCGCGGCGCGCGACATCCCATATCGCCCTGAATTAACCCCTCCCCTTTCCCCTGCAAGGCTGGTCCCATTGGGCCTTTATGTCAATCGCATTACAGCGCTGGGACAGCCAAAAAAAAGAAATTTGACCGCTGCCGACACAATAAGGCCAGGAGGTTATTTCATCCGTCAAAGACTTGCTTTAGAGCGGTGACAGGCTTTCAACGGCCGCAACCACAGACCGAGGTTTTTAGATGACGTCTTCCGAAAGCGAAACTCAGGCGCGGCTGCTCGCACAGGCTCTGCCTTTCATGCAGAAATACGAGAACAAGACCATCGTGGTGAAATATGGCGGCCACGCCATGGGGGATTCCACGCTCGGCAAGGCTTTCGCGGAAGACATCGCCCTTTTGAAGCAATCGGGCATTAACCCCATCGTCGTGCATGGCGGCGGCCCGCAGATCGGCGCGATGCTGACCAAGATGGGCATCGAATCGAAATTCGAGGGCGGCCTGCGCGTCACTGACGCCAAGACGGTCGAGATCGTCGAAATGGTTCTGGCCGGCTCGATCAACAAGGAAATCGTCGCCCTCATCAACCAGACGGGCGAATGGGCCATCGGCCTGTGCGGCAAGGACGGCAACATGGTCTTCGCCGAAAAGGCGAAAAAGACCGTCATCGATCCCGACAGCAATATCGAACGTGTGCTCGATCTCGGCTTCGTCGGCGAAGTCACCGAAGTCGACCGCACCCTGCTCGACCTGCTCGCCAAGTCGGAAATGATCCCGGTCATCGCCCCGGTCGCACCTGGCCGCGATGGCGCCACCTACAATATCAACGCCGATACCTTCGCCGGCGCGATTGCGGGTGCGCTTCACGCCTCGCGTCTGCTGTTTCTCACCGACGTTCCCGGCGTTCTCGACAAGAACAAGGAACTCATCAAGGAACTTACCGTCTCGCAGGCGCGTGCGCTCATCAAGGACGGCACGATTTCCGGTGGTATGATCCCGAAGGTCGAGACCTGCATCGACGCTATCAAGGCCGGTGTTCAGGGCGTGGTGATCCTCAACGGCAAGACGCCCCACTCCGTCCTTCTGGAAATCTTCACGGAAGGCGCCGGCACGCTCATCGTGCCCTGATAGGCTTCATGTGGCGGACGGCAAGCCTGTCCGCCACGACAGGCATTCAGCCGAATGCCAGCAGCGACAGCACACCCACGACAATCAGCAGGCAGCCGGACAGTTCGAGCCGGTTGATCTTCTCCTTGAAGAAAAGCACGGTCGAGGCGAAGGCGAAAAGCATCTCAACCTGCGCCAATGCCTTCACCACGGCGGCCTGCTGCAGGGTCATCGCCGTGAACCAGCCGAACGAGGCCGTAGCGCCCACGAAACCGACCGCAAGCGACGGTTTCCACACCCTGGCGATGCGCCGCAACTCTTCCCGCTCGCGCCAGACGATCCACAGGAACATCGAAACCGTCTGCATGACGATGACGACAACGAGGGTAAAACCTGCCTGCATCATCGCGTCCGGAGCGGGAAGGCTCGGCGCAAGCGCAAGCGACGCCGATCGATAGGCGACCGACGACAGGCCGAAGAAAGCGCCCGAGGCAAGGCCGATACCCGCCGTCCGGCTGAAGATCGAGGTGAAGAAGGAAGCGGGCGTGACTTCCGTGCGCGCCACCGAAATCAGCATGACGCCGGCGACCGAGATGGCGATGGCCGCCAATGTGCCGCCATTGACGCTTTCCCCGATGAAGATAAGCGCGAACAGTGCCGCCTGCGCCGGTTCTGTGCGGGAATAGGCCGTTCCAACCGCGAAGTTGCGAAACGAGAACAGGTGCACCAGCAGGAAGGTGGCGGCAATCTGCGCCATGGCGCCGACCGTCGCCCACACGGCAAAGGACGTGTTGGGCACCGGCAGTGGGCGACCGAGCCCGAAATGCAGGAAAGCAAGATAGGCGAGAGCGAAAGGCATGCCGAACACGAAGCGCACGAAGGTCGCGCCCGTGGTGCCCATCATGCCCTTGAGGTGCTTCTGCAGGGTCGAGCGCAGGTTCTGCAAGAACGCGCTTGCGAAAGTGATGCCTATCCAGAGTTCCATGGCTTTGGCGGTATCATGGGCCGGAGGCCGCAGCCAAGCCCGATTTTCTGATCAATCGTCGTCTTTTCGATTTTCTTCGGCCTTCGAAACGGGCATAAAGCAGGCCATGGACACAAAGCCGAAAAACCTGCCAGAAGCCGCCGATTTCGACCATGTGAGCGAATGGGTCTTCGATCTCGACAACACGCTCTATCCGCATCACATCAACCTGTTTTCGCAGATCGACCGTAACATGACGGCTTATGTGGCGGAGCTTCTGAAGCTCGATCCCGACGAGGCCCGGGCACTGCAGAAGCGCTATTATCATGACCACGGCACGACGCTTCAGGGGCTGATGATCCATTACGGCATCAGCCCGGACGAGTTTCTGGAACGCGCCCATGCCATCGATTATTCGGCGCTGAAACCGCATCCGGAACTCGGTGAGGCAATCAAGGCTTTGCCGGGCCGCAAATTCATCCTTACCAACGGCAGCGTCAAACATGCGCAGGCCGCCGCCGGTGCGCTCGGCATTCTCGATCATTTCGAGGATATTTTCGATATCGTCGCCGCAGGCTATCTGCCGAAACCGGCCAGCGCGACCTATGAGAAGTTCGCGGCGCTTGCGAAGCTCGACACGCAAAAGGCCGCCATGTTCGAGGATTTACCGCGCAATCTGGCGGCGCCCAAGGCGCTCGGCATGAAGACCGTTCTGCTCGTCCCCGCCAATCTCGAGGGCATCATCATGGAGCGCTGGGAAATCCCCGCCGCGACGGATGAGCATATCGACTACATCACCGACGACCTGGCCGGCTTCCTGACGAAAACCGTCGCAGGCTGAGCAGCGAACATTACCGAAGCTTCATCCACCTTACGGATGTTTAAGTGGTCGGGCTTGCTGGACGTCACTATCTTCTCTTCAGGGACACCAAAGAAAGGTAATGACGATGACCACACGAAAAATCGCCCTGTCTGCTCTTGGCGCAGCCCTTTTGATCGGCACGGCCGCGACGGCAAGCTTTGCCGCCCCGCCCGCTCCGGGCAAAGGCCATGGCGAGCGCATGCCGATCCGCCAGGAAGCGGCCTTCGTTCACCTGCTGAAGGTGGCTGACACCAACAAGGACGGCAAGGTTTCCAAGGAGGAATTCGCCGCCCGTCAGGACACGCTCTTCACCGAGATCGACAAGGACAAGGACGGCTCGATCACGCCGAAGGAAATGCGTGAGTATCGCCAGGCGAAGATGGAAGCTTTCCGCGCCGCCAATCCGCGCCCCGAGCGTGAGGACGCCAAAGCCGAAGACGGCAAGGGCCCCGAGGGCAAGCGCGCCGAAAGACATGCCGAGCGCGAACATGGCGGCCGTTTCGGCCATCAGGGCTGGGGCAAGCATGGCGGCAAGGGTGCAGGTTTCGCGCTGATCCGCTGGGCCGATACCGACGAGAACGGTCAGGTCAGCAAGGCCGAATTCACCGCCGCCGGCGAAAAGATGTTTGAACGGCTGGACAAGAACAAGGACGGCGTCATCTCCATCGACGACATGCCGGACCGCCCGTTCCTTTAACCCGCTCAAGAAAAAGCCCGCTCAAAAGCGGGCTTTTTTCTTCAATGCAGGCTGACGGTCTGGAGATCGTCTTCGGCAGCCTTGAAAAACGTACTGGACCGGTTGTCCGTCAGGAGGATCGGCGTACCATCTGCACCGAACAGCGCCCAAAGGTCCAATTGCGGATCGAGATCGGGCGCTTCCGGGAAACAGCGGCTGACGTCTTCCGCGCGGATCTTGCGGATATATCCCACTTCTCCTTCGCCGATATGGGCGAGCTGGGATTGGGTGAGACGCGCATGCGCTTCTTTCAACAGCATATTTCAGCCTCCTTCTTCACGCCGAGCGATTCGTGTCGGATTCCGGCGTTCACGTTCTACTCTGAGACGGAAATATTAATTTTCTTCACCACGTTTGAAATTTCCGGCCGGACCAGATCGATGGAAAGAAGGCCGTTGCGCAGGCGCGCTTCCCTGACCTGCATGCCATCGGCAAGCACGAAAACCCGCTGGAACTGGCGCGCCGCGATGCCGCGATAGAGAAAATCGCGTTTCTCCTGTTCCTGCTGGCGTCCGCGAATGACGAGCTGATTATCGGCCGTCGTCACATCCAGATCGTCCTGCGAAAAACCGGCAACCGCGATGGTGATGCGCAGGCGTTCCGGCACGTCTTCCCCACCGGGCAGGCGCTCAATGTTGTAGGGAGGATAGCCGTCATTGGCCTTCGCCATGCGCTCCAGCGTTTTTTCCATGGCATCAAAACCCAGCAGAAGCGGGTGGGTGAATGGCGTCATGCGGCTCATGTCTCTTTTGTCCTTGCAACCAAGCGACGTTTCGCGGTCCCGCTTCCGGCAACCTCGCCGGTCAATCGCACCGGCCCCTGCAATATGGGAAGCACAACCGCAATACGCAAGGCGCGGCGACGAGCAAAGGGGACACCGGGGAATGAGGCTTGACAAGTGAGCATCCGCCGCTCGAAAAAAAGCGCTCATCTCAACGGCGGGCAAGACATGGCAGAACGCAGAAAAATCATTATCGACACCGATCCGGGCCAGGACGACGCGGCGGCAATCATGCTCGCCTTCGCAAGCCCGGAGGAAATCGACATTCTCGGATTGTGCGCCGTCGCCGGCAACGTTCCGCTGAAGCTGACCAGCCGCAACATCCGCATCATCAGCGAATTGTGCGGCCGCACCGATATTCCCGTCTATGAGGGCGCCGAGAAGCCGCTGGTGCGCAAGCCCATCACCGCCGAGCACGTTCACGGCAGCACCGGCCTCGACGGCCCGGTTCTCGATGAGCCGACCATGGAAGCGCAAAAGCAGCACGCGGTCGATTTCATCATCGAAACGCTGATGCGGGAACCCGCCGGCACCGTAACGCTCTGCACGCTCGGCGCGCTGACCAATGTGGCGCTGGCGCTCCTGAAGGCGCCTGAGATCGCCGACCGCGTCAAGGAACTGGTGATGATGGGCGGCGGCTTCTTCGAGGGCGGCAACATCACGCCCGCGGCGGAATTCAACATCTATGTCGATCCGCAGGCCGCCGATATCGTCTTCCGCTCTGGCATGCCGATCGTCATGATGCCGCTCGACGTTACCCATCAGTTGCTGACGACCAAGGCTCGGGTCAGCCGCATTCGCGACATTGGCACACGGCCGGCCATCGCCATGGCGGAAATGCTGGAATTCTTCGAGCGTTTCGACATCGAAAAATATGGCTCGGATGGCGGCCCGCTGCATGATCCGACCGTCATTGCCTATCTCGTCAAACCCGAACTGTTTCAGGGTCGCGAGTGCAATGTCGAAATCGAGGTCCATTCGGAACTCACCATGGGCATGACCGTGGTGGACTGGTGGAATGTTACCGAACGGCCCGCCAATGCCCGCGTGATGCGCAATGTGGATGCCGACGGTTTCTTCGAATTGCTGACGGAACGTTTCGCCCGTCTGTGAAGGAAGCGGACATGAAAAGGGGCCGCTGGCGATACCAGCGGCCCTTTTCATTTGAGGCGGAAATGGCGCGTCAGAACTCCGTCCAGTCATCCTGCGCCAAAGCGTTTGCACCGTTGGCTCTCGGGCGGGCGCGGGGCGCGGCCGGGCGGCCCGACGCCTGCGCCGGAGCGGCGGGTGCACGCATTGCCGCCGCCGTGGCGCGAAGTTGCTGGCTGGAATGGCCGCCGGAAACGGAGAAACCGGCAACGAGCGACTTCAGCGTTTCGGCCTCGCTGTTCAGCGTCACACTCGCAGCGGTAGTTTCTTCCACCATTGCCGCATTCTGCTGGGTCACCTGATCCATTTGGGTGACGGCGGAATTGATCTCCTTGAGGCCGACTGCCTGCTCGCTGGCGGAAGCGGAAATCTGCCGTATCAGCTGGTTGATCTGCAGAACCTGATCGGCGATCTTTTTCATCGTCTCACCGGCCTTGCCGACCAGCTGGACGCCCTCGCCCACCTGCATGGCCGAGGTGTTGATGAGACCCTTGATCTCCTTGGCGGCAGTGGCGGACCGCTGCGCCAGTTCGCGGACTTCCTGTGCGACGACGGCAAAGCCCTTGCCGGCGTCACCGGCGCGGGCGGCTTCCACGCCGGCATTCAGCGCCAGAAGATTGGTCTGGAAGGCGATCTCGTCGATAACCCCGATGATGCGGGAGATTTCGGCCGAGGATTGCGCGATGCCTTCCATGGAATTTACGGCCTGCTGCACGACCTCACCCGACTTGCCCGCATCGTCGCACGCATGGCTGACGGCTCCGGCCGCCTCTGCGGCGTTTTCCGCACTGGAATTGACCTGCGCGGTCAGCTCATTGAGGGCGGCAGCGGTTTCTTCCAGGCTTGCGGCCTGCTGTTCCGTGCGGTGCGAAAGATCGCTGGCGGCGCGGGTGATTTCGCCCGTGCCATTACCGATGCTGACGACGGTTGCATTGACGGTGGAAACGGTTTCCTCGAGGCTCGCAAGCGCCGAGTTGAAGTCTTCGCGCAGCTTCGCATATTCGCCGGGGAACTCGTCCTCGATACGGTAGGTGAGATTGCCCTGCGAAAGCGCATTGAGGCCGGCACCCAGCACGCCGACAATGTGCTGCTGCATGCGGCTGTTTTCAGTCCGCTCGGATTCCGAGCGCTGGCGCGCCGTTTCCGCGTGACCACGCTGGGCCTCGGCTTCGGCCTCCATCTCGCGGATGCCGGCAAGCTTCGCGCGGAAACCTTCCAGTGCGGTAGCCACCGCACCCGTCTCATCCCGACGTTCCTGTCCGGAAACCGGCACATCGTAGTGACCGTCGCTCAGCGTCCTGACGTCGGAAACCAGCGAGGCAAGCGGATTGCGGACGAAATGGCGCACGGCGAAATAAAGCGCGGTGATGACGGCGGCGAGAATGACGATCGCGCCGATGATCATCATGTAGGTCTGTTCCTGAACCGGTGCGTTCAGGGCCTGATGGGGAATATCCACCAGCACCACCCAGGTCGCGTTGAGACCCGGAACGGCGAAGGGATAAACGAGACGATTATAGGGCGCGTCCGTATCGAGGCCGAGATTTTCGATGAGGCCCTGCTTGCCGGAGGTGATCGCCGCCTGAACGGTGCTCGCACCGTCTCCGTCATAGGCTTTCATGTTCTGCGCGGGCGTCGGCGGCACCAGCCACTGGCCGCCCTGCGAAACGAGCGTTACACGGCCGGTCTCGAAAGGATGCAGCGCCTGCAGCTTCTGCGACAGCGAGGCCAGCGAGATATCGACACCCGCCACGCCGATCATCTTGCCGTCCGACATGACCGGATAGGCAAGCGAGGTCATGGTTGTGGGTACTTCCGTGCCTTCGGCGAGATAGGGCTGGGTGATGGCGCCCTTGCCGGATTTGGAGGCGAGCGCATACCATTCCGCCTGATAATCATTCTTGAAGGTCGAGAACTGGATGTCGCCCTTCTGGGTCTTCGACCAATAGGGCGCAAACGCGCCGTTTTCATTGGTGCCGAGATCGAGCCTGCCCGCAATCTCCTTGCTCTGCCCGTCAAAGAGACCGAGCTGCTCGCAGAACCAGCTTCCGAAAGCAAAGGCATTCTGCTCGACATTGGCCTTGAGGATGTTGACGATGCCGGGGCGATCCATCGATTTCGCCTGATGCGCACGGCCGATGACGCCGGCCATGGAGCGCGCGGCGCTGCCGAGTTCACCGACATCGGCGGCGATGACGTTGGCGATGGCGCGCGCTTCGGTATTGGCCTGATCCATGGTCAGCGCGTGCACGCGCTCACTCGTCTGGGAAATGAGGAAGGAATTCGATGCAACGAGAACCGTGGTGATGGCGCAGCCGGTTACGAGGATCAGCTTGGTCGCAAGCGACTTCACTTGGAAATTGAACATTTTGGCCTCGATCAAATCGCCCGCCCGAAAAGGCTGACGTCAACGGATGATAAATCTCCGTCATGGAGGCCCGTCCCCAGGGGACAGTGCGCTGCAGCGCGACGGGGCAAAATTAGAAGAAGATTGCTAATTAAGCCCTAAAATTACTTCGTCGCGCCAAGCATAATCAGTGTTCGTAGTGGGCCGAGATGATTTTCCATGCATCGTCGGCCGTTTCGGCGAAATGCAGAAGATTCATATCTTCAGGCGCGATGGTGCCGAAATCCGCCAGGAATTCGAAATTGATCACCGATCGCCAGAATTTCTCGCCGAACAGGATGAGCGGAATGGGCTCCATGCGCTTCGTCTGGATGAGCGTCAAGGCCTCGAACAATTCGTCCAGCGTGCCGAAACCGCCGGGAAAGATCACCACCGCCTTCGCCCGCATCAGGAAATGCATCTTGCGAATGGCGAAATAGTGGAAGTTGAAGCTCAGCTCCGGCGTGACATAGGGGTTCGGCGCCTGCTCGTGCGGCAGGACGATGTTGAGGCCGATGGACGGGCCGCCGGCATCGGCAGCGCCGCGATTGCCCGCTTCCATGACACCGGGACCGCCGCCAGTGACCACGACATATTCGAGGTGATCGGATTTCGCGGCATAGTCGGTGCAGAGGCGGGCGAATTTACGCGCCTCCTCGTAATAGACCGAGGATTGCTCCAGATTGCGTTTCTGCGTCTCGTTGCGCGCCGCCCAGGCCTCGCCGCCGGGTTCGGGAATGCGGGCGCCGCCGAACATGACGACGGTGGATTTGATGCCGCGCTCGGTCAGCGCCATTTCCGTCTTCAGGAGTTCCAGCTGCAGCCTGACGGGGCGCAATTCCTCACGGCAGAGGAAATCCATGTCCACATAGGCGAGGCGATAGGACGGGGAATCCGACTGCGGTGTTTTTTGAACGACCTCGGCCTGCTGCTTGTCCACGGCACTGCGTTTCAAGGGGTCCCATACCCCGTCCTTGCGCCGCAACTTGCCGTTTTTCAGTCGTGTCATTTCCATGCCTTTCGTCTGACGCGCCAAATCACCCAAATCACATTGACGCCTTTCCAACACTCCCTTAGATCAAATGACCAAAGCCTTCCAGCGGCGCGGGACCATCCGTGACCACGAACACCACGCGACTTTAAGGAATTTTCCATGAGCCTTACGGATCTCACCTCCCTCGAAACCATCATCGAAACCGCCTTCGACAACCGCGATGGTGTGAACGTATCGACGAAGGGCGAGGTTCGCGACGCCGTGGACACATCTCTTCAACTTCTCGATAGCGGCAAGGCACGCGTGGCCGAAAAGCAGGCTGACGGAAACTGGAAGGTGAACCAGTGGCTGAAAAAGGCCGTGCTGCTCTCCTTCCGCCTGAACGACATGGAAATCGTCACCGGCGGACCGGGCGAATCCACCTGGTGGGACAAGGTGCCGTCGAAGTTCGAAAACTGGGGTGAAAACCAGTTCCGCGCCGCCGGTTTCCGCGCCGTGCCGAACGCCGTGGTGCGCCGCTCCGCCTATGTCGCCAAGAACGTCGTGTTGATGCCCTCCTTCGTCAATCTCGGCGCCTATGTCGATGAAGGCACGATGGTCGACACCTGGGCGACTGTCGGCTCCTGCGCACAGATCGGCAAGAATGTGCACCTCTCCGGCGGCGTCGGCATCGGCGGCGTTCTGGAGCCCTTGCAGGCGGGCCCGACGATCATCGAGGACAATTGCTTCATCGGCGCCCGTTCGGAAGTCGTCGAAGGCTGCATCGTGCGTGAAGGCGCGGTTCTCGGCATGGGCGTCTTCATCGGCAAGTCCACCAAGATCGTCGACCGCGCCACCGGCGAGATCACCTATGGCGAAGTGCCGCCCTATTCCGTCGTCGTTGCCGGCACCATGCCGGGCAAGCCTTTCCCGAATGGCGAACCGGGCCCGAGCCTCTATTGCGCCGTCATCGTCAAGCGCGTCGATGAAAAGACCCGCTCCAAGACCGGCATCAATGAGCTTCTGCGCGACTGATATAAAGCGACTGCCATGACCACGACCGATCCCGTTGCCAATCTCGCCGCCCTCATCCGTTGCCCTTCGGTGACGCCTGCGGAAGGCGGCGCGCTTTCCCTGCTCGACACCCTGCTTTCGCCGCTTGGTTTCCAGGTGGACAGGATGGTGGCGAGCGAGGCGGGAACGCCTGACGTGGAGAACCTTTACGCCCGTCTCGGCACCGAGGGTCCGCATCTGATGTTTGCGGGCCATACGGATGTCGTTCCGGTGGGCGATGAGGCCGCATGGAGCCATCCGCCCTTTGCGGCCGAAATCGCCGGCGGCGAAATGTTCGGTCGCGGTGCAGTGGACATGAAGGGCGGCATCGCCTGTTTCGTTGCCGCCATTGCCCGCCATATCGAAAAACACGGCAAGCCGCAGGGCTCCGTCTCTTTCCTGATTACAGGCGATGAGGAAGGCCCGTCGATCAACGGCACCTCCAAGCTGCTGGAATGGGCGGCCGCCAAGGGCGAGACATGGGACGCCTGCGTGGTTGGCGAGCCGACCAATCCCGACCAGCTTGGCGACATGATCAAGATCGGCCGCCGGGGATCGCTTTCCGGCCGCATCACGGTCCATGGCGTGCAGGGACATGCCGCCTATCCGCATCTCGCCGACAATCCCATTCGCGGTCTGCTGCAATTGACCCATGCGCTGATGCATCCACCCTTCGATCATGGCACCGACAATTTCCAGCCCTCCAATCTGGAAGTAACGACCGTCGATACCGGCAATGCCGCCACCAATGTGATCCCGGCGCGGGCGACGGCCTCCTTCAACATCCGTTTCAACGATACGTGGACTGCAGAGAGCCTGCGCGCGGAAATCATCCGCCGCCTCGATGCCGCCGCGGCGGAAGGCGAACTTCGCCCCGACCGTGCACCGGTGAAATATGATATCGTCTGGGCCGACCGCCCGGCTCATGTCTTTCTTACCCGGAACAATGCCCTCATCTCGTCGCTTTCCGGCGCGGTGGAGGCCGTGACGGGTAAGGAACCGAAGCTTTCGACCACCGGCGGCACCTCGGATGCGCGTTTCATAAAGGATTATTGCCCGGTGGTGGAATTCGGCCTCGTCGGGCAAACCATGCATATGGTCGATGAGCGTGTGGCCGTTGCCGATCTCGAGACGCTGACGCGCATTTACGAGACCTTTATCGAACGCTGGTTCGCCCATGCCGACGGCAAGTGAAATAAGGCTTTATCTGACGGGCCTTTGGCTTCTGCTGCTCGGCGACCATAATGGCGCGCGTTATCTGGACCTCTCCGAACGCGGCATGTGGCGGTCCTTCTATTCCGCCCTCTGGTGCCTGCCGGCCATGCTGGTTTCATGGCTGTGGCTGCGCGCCGCCTTCCTCGCCAGCTATCCGCCCGGCACCGGAACCGGCTTCATCTTCTTCTTCCGTCTGGCGATGGTCGAGGCCATCTGCTGGATCGTGCCGCTGCTGTTGATCGGCATGCTGCTGTTTGCCTTCGGCGCACGGGAAAAATTCGCGCCGCTCGTCACCACCATGAACTGGCTGTCGCTGCCATTTTCCTATGCCTATGCGGTTCTGATCCTGATCGCATTCTTCCTGCCGCCCTTGCAGGGGCTGATCGCCATTCTCTGGCTGGCGCTGCTTCTGTCGCTGGTCTTCGCTTTCTCGCGAATTGTGCGGTTCTTCATCCGCGACCAGTCGCTGCTCGTCTCGGCCATCGTCATGACGCTGCTGGTGCCCGGCATGCTTCTGTCGGAAGCGCTGCAGCGTTTTCTCGGCGTTTACCCAGCCTGAGAACCGGCGTGGGTTTTCGCGGTCAGTCCGCGTCCTCAGCCATATCGGCTTCAGGGTACCTGCGACGCGGCGGAATGACGTCGGGATAATCGACCTGCATGAAATAGAGACCGTCCGGCGGCGCGACCGGGCCGCAGGCCTTGCGATCCCGCGCCTCCAGTGCGGCGCGCACATCCTCGGGCGTCATCGTGCCTTCGCCCGCCAGTTTCAGCGTACCCGCGAAAGAACGGATTTGGTTATGCAGGAAGCTCTGCGCCGTCGCACGTATCTCGATGAGATCGCCGGTGCGCGTCACATCCAGCCGGTCGAGCGTGCGCACGGGGCTGTTCGCCTGACAATGCACGGAGCGGAAGGTGGTGAAATCATGCCGGCCGACAAGCATCTGGGCCGCTTCATGCATGCGCTCATGGTCCATGTCCTTCGACACCCACCATGCCCGCTTGTGCTCCAGCGCCAGCCGGGCCTTGCGGCAGATGATGCGGTAAAGGTAGTGCCGACGAAGGGCGGAAAACCGGGCGTCGAAATCCTCGGTCACGGAAGCGGCATCGAGGACGGCCACAGCTTCGCCCGCCATGGCGAGATGCGCATTGAGCGCGTTGCGAAGCTTGTAGGGTTCCCAGTCTCGAGAAAGATCGACGTGGACGACCTGCCCGACGGCATGCACGCCGGAATCGGTACGGCCGGCGCCGCGAATGGAGACGCTCTCTCCCGTCAACGAGCGAACCGCAGCCTCCAGCGCCCCCTGAACCGAGGGGCCGTTATCCTGTCTCTGCCAGCCGTAATAAGGCGTGCCGTCATATTCGACGGTCATGCGGAAACGTGGCATCAGCCGAGCCTCGTTGTGGTCGGAACCGGTGTGCCGCGCACGAAATCAGCCGCCGACATCGGCTTGCCGCCCGCCTTCTGCAAACGAGTTAGCCGCACGGCGCCGCTGCCGCAGGCAATGGTGAGGGCGTCATCGAGCGCCGCGCCCGCCTCTCCCATGCCGCTTGCCAGTTCGGAGGCCAGAACCTTCACACGCTCCGCCTTGCCGCCGATGTCCATTTCCAGCCAAGCGCCTGGAAAAGGTGAAAGGCCGCGAATGTGATTGTGCACGTCCTGCGCCGGCCTCGAAAAATCGATGCGGGTCTCGCCCTTGTCGATCTTCGCGGCATAGAGAACGCCTTCTTCCGCCTGCGTGACGAGCGGCAGGTCGCCGGATTCCAGCTTGTCCATAGCCTGCCGCATCAGCCGCGCGCCGGCCAGCATCAGGCTGTCGTGCAATTCTCCGGCGGTCATGTTCTCATCGATCGCGACCTTTGCGGTCAGCGCGACGGGGCCGGTATCTAGCCCCTTCTCCATTTTCATGACCATCATGCCCGTTTCGGCATCGCCGGCCATGATCGCGCGCTGGATGGGGGCAGCGCCGCGCCAGCGCGGCAGCAGCGAGGCGTGACCATTATAACAGCCAAGGCGCGTGCCGCTGAGGATCGCTTCCGGCAGCAGCAGCCCGTAAGCCACGACGACCGCCACATCGGCATTGAAATCCCGAAACTTCTGGCGATCTTCCTCTGCCTTGAAGTTCACCGGCGTCAGTACGGGCAGGCCCAGCAGTTCGGCGGCCTGATGCACCGGGGACTTCTGCAGATCGAGGCCACGACGGCCGCCGGGACGCGGCGGCTGGGTGTAGACCGCAACGATCTCGTGGCCGGCCTCCACCAGTGCACGCAGGGTGGGAACGGAAAATTCCGGCGTACCCATAAAAATGATGCGAAGAGCCATCGTCGCCCCCTGCCCTGTCGTCCATTCCGGTCCAGAGAGGACGGATCAGATCTTTGCGCGGGCCGCTTTCGTGAATTTCTTGATGACCATGTCGCGCTTCAGCCGCGAAATATGGTCGATGAAGAGAACGCCGTTCAGGTGATCGATCTCGTGCTGCAGGCAGGTGGCGAGCAGACCATCCGCCTCCACCGTCTGCTGCTTGCCGTCACGGCCGACATATTGCACCGTGAGCGACGCGGGACGCTCCACCTCGGCGTAATAATCAGGGATGGAGAGGCAGCCTTCCTCATAGGTCGAGACATCGTCCGACACCTTGAGGATTTCCGGATTGATGAAGACGATCGGGGTCTTTTCCTCGCCCTCGCGCGCAACGTCGATCACCAGCATGCGGCGCGCCACGCCGATCTGAATGGCGGCGAGGCCGATACCCGGCGCATCATACATGGTTTCCAGCATGTCGTCGGCAAGACGCAGCACCTCGGCATCCACCTTTTCGATGGGTTTCGATTGCTGGCGCAGCACGGGATCGGGCAAAATGATAAGCGGTTTGATGGTCATGGCTTCCCATAACGTATCTCTTGCGCGGAGGAAATAAAAAACACGAGGTTCAAACCGCCTCCGGCATCCGCCCCGCCCGACTCAATTCCGCCGCAGGAATGTTCTTGTTTTGATCTTCCGAATCACAAGAAACCTGCTAGATTTAATCATGAGCATAGATTTCTCCGTTCTCCTCGATCCCGCGCTGCGGGCCGGCTCCGTCGACATCAGCTTCGGCGCGCTGCTCGCGGCTCTGGTTTTCGGTCTGGTCGCCACCTGGCTGGTGACGGCGAGCCGTGGGAAAAAAGCGGGAGCCGATGGCGAAATCTCCGACCTCCTGAAAACACAGTCCGAGCTGCATGGCCGCATCGCCGCCATGGCGGAAACGCTCGGCACCCGCCAGACCGAGATGAGCCAGACGCTGAACCAGCGCCTCGACGGCATGTCGCAGCGCCTTGGCGAAACACTGACGGAGCAGACCCGGTCGACGCATGAGAATCTGAGCCGCCTGCAGGAGCGCCTCGCGGTCATCGACGCCGCGCAGGGCAATATTCAGGATCTGGCCAAGGACGTCGTCGGGCTGCAGGCCATTCTTTCCAACAAGCAGACGCGCGGCGCCTTCGGACAGGCGCGCATGGAGACGCTGATTGCCGATGCGCTTCCGGCCGGGGCCTTCCAGTTGCAGCCGACGCTTTCGAACGGTTACCGGCCGGACTGCACCATCAAGATGCCCAACAATGCCCCGCCGCTCGTCATCGACGCCAAGTTTCCGCTGGAGGCATGGAACGCCATCAAGGCGGACGAGACGCCCGAAACCAAACGCGCCGCCGTGCAGCAGTTCCGCCGCGATATGGAAGTGCATATTCGCGATGTGGCCGAGAAATACCTCATCCGCGGCGAGACGCAGGATACCGCCTTCATCTTCGTGCCGTCCGAATCGATCTTCGCCGATATCCACCAGCATTTCGAATATCTGGTGCAACGCGCTCACCGCGCCCGTGTCGTCATCGTTTCGCCATCGCTCTTGATGCTGTCGGTACAGGTCATCCAGTCCGTGCTCAAGGATCAGCGCATGCGCGAGCAGGCACATCTCATTCAGGGCGAAGTCGCCCTTCTCATGGACGATGTGCGGCGGCTGGACGACCGGACGCGCAAGCTGCAGGCCCATTTTGGATTGGCCCAAAAAGATATCGACATGATGCTGATCTCCTCCGACAAGGTGCTGGCGCGCGGCCAGAAAATCGAGGGCCTCGATTTTTCGCCGACGGAAAAAGAGACTTCGCATGGGGAAATCGAGCAGGCTCGACGCTTTGCCGAGAACAGGGCGGGAACGGCAAAGTTGCGGGTGGTTGACGACGAGTGATCCGCTCGGGCAAAGTCGCCGCCTTGCTTGAATTCTATACGGATACGCCCTCCATGATTACTGTTTTCGGCTCCATCAACATGGACCTCGTCGCCACCGCCAAACGCCTGCCCAAGCCCGGTGAGACCGTGACGGGCGAGACCTTCTCCACGGCCGCCGGCGGCAAGGGAGCCAACCAGGCGCTGGCCGCACGGCGTGCGGGCGCCACGGTCAAGATGGCAGGGGCTGCGGGCGATGACACCTTTGCCGCGCCGGCGCTGACATTGCTGCGCGACGCCGGCACCGATCTCTCACTGGTGAAGACCACGCCCGGCCCTACGGGGACGGCAGTGATCCTTATCGGCGAAGGCGGGGAAAACATGATCTCGGTCATTCCCGCCGCCAATGGTGAAGTCTCCGCATCCGACGCCGCGAAAGCCCTGGCGGAAATGTCGGCGGGCGATATTTTGATGCTGCAGTTCGAGATACCCGCGTCCGCTATCGAAGCGGCGCTGACGGCTGCGAAGGCAAAGCGCGTCACCACCGTCATCAATACCGCGCCACTGACCGCCGATGGGCCGCGCCTTGCGGGCCTTGCCGATATCGTCATAGCCAACGAAACCGAGTTCGAATTGTTGCTCGGAAAGAACGGCCTTTCCGGTTCTGAGCGGGAAAACGAACTGAAAGCCCTGCATGACAGGACCGGCCAGACATTGATCGTGACGCTTGGCGCCGATGGTGTGATCGCGATGCGCAACGGCAAGGTTTTCCGGGCTTCCGGCCTCAAGATCGAGCCGGTCGATACGGTCGGTGCGGGCGACACCTTCTGCGGCTATCTTGCCGCCAGCCTCGATCAGGGAATGGATTTCGAGAAGGCGCTGAAGCGCGCCGCCGTCGCAGGTTCGCTAGCCTGCACCCGCGCCGGCGCCCAGCCTTCCATTCCGCTTGCAGCGGAAGTGGATGCGGCCCTCTGAGGGATCAGCCGCTCAACGGCGAATGAAGGTGAGATAGGCCGAGCTGCGGCCTTCTCTTTTCGCCTTGTTCTCATAACGCGTGCCCGGCCAGTTGGCGTAGGGCGTGCGCCAGTCATCAGCGCTCGCCGCCGTCCATTCGAAGCCGCCATGGCGGGCGCAATGCTGCAGCGTCCAGTTGACGTAGGTATCGATATCGGAAGCGAAGCAGAACTTTCCGCCGGGTTTCAGCACACGATGGAAGCGGGCAAGGTTGACGTCCGAAACGAAACGACGCTTCCAGTGCTTCTTCTTCGGCCACGGGTCAGGATAGAGAAGATCGATATGATCGATCGATCCCTCGGGCAGCCAGTCCAGCAATTGCGTCGCATCATCGTCGTAAAGGCGGATATTCATCAACTCGCGTTCGCGCACGGTGGCCAGCAGCTTGGCCATGGAATTGACGAAGGGCTCCACGCCGATGAAACCCGTCTCCGGGTTTTCAACCGCGCGGTGGGCGAGATGCTCGCCGCCGCCAAAACCGATCTCCAGACGGATCGATCGCACATCCGCGGGAAAAAGAGCGGCGAGATTTTGCGGCGGGGCGCTTTCCAGATCGATTTTCAGCAAAGGCAACAGGTTCTCGATTGTATCGACCTGCTGATTGCGCAGGGGCTTGCCCTTGCGTCGGCCAAAAAAAGCTTCCGTCGCGCGCGAACGCCGTTCTTCCGTCATCTCATACTCTCAAGAACAAATAGACTTAACCCGCACAGCGCCACATGAGGCGCTGTGCGGGTTACAAAAGTTGGTGACGGTATCTCTCAATCGCCGTCAAATAACAAGCGCGATATCTGGTTGACGCATTTTCCGGACGTAAAACCGCTACGCAATTTTACTGGAAATGCTTCAAGCGCTCAAAGCTTCCTTGAGCGGCTTCACCAGATCGAGCTTCTCCCATGAGAAGGAGCCGTCACGGCCAGCCTTGCGGCCGAAATGGCCGTAGGAAGACGTCTTGGCGTAGATCGGCTTGTTGAGATCGAGATGACGGCGAATGCCCGACGGCGAAAGGTCCATGACCTTACGGATCGCGGCCTCGACCTGATCTTCGCTGACCTTGCCGGTGCCATGCAGATCGACATAGATCGACAGCGGCTGGGCGATGCCGATTGCGTAGGAAATCTGGATCGTGCAGCGCTCGGCAAGGCCGGCAGCCACGACGTTCTTGGCGAGATAACGGGCGGCATAGGCGGCGGAACGGTCGACCTTGGTCGTGTCCTTGCCGGAGAATGCACCGCCGCCATGGGGCGCAGCGCCGCCATAGGTGTCGACGATGATCTTGCGACCCGTTAGGCCGGCGTCACCATCGGGACCGCCGATGACGAACTTGCCGGTCGGGTTGATATACCACTGGCAATCGTCAGCGATCTTCAGGTCGCCCAGAGCTTCGCGGATATAGGGCTCGACAACGGCGCGAACCTTCTTCGAATCCCAGCTTGCATCGAGATGCTGCGTGGACAGAACGATGGATACGGCTTCCGCCGCCTTGCCGTCGACGTAACGAACCGTGACCTGGCTCTTGGCGTCGGGGCCGAGCTTTGCCGCTTCGCCTTCGCCGCTTTTACGGGCGGTGGCGAGCAGCTGCAGGATACGGTGGGAATAATAGATCGGAGCCGGCATGAGGTCCGGCGTTTCCTTGCAGGCGTAACCGAACATGATGCCCTGGTCGCCGGCCCCCTCGTCGCCCTGCTTGTCGGAGGCGTTGTCCACGCCCTGCGCGATATCAGCCGACTGCGGATGCAGGAGAACGTCGATCTTGGCGGTCTTCCAGTGGAAACCATCCTGCTCGTAGCCGATGTCGCGGATCGCCTTGCGGGCGGCGGACTTGAACTTCGAGGGGTTGATGACCGGATGGCCAGCGGCGTCCTTGAGAACCTTGCCGTCCTTGTCCTTCTTCAGAAGCGTATCGGGAACCCGAACCTCACCGGCGATAACGACGCGGTTGGTCGTCGCAAGCGTTTCGCATGCGATGCGCACGGTCCACGGGTCAACGCCCGTCTTGGACGCTTCACGATAGATGAGATCCACAATTTCATCGGAAATACGGTCACAAACCTTGTCCGGATGACCCTCGGCCACGGACTCGCTGGTGAACAGATAATTGGCACGCATGCGGGATTCCCCTCAAAGAACGGTCTTGGAGTTTGTTAGTCATTTCGGCCGTGAAAAACAAGGACACAACCACATAAATATATCTTTATGTGAGAATTCCTTTCTAATCGCGCACAAAAAAACGGTCCTTGCGGACCGTTGAGTGCCCGGCATCCCGAGCCGGAAATTTTCTGCGTCGCGCGGGTTGCGCTTACTCAGCGTCACCCTCGGCGGCGAGCGCCTTGACGAGATCGACGAGGCGTCGGCGAACTTTCGGGTCGGCGATCTTCACGAAGGCGCGGTTCAGTTGCAGACCTTCAGCCGAGGACAGAAAGTCGACCACGTAATTGGAGCTCGACGCTTCCGCCATGCCGGTCGTACCGCCGACCTGATCGCCGGGTGCATCTTCGAAGAAAAAAGAAACGGGCACATTGAGGATCGCGGAAATATTCTGGAGGCGGCTGGCGCCAACGCGGTTCGTGCCTTTTTCATATTTCTGGATTTGCTGAAAGGTAATTCCGAGACTTTCACCCAGCTTCTCCTGGCTCATTCCGAGCATGGTTCGGCGAAGGCGAATTCGGCTTCCGACATGAATGTCGATGGGGTTAGGCTTTTTCTTATTCTCGGTCATCATGCGGTCCTGACACTCGGAAAGGGTTGATATCTCGCTTCATTACTATTCGAAGAAATGAGTCGGCAATTCGACAGCGTCTAAACTTGTTTTACGACTGACGTATTCACTATGCAATTACAGGGGTTCCCGGTCAATTCTGGCGCCGAGCGAAACTCAAGGCGGGAAATACCGCAACGATCATCAAGATAGAAAAAATCAACCAGAAATACGTCCGATGTGTGTCGTAAGTAAATGCGTCGTTTGACCCACCACTCAAAGTGGCGTCAACAATTCCCACCCGACCGTAATCGAGCCCCGCAATAATGCGGCCATAGGGATCTATGACGGCGGAAATTCCGGTATTGGCGCCGCGAATCACCGGCACGCCCGTCTCAACGGCCCGGACCCTCGCCTGCAGAAAATGCTGATAGGGGCCGGGCGTGTCGCCGAACCAGCCATCATTGGTCACATTCAGGATAGCGGCCGAGCCGGCCAGCCCCGGCGTCATCTCACCCGGAAAAATGATCTCGTAACAGATGAGAGGATAAAAGGTCTTGCCCGAAGGGAGCGTGAGCGGCGTGCGCGAGGAAGCGGCGGAAAAGCCCCCCGGCAGGGCGATGACATTGTCGATGCCGAATTCCCGCAGGATACCTTCAAAGGGAACATATTCACCAAAGGGGGTCAGATGCACCTTGTCGGTCGCGCCGATGATCTCGCCCTGGCTGTCGATCGCATAGACCGAATTGTAATAACGCGGCGGGCGGCCTGCCCCCTGATCTTCCATTCTGACGGCGCCGGTGAACAGCACCTGCCCATCCTCCAGGGTTTTGGCGATTTCCGCCAGAGCATCCGGGTTTTGCGTCAGAATGAACGGCACGGAGGTTTCGGGCCAGACGATGATATCGGGGCGCTTTTTCCCTTCGCCCGGCGGCAGGGCCGAGAGCCGCAGATGCTCACCAAAAATCTCCGCCCTGTCCGCGTTCAGCATCTTGCGTGACTGATCGATGGAAGGCTGCACGATCCGAACGGTCAGTGCGTCCGCTGGCACCTCCGCCGGCGTCTGGAGACGGTAAAAGCCATAGCCGAAATGGCCGGCCAGCAGCAGCCCCGCCACGGCGAGACCCGGCCACATGCCTTTTTTCGTGCCTGTCAGCGCGGGCGAGGCGAAGATGAAAACCGCAAGCGTCGTTATGCTGAAAAGGCCAAGCAGATGTGCCGATTGCATCATGATCGGGATAGGCATGATGCCGTAGCCGATAGCGTTCCACGGAAAGCCGGTGGCCAGGAAGCTGCGCAGCCATTCCGAAAAGCCGAATGCGGCAGCAAGTGCAGCGATACGGCCGAGGCCCTCCGACCAGAGGAGATTGGCTGCGGCAACCGCAAAACCGTAGAACAACGCCAGAAAAGCGGGAAGGCCAAGAATAGCGAGCGGCAGCGCCCAGGCGAATTCATCGGCCTCCAGCAGGAGAGCATTGCCGAGCCACCACAGGCCCGCGACGAAGTAACCGAGCCCGAAACACCAGCCGATGCCGAAAGCCGGCAGGATGCGGCTGAAGAGGCCGCCGCCCGGCTTACCGGTGCAGCCATCCACGAGCCAGACAAGCAGGGTGAAAGAGAAAAACAGCGCCGCGAAAAAGCCGAATGGAGGCAAAGCGAGCGCCCCGACCGCACCTGCGGCAATCGCCATAACTGCGCGGCTCATGCCGCCGGCCAGCATTACCCTGCCTGCAAGACGCTCCATGCCATCTCCGTTTATGCGCGTCCGGAAAAGCCCGCAGCCGACAAGGTCGCGCCACGGAATTTCCCCTCAGACCCGACGTAAAGGAAAAAAGATTCGCAGTCCACAGGAGGCATGGCGACCGAGGCACCATGTGTTCTTTTCGACGCCGAACACGGGCATTCATACCTGTCGGATTGATATGTCGAAAGGTGGAAGCGACGGGGAAAAACCCCGTCGACCTTCCTTAATCGGCGTTCTGCTGGTGCGTGATAAGGCGAACATCCGGCGCAGGCAGCGCAATCACCTCATTGGCGCCCGCTTCACCCGGAGCGCGATCATCCTCACCTTCGGAGCCGTGATCACGGACGATACGAACGCCCTTGATACGCCTGCTATCCGCATCGAGAATCTGGAACTCGAAGCCGGGCACGGCCCTGACCACCTCGCCCTTGGCCGGAATGCGGCCGAGCGCGAAGAAGATGAGACCGCCGAGCGTATCGATTTCCTCCAGATGTTCGCGAACATCGAATTCCGGCCCGATCACCTCGGCAAGTTCGGTGAGTTCCGCACGTGCATCCGCGACAAGCACATCGGCGGAAAGACGCGAAAACATCGCCTCGTCCTTGTCATGCTCGTCATCGATGTCACCCACGACCATCTCGACGATATCCTCGTGGCTGACGAGACCGTCGGTGCCGCCATATTCATCGATCACCAGCGCAAGCTGAGTTCTCTGGGCCTGCATCGTCTTCAAAAGGTCGGACGCGAGCATCGAGGGCGGTGCGAAAAGAATTTTGCGCACCAGCCCCGCAGCGGCGACCGTCTGCTCCAGATCGACACGTGCCAGGTCGAAATTCGGCCGCGGTGAACGAGGCGCCTTCACCTCACCGTAGGCGACGCTTCGCGAACCGGCCCGGCGTTTATTGCGGGCCTGCTTGGCGACATAGGCCAGCAGATCGCGAATGTGGATCATGCCCTTCGGATTATCCAGCGTCTCGTCATAGACCGGCATGCGGGAACGCCCGGTTTCCTCGAAGAGGATCAGCGCATCGCCGATCGTCATATTCTCATCGAGACCGTCGATGTCCACACGCGGGATCATGATATCTTCGACCCGAACCTCGCGGAAACGCAGGATATTGTTCAGCATCGCCCGTTCTTCGGGCGAAAAGGCCGCACCGATTTCGGTGTCGTCCATCAGCGCGTCGGTCAAATCCTCGCGCAGGCGCTCGCCCTGGGATGGTTTCAGCAACCGTGCGATGCGTGACCAGATGGTCGATTTCGGCTTGGCGTTGTAGTCGTGACGTAAGTGACTACTGCCCTCCTCCGAAGAGGACTGCTCGCCGTTTTCTCTGCCCTCATTGGCAGGTCGTGCAGAATGTTCGTTCATGGCTCCAGACAATATTCAAAGCGGTTCCTGACCCGCGTATGGATCAGATAGGCCAAGCACCGCCAAAATGCGAGTCTCAAGCGACTCCATTTCTTCCGCTTCTTCCTCGTCCATGTGGTCATAACCAAATAAATGCAGGAACCCATGAACGAGCAGATGGGTCAGATGATCCCCGAAACTCTTCTCAAGTTCAAGGGCCTCGCGTTCAACCGTCTCGCGCGCGATGACGATATCGCCCAGCATCGGGCCCGGCATTCCGCCCGGCTCCAGCGAAAAAGCGGGGAAAGACAGGACATTGGTCGCCTTGTCCTTGTCGCGCCATTCGGCGTTGATTTCCCGAATATTTTCATCGTCGGTAAAGACCAGCGACAGCTCCACCGGCATTTTCGGGAACGGTTGGCCCTCTTCACGCTTCAGAAAATCGACCGCCGCGTCCAGCACCCTGGTAGCAAAGGCCAGCAGATCCTCTTCCGAGGACCAACCTTCGGCCTCGACGCTGATTTGAATATCCAGAGCTGTCATTGTCTTTACGTCAGTTGCCCTTCACAAGGCTTTCATCCGGCACCGCCGTGTGGGATTCGTAAGCCCGGACAATGCGCGCCACCATCGGATGACGCACGACATCGACATCCTTGAAGCGCACGACCGACACGCCTTCCACATCGCCAAGGATTTGCAGGGCCTCGACAAGACCGGATTTCACGCCGCGTGGCAAATCCACCTGGCTCGGGTCACCCGTCACGATCATGCGGCCGTTCTCGCCAAGGCGGGTCAGGAACATCTTCATCTGCATGGTCGTGGTATTCTGGGCTTCGTCCAGAATAACGGCGGCATTGGCAAGTGTGCGACCGCGCATGAAGGCCAGTGGCGCGATTTCGATGACGCCCGCCTGAATGGCGCGCTCCACCTTGTCGCCCGGCATCATGTCGTAAAGCGCGTCATAAAGCGGGCGCAGATAAGGATCGACCTTTTCCTTCATGTCGCCCGGCAGAAAGCCCAGACGTTCGCCCGCCTCGACGGCAGGACGCGACAGGATGATGCGGTCAACCGCGCCGCGCTCCAGAAGCTGCGCCGCATGAGCGACGGCAAGATAGGTCTTGCCGGTGCCGGCGGGGCCGACGCCGAAAACCAGTTCGGATTGCTCCAGTGCCCGCATGTAGACGTCCTGTGTCGGCGTGCGGGCAGCGATGGTCTTCTTGCGGGTGGAAATCTGCGCCATGGAAATCTTCGCCTTGCGTTCCATCGTCGGCAAGGTCAGCTGGTCGTCTGCGGCCATCGCCATGCGGATCGCGCCTTCGACATCGGAGACCTCGGCGGTTCCGCCCTTGAGCAGACGTTCATAAAGGAAATCCAGCGCCCGACGAGCCTGATTGGTGGCAACGACATCGCCGGTGATGGCGACGGAATTGCCGCGCGGGCGAGCGTCGATATTGAGGCGCTGTTCCAGAAGCTTCAGGTTCTGATCGAACTGACCGAATAGCTCTCCCGCTATCCTGTTATTCTCGAACGTGAGGACGAAGTGATTGGCGTCGGTCGCGGCTTGGCGTGGCTGGCGCGATGAATTTGATACCAATTCGTGTGCGTTCAAGCGGTCAGGCTCCTGTCCCAATCAGTGTCGGCTCCTCACTCTAACTCCCTGCCACCTCGGCAAACAAGCTGTTTGGACCCGTTGCGGTGATTCGTACATTAACAATGTCACCGATTTTCAAAGTCTTTGCATCAAGATTCACGGATTGCAGCCACGGAGAGCGACCTATCAACTGCTCAGGCATGCGGCCGGGCTTTTCCAGCAGCACATCCATGGTTTTTCCGACCAGCGATTCCGCAAATTCCTTCTGCTGCCGCAGCAACAGGGCCTGCAATCTTTCCAGTCGCTCGGCCTTCACCTCTTCCGCAACCTGATCGGTGAGATCGGCTCCCGGCGTGCCGGGGCGGGTGGAATATTTGAACGAGAAGGCCTGCGCATATTTCACCGTCTCGACCATCGCCATCGTATCTTCGAAATCGCGATCCGTCTCACCGGGGAAACCGACAATAAAGTCTCCCGACATGGCAATATCAGGGCGGGCGGCGCGGATTTTTTCGATAAGCTGGATATATTCCTCACCCGTATGGCGACGGTTCATCGCTTTCAGAATGCGATCCGACCCGGACTGCACCGGCAGATGCAGATAGGGCATGAGAATACGCAGATCGCGATGCGCGCCGATCAGGCGTTCGTCCATGTCGCGCGGATGGCTGGTGGTGTAGCGAAGCCGTGCAAGGCCCGGAATTTCCGCCAGCCGGTAAAGCAGTTCGGCAAGGCCCCATTTTTCGCCCTTCGGACCTTCGCCCTGCCAGGCATTGACGTTCTGGCCAAGCAGCGTGATCTCGCGCACGCCGGCATCGACGAGCTTCATCGCCTCATCGACGATCTGGCGCACGGGGCGGGAGACTTCCGAACCGCGCGTATAGGGCACGACACAGAAGGTACAGAACTTGTCGCAACCTTCCTGCACCGTCAGAAACGCTGTTACGCCGCGCGTGCGCAGCGTCGCCTTTTCGGCCACCGGCAGATGCTCGAACTTATCCTCGACCGCATATTCGGTCTCGATGACGCGCTCGCCGCCGCGCACCCGCTTCAGGGCGTCCGGCAGGCGATGATAGGTCTGCGGGCCGATGACGACATCGACGGCGGGCGCACGGCGAAGGATTTCCTCGCCTTCCGCCTGCGCCACGCAGCCGGCAACGCCGATCATGAATTCGCGGCCCTGCTCTTCGCGCGATTTTTTCATGTCGCGCAGGCGGCCGAGCGCTGAATAGACCTTTTCAGCCGCCTTTTCGCGGATATGACAGGTGTTCAGCAGCACCAGATCCGCCTCGCCCATATCTTCTGTCTGAACGTAACCGTCCTTCGCCAGCGCATCGCTCATACGGACGGAATCGTAGACGTTCATCTGACAGCCATAGGTCTTGATGAAGACCTTTCTGCTGTTTGCCCCATCGCGCGCGATGGATGCGGGCTGGCTGTTCGAACCCTCGCGGGCGATCATGGGTGGGGCGTCAAGGCCAAGCGTTTCCTGGGTCATGGCGGCTATCTAGTGTTTTTCACGGCCAGATTAAACAGAAAAATGCCGGAAAAGCTACGATCTCGCTATTTCCGCCAGCCGCCGCGCAGGCTGAAGGCCAGCATGGAGCGGATGGAGGCGGCGATATCGGTCGCCAGGCGCTTGCGGTTATCCGTGCTGTGAAACGGAACGCTGTCACCGAATGTCACGTCGACATCGATGGCGCCGGCCCTGATGATGCCGAGCAGATGCGGCACCAGCGTGATGCTGCCCGGCCAGGCGGCGATGACGCGATGGTAACGCCCCATGGCCATGCCCTGCACCCTTGTATAGGCGATGGCGACCGGCTGCACATAAACCAGCTTGCCCGGAACCTGTTCAGCGGCGGTGGAGGCCGCACCGAACAGCGAGGATTTGACGGCAAGCATGCGGTTGCCGTCCGAGGTGGTGCCTTCAGGAAACAAAACGACGATCTCGCCATCGGCCATGCGGCTGGCGATCTCGCTCACCTGCGCGCCGGTGCTGCGTTTCTGCTCACGCTGAACGAAGATGCTTTTCTGCAAGCGGGCAAGCCAGCCGAACACCGGCCAGTCCCGCACTTCCGTCTTGGCGATGAACACCACGTCGGCAATGCTGCCCAAAACGAGAATGTCCTTCCACGAGGCGTGATTGACCGCCAGCATCAGCGGTTTCGCCCGCTCCACATCGCCGTGCACATGCACGCGGATGCCGAGAACATGGCAGGCGATACGGTGCCAGAGGCGCGGAATGCGACGGCGAAGCCGCCAGTCGAAGGCAAGGCCCAGCAGTTGAAGCGGCAGCAAGACGAGCGTGACGATCAGGAGAACGACCGCAATATAGGCTGTCCGCAGCCACATCATGATGGGAAAGACCGCTTGTTCACCGGCGTCTCAGTGTTCGCCGGGCTTCAACGGCACGCCGTAAAGTTCCAGCCGGTGATCCACGAGCTTGAAGCCGTGTTCCCGGGCGATCTTTTCCTGAAGGGCCTCGATCTCGGCCGAATGAAATTCGATGACCACCCCGTTCTTCAGGTCGATCAGGTGATCGTGATGTTCCTCGGGCACGGTCTCATAACGCGAACGGCCGTCGCGAAAATCGTGACGCTCGATGATGCCGGCATCCTCGAACAGCTTCACCGTTCTGTAGACGGTGGAAATCGAGATGCGCGGATCCACGGCGGAGGAACGGCGGTAAAGCTCCTCGACATCGGGATGGTCGGCTGACTCCTGAAGGACGCGGGCGATGACACGGCGTTGGTCGGTCATCCGCATGCCGCGTTCGGCACAAAGCTCCTCCAGCGTTTTCGAAAGGTCTGTCACGTCTTCTGGCCTTTTGAGAATTCCGGTTTGCGGCTTTCGCCGAAAAAATGCCTGTCGCAGGGAACTAGCGAAGATCGCGGCGCATGACAAGCGCCGTCGACTTCGTTCCATCCTTTGCGGTGTAATAGGCCTTGCGTTCCGCGACGGTTTTGAAGCCGAGCTTCCTGTAAAGCCCCAGCGCAGAGGCATTATTGTTATCCACCTCAAGGAACATGGTTTCGGCGCCGCGCATCATCGCCTCGCGGATGGCCGACTGCATCAGACGCCAGCCGAGACCGACGCGTGCGAATTTGTCGGCCACGGCAACGGTCAGAATTTCCGCCTCGCCCGCCACTTCCCGCGCCAGCACGAAACCACCGAGCGGCTTGCTGAAAAAGGCGTTGGTCTGGCGTGCGACAGCACCGAAAACCGACCCTTGCGTCAACAGCCCGGAAAACTCCCCGTCGTTCCAAGGGCGCGGAAAGCGCAGCGCATGCAGCTCCGCCACCGCGGCGCAATCCTCATGCTGCATCGGCACGATCTCGAAATAGGGCTTCCAGGTCAGATAGTCGTCAAACATAACAGGAATCGGGCATCACAGGAATCATTCGCACATGTCGAGGAATGCCCTATCAGGCAACGCCCTGACGTGCCAGCGCAAAACCGGTCTGCGGCCGGGCATCCGGCCCGCGCAGATAAAGCGGCGCGGGTTTCGGCTGACCAGCCGGCTTGCGCGCAGCAGCACGCGCGACCGAGGCAATCGGGAAGTGATCCGGTCCCGAACCCGCCTCAAACCCCGCCAAAAGCGGCGCGGCTGAACCGATAACGACGCCATCGAAACCGGTAATAACCGTTTTGGCGTCGTCCAGAGACAGAAGCGCGGCATCGCGCAGCGGCGATCCATCCGCACCGAATATCTGGAGATAGGCTTCGCCGCGTTTGGCATCCAGCCCGACGGCCACGGGCCGGCCGGGATTTGCAAGCAGATGATGAAGCGCCAGTGTTTCAAGCGTGGTGACGCCCACGGCCTCGACGCCGAGCGACAGGGCAAAGCCGCGCGCGGCAGCGACCCCGACGCGGATACCGGTGAAAGACCCCGGCCCGATGGTCACGGCGATGCGTCCGACATTCCGGAGCGACAGTTGCGCCTGCTCCAGAGCACCGTCGATCACCGCCATCAACCTTTCGGCATGGCCCTTGCCGATCGTTTCGCATACCTCGCCGAGCACCCTGTCGGAGGCGCTGTCATAAACGCAGGCGGAACAATCCACACCTGAGGTGTCGAGTGCGAGAACAATCATGATGGCCTGGCTTGCGCTTTTATACCGCTTCGACTTCGCGCACTTCCGGCACGAAATGGCGAAGCAGATTCTGAACGCCATGCTTCAGCGTGGCGGTGGAGGACGGGCAACCCGAGCAGGCGCCCTTCATGTTCAGGAACACGGTACCATCGCGGAAACCGCGGAAGGTGATGTCGCCGCCATCCTGCGCCACGGCGGGGCGGACACGGGTTTCCAGCAGTTCCTTGATGGTGGCGACGATGGTTTCGTCACCTTCTTCGAAGAACTCGCCTTCCTCATCCGACACTTCGGCCGCAATCGCGGTGCCCATGATCGGGCGGCCGGACATGAAATGTTCCATGATGGAGCCGAGAATGGCGGGCTTCAGATGCTGCCATTCCGCGCCGTCCTTGGTGACGGTGATGAAATCGAAACCGAAATAAACGCCGGTCACGCCCGGAATGGTGAAGAGGCGTTCCGCCAGTGGCGAAGCCTGCGCCTGCGACGGGTTGAGAAACTCAGCCGTACCGCTTTCCAGCACCACTTTGCCCGGCAGGAACTTCAGCGTCGTCGGGTTCGGCGTGGCTTCCGTCTGAATGAACATCGTCTTCTCCTTCGAGGTCGCCGTTCACGCCCCGTAATTTAGAATTCTTCCAAAAAATACGCCCGGCGAAGCTGCACTTCAAGCCCTGACATGATAATTACATTCAAGAAATCGTCAGCCCCTAAATCTTGTCCGGGACCCGGATCAGCAGAGCGCGTCGATTTCCTCATCCGACAGCGTATCCGGCAGCACGGTGACGGGAATGGGAAAGGCTGCCCCGCGTCCGGCGATGGAAGAAACAAGCGGTCCCGGCCCTTCCTTCGTCGAGCCTGCTGCCAGAACGAGAATCGCGATGTCGCGGTCTTCCTCGATCAGCCCGTGGATCTGCTCGGTGGCGCTGCCTTCGCGGATCACCGCTTCCGGCTCGATGCCGATGGTCTCGCGCACCTTCTGGGCGATCTTGGCAAGCGTGGCTTCCGCCTCCTCACGCGCCTCGGCCCGCATGATCTGTTCGACACCCAGCCATTGCTGGAAATCGCCTTCCGGGATCATGTAGAGCAGCACCAGCCCGCCATTGGAGTTCTTGGCGCGACGACCGGCATAGTGCACGGCCCTCTCGCATTCCGGTGTGTCATCGATAACTGCAAGAAATTTGCGACGATGCCCTTCCAGACGCGACAGCCGTTTTGAAACCATTCTGCACTCCCTAGGTCCGCCGTGATCCGTAAAACCGCCCGACGGTTCGGGCGGAGATTATATCAAATCACGGCAGACGCAAACCGCCCGCCGCATTCGCGCAGCAGCGACCTGTCAGCGCAGGAAGCCGATGATGTCGCGCACCTCGTTCATCGTCTTTTCGGCGATGGCACGCGCCCGCTCGCCACCCTGTTTGAGGATGGCGTCGATATGGGTCGGGTCATCGAGAAGGCGGCGCATCTCATTGTTTACGGGAGCCAGCACATTGACCGCAAGCTCGACGAGGGCCGGCTTGAAGGCCGAGAACTGCTGTCCGCCGAATTCAGAAAGAACATCCGCCTTGGTCCTGTCGGACAGCGCGGCATAGATGCCGACGAGGTTTTCGGCCTCGGGGCGACCCTTCAGGCCTTCCACTTCGCTCGGCAGCGCATCCGGATCGGTCTTCGCCTTCTTGATCTTCTTCGAGATCGCATCGACATCGTCCATCAGGTTGATGCGCGACAGGTCGGAGGGATCGGACTTCGACATCTTCTTGGTGCCGTCCTTGAGCGACATCACGCGCGGTGCAGGACCGCCGATCAACGGCTCCACCATCGGGAAATAGGCGTGCACCGGCTCATCGCCAACGGTGATATCGAGGCCGAGGCCCGCCTTGCGGATATGATCGCCGAAATCGATATTGAATTTCTGGGCGATATCGCGGGCAAGTTCCAGGTGCTGCTTCTGGTCGTCACCGACGGGAACATGCGTGGCGCGATAGACGAGAATGTCGGCGGCCATCAGGCTCGGATAGGCGAGCAGGCCGAGCGAGACCTGCTCGGCATTCTTGCCGGACTTGTCCTTGAACTGCGTCATGCGTTCCATCCAGCCGATGCGCGCCACGCAGTTGAACACCCATGCGAGTTCCGCATGCTGCGGCACGGCCGACTGGTTGAAGACGATATGTTTTACGGGATCGATGCCCGAGGCGATGAAGGCGGCCGCAATCGAGCGGGTCTGCGCCTTCAGGTCCGAGTGAACGAGCTGGGCGGTGATGGCATGCATGTCGACGACGCAATAGATGCAGTCGTTATCTTCCTGCAGCGCCACGAATTTGCGGATCGCGCCGAGATAATTGCCGAGATGCAGATTGCCGGTCGGCTGGACGCCCGAGAAAACCAGCGGCTTGAATGCGTTCATTGTCGTCCTCGAAAAGGCTTGTGGAGGGCCCCGCCCCATGGTTGGAATTGCACGCGCGCTTATGCACCCGCAGCCCCCGGCAATCAAGCGGTTTCAGGGCCTGTCAGCCGCGCGGCTCCAGAAGATCCCAGCGATTTCCATAAGGATCGGCAAAGACCGCAACGGAACCGTAAACCTCGTGGCGCGGTTCTTCCAGAAAGCGCACGCCGCGGGCGAGCATGGTCTCATAATCGCGCTGGAAATTATCGGTATGCAGGAAAAACCCGACACGCCCGCCGGTCTGGTTACCGATGGCAAGCCTCTGTTGTTCACCGTCCGCCTCGGCAAGCAGCAGTCCTCCGCCATCGATTCCTTGCGGCTTCACCACCAGCCACCGCTTGCCGTCGCCAAGCGGCTGATCGGAAAGGCATTCGAACCCGAGAACGTCGCAATAAAACGCCTTCGCCAGATCGTAATCATCCACGACAAGCGTGACGAGCGCGATGCGGCGGTTTTCGGCAATGGACATCAGCCCACCTCCGTCTCGATGTTCTTCTTGCCGCGCTTGCGGATGGCTCGTTTGACTATGCCGATATCGGCACCGCCGGAAACGAAAGCGAGCCCGAAATAAACCAGCATGGCCGCAAAGACGAGAGCCATGATGGTGCCGGCCCGCACGAGAATGGACGAGCCGGAAGACAGTTCGAAAGTCAGCCAGGTCAGCGCATAGTGCACGAAACCGGCCATCAAGGCCGCAGCCAGCAGCAAACGCGGAATGCGGGTGAGCAGCGGAATATCCACATGCCAGTGTCCACGCCACAAAAGCATGCCGAACAGCAGGGCGGCATTGACCCAGCCGGCAGTGATTTCGGCAATGGCGATGCCCGGACCGCCAAGGCGCGGGAAGAGCGTCAGCGCCAGGGAGACGTTCACGACGACGGAAATCGCCGCGAAGATCATCGGTGTGCGCGTATCCTCGCGGGCGAAGAAGCCCGGAATAAAGGCCTTGATCAGCACAAAAGCCGGCAGGCCAAGACCATAGATGCCGAGGATTTGCGCGACGGTGACAGTGGCCGAAGGCGAGAAATTGCCGCGCTCATAAAGAAAACGAACGATAGGCTCCGCCATGACGAGAAGTGCTGCGGCAGCCGGCAATGTCAGGAACAGCACGAATTCCACCGAGCGGTTCTGCAGGCTTCCGGCCTCCACCATATGCCCGCCGCGTAACGCCCGCGCCAGCTCCGGCAAAAGCACGGTGGCCACCGCGATGCCGACCACGCCGAGCGGCAGCTGGTAGATCCGGTCCGCATAGGCAAGCGAGGAGATTACGCCTTCTCCGGCAGATGCGATATTGGTGTTGATCAAAAGATTGATCTGGGTGATGCCGCCGGTGATGGCCGCCGGCAGGGCAAGAACCAGAAGGCGCTGCACATTCTTCGTCAGCCGGGGCCTGCGGAAACCGATGCGCATGCCGGCATTGCGCACGGCGATCCACACGATGGCGAGCTGCACCACGCCCGCCGCCATCACGCCCCAGGAGAGCGCATAACCTACCTGAAGCGGATCGTAATTCTTCCACCATGCCAAAGCGAGCACGCCGATGAGGATGATGTTGAGGAATACGGGCGCGATTGCCGCTGCGAAATAACGATGCAGCGAGTTCAGCATGCCGCCCATCATCGCCGCCAGAGACATGCAGGCGAGATAGGGAAACATGATGGTGGCGAGATGGACGGTGTTTTCGAACTTCACGGGGTCTTCCAGAAAGCCCGGCGCGATCACCGTGCGCACGATGAAGGGCATCGACAGTTCCATCAGGATCGTCAGGGCCAGAAGCACGGTGAAGAGAACGCCGAAGACCTCTTCGGAAAAGCGTCTGGCGCCCTCCATGCCATTCGCCTCGATTTCCTTGGCGAAAAGCGGCACGAAAGCCGAGTTGAACGCGCCTTCGGCAAACAGGCGCCGGAAGGTGTTCGGAAAACGGAAAGCGGCGTTGAAAGCATCCGCCACCGGACCGGTGCCGACGGCGGCGGCCATCAGGGTTTCGCGCAGGAAGCCGAAAATGCGGCTGCCGAGCGTGGCGGTGCCGACGGTGGCGAACTTGCCGATCAGGCTCATAATCTCAAGCCTTTGCCGTGCGCGCGGCCGGCAGGGCCGCCACGTCTGGGTGGGCGATGATGCCGTTGGGCATACGGTCTCGCAATTCGTCTTCCTGCTCGCTCATCACCGCCTTCAGGCGCGTGGCGATGCTGGCCTGCCGGTTGTCATTCGTCACCTTCTGGCCGAAGAGGTCGGTCACATAGAAGGTATCGATGACCTTTTCGCCGAAGGTGGTGATGCGGGCGGAGTGAATATCGAGCGACAGATCGGCGATCACAGCCGTCATGTCAGCCAGAAGACCCGGCCGGTCAAGGCATTCCACTTCGATGACGGTGAACTTGTTCGACAGCCCGTTGGAGATGATGACCGAGGGCGGAATGGTGAAGGCGCTCTTCTTCTTGCGGCTTTTGGTGCGCGTGGCGATCATTTCCGGCAGGCGCTGCTTGCCGGAGAGAACCTCCTCGATCAGCTTGCCGACATTGTTGCCGCGCCGCGTCTCGTCCTCATCGATCGGAAATTCGCGGTTGATGAGGATCGTATCCAGCGCCCGCCCATCGGACGTCGTGAAGATTTGCGCATCGGCGATATTGGCGCCGGCGGCCGCACAGGCGCCGGTGATGATGGACAGCAGACGCGGATGGTCCGGCGCCAGCACGGTGATTTCGGTGATGGCATGGAAGGAATGGGTGCGCACCATGGTCGACAGCGCTTTTTCCTGCTTGTCGGCCTCGCGGATGAAGCGGGTATGGCGCACCTGGTCTTCCAGCGCCACCGTCAACAGATAGGGCTCGTAGTGCAGCTTGGTATATTTGCGCCGCGCCTTCTGGCCCCAGTCGTCGAGGGCGTCGTAAAGCGCCTGCCGGGCGATCTGCGCGCGCTCCTTGCGGGAGACCTCCGAAAAGCCGCCCGACAGCAGCAGTTCGGTCTCGTAATAGAGCGAACGCAGCAGCTGTCCCTTCCAGCCGTTCCAGACGCCCGGACCGACGGCGCGGATATCGCAGACTGTCAGGATGAGCAGCATCTTCAGCCGCTCCATGGACTGCACCTTGTCGGCGAAGTCGGTGATCGTCTTGCGGTCGTGCAGGTCGCGCGTCTGGGCGACCATGGACATCAGGAGATGTTGCTCGATCAGCCAGACGACGGTTTCGGTCTGCTTGCCGGTAAGGCGAAAACGCTGGCAGAGTTTGCGGGCCACGCGCGCGCCGGCAATCGAGTGGTCTTCCTGCCGGCCCTTTGCCACATCGTGCAACAGAACGGCGACATAAAGCGCCTCACGTTCCTCGACGCTCGGCATCAGCTGGTTGGCGAGCGGGTGGGCATCGACAGCCGTTCCCTTGTCCACTTCCGAGAGCACGCCAACGGAGCGGATCAGATGCTCATCCACCGTATAGTGATGATACATGTTGAACTGCATCATCGCGACGATCTTGCCAAATTCGGGGATGAACTTGCCGAGCACGCCTGCCTCGTTCATGCGGCGCAGGGTCAGCGCCGGATCGCGCCGAGACGTCAGAATCGACAGGAAAAGCCGGTTTGCCTCTTCGTTCTCCCGCAGCTCGTCATTGATGAGCGAAAGCGAACGCGTGACGACACGCAGCGCATCGGGATGCAGTTCCAGATTGTTGATATCGGCAATGTGGAACAGCCGGATCAGATTGACCGGGTCGTTCTTGAAGACATCCGGCTTGGCGAGCGCGATGCGGCCGCGATCCTCGACGAATTCCACCGAGCCGGGAATCTTGCGCACGCGGTGGGCGAAGCGGCTGAGGACGCCGGAAAGGCCAGGCACGTCCTTCGCCTGCCGGTCTTCAAGTGCTGCGCAAACGATGCGGGTCAGGTCACCCACATCTTTCGCCACGAGGAAATAATGCTTCATGAAACGCTCGACGGCGGAAAGGCCGGGGCGCGGCTGGTAGTTCAACGCATCGGCGATCTCGCGCTGAATGTCGAAGGAAAGGCGCTCTTCCGCCTTGCCGGTGATGAAATGCATCTGGCAGCGGACGGCCCAGAGAAAATCATCGGCCTTTTCGAACAGCCGGAGTTCAGGCCGTGACAGGACACCAAGCTTCACCAGATCGGCCGTATCGCGGACATGGTAATAATATTTGGCGATCCAGAACAGCGTGTGCAGGTCGCGCAACCCGCCCTTGCCTTCCTTGACGTTCGGCTCCACCAGATAACGCGTGTCGCCCGCCTTGCGGTGGCGCTGGTCGCGTTCGGCCAGCTTTGCGGCGATGAATTCCGGGCCGGTGCCGGTGACGACTTCCGACTCGAAACGTTTTTCGAGATCGTCGGTCAGGGATTTTTTACCGCAGATCGCCCGCACTTCCAGAATGGCGGTGCGGATCGTCATATCGGATTTGGACAGGCGGATGCATTCATCCACCGTGCGGGTGGCGTGGCCGACCTTGAAACCGAGATCCCAGAGCAGGTAGAGCACGAACTCCACGGCCTTGTGCATGTCCGGCGTATTCTTGGCCGGCAACAGGAACAGGAGGTCGATATCCGATCCCGGCGCGAGCGTGCCGCGACCGTAACCGCCGACCGCAGCAACCGCTATCTGCGGTGTATCTTTCGGATAGACATATTGGCAGGCGAGATCATAGAGGATTTCAATCAGGCGATCCTGAAGCCAGGAGATGCGTCTGGCGCAGTCGATGCCGCTGCCATCGGCTTTCAGCAGTTCCCTGGCCTTTTCCCGGCCTTCCGTGCTGGCCTTTCGAAAGATCGGCAGCAGATCGGAGCGAATATCGGCAATACGTTTGCCGTCTTCCTTGAAGATGATGTCGCATTCGCGCTTCAGTGCCGATACATCGAGAATGTCGGAAAAATCCAGGTCCTTGATGGCCATCTATGCCGGTATCCATGTCCTGTGGGAAATCCCACCACTTGCGATGGGAGTGTCCTATAGCGAGTTTTAAAGGCGATGGACAGGCAATCTATCCCCTCAAGCCTTGCCAAGTTCTTTCTTCAACGCATAGAGCGCGTCCAATGCCTCACGCGGCGTCATTTCGTCGGGGTTGAAGCCTTTCAGAGCTTCCTCCAGCTTCGACGGTCCGGCCTTGCGGGTTTCCTCGCGGCGAACCGCTATCTGGAACAGCGGCAGGTCGTCGATCAGCTGGCTCGCCGGGTTCTTGCGGTCGGCATCTTCGAGCTTCGTCAGCACTTCGCGGGCGCGCTCCACCACCGAGGCAGGCAGGCCCGCAAGCCGTGCGACCTGAATACCGTAGGAACGATCCGCAGCGCCCGGTCCGACTTCGTGCAGGAAGATGACGTCACCTTCCCACTCCTTCACCCGCATCGTGGCATTGGAAAGGCGGCCGAGTTTTTCCGACAGCACGGTCAATTCGTGGAAATGGGTGGCGAAGAGACCACGGCAACGATTGACCTCGTGCAGATGCTCCACCGCCGCCCAGGCGATGGAAAGGCCGTCAAAGGTTGCGGTGCCCCGGCCGATCTCGTCCAGAATGACCAGCGAACGATCCGTCGCCTGATTGAGAATGGCGGCGGTTTCCACCATTTCCACCATGAAGGTCGAGCGGCCGCGCGCCAGATCGTCCGATGCGCCGACACGGGAAAACAGCCGGTCGACGGTGCCGATATGGGCGGCTTCCGCCGGAACGAAGGAGCCGATCTGCGCGAGGATGGCGATCAGCGCATTCTGGCGCAGGAAGGTCGATTTACCGCCCATATTGGGGCCGGTGAGCAACCAGATCGCGCCGTTCTTGCCGCCATTGACGGCCGACAGGTCGCAATTATTAGCAATGAAAGGTCCAGCCGACTGCCGCCGCAGCGCCTGCTCCACCACCGGATGCCGCCCGCCTTTGATCGCGAAGGTCATGGAGGCATCAACGATCGGTCGGCAATAGGCCTGTTCGGTTGCGAGATAGGCGAGGCTCGAGGCGACATCGATCACCGCCAGCGCCAGCGCGCCGGCCTTGATCGCTTCCGCCTGCTGCACCACAGCCTTGACCATGCGCTCGAAGGCTTCCAGTTCCATGGTCAAAGCCTGCGCAGCGGCATTGGCGATGCGGCTTTCGAGATCGGCAAGCTCGGTGGTGGTGAAGCGCATGGCGCCTGCCATGGTCTGACGGTGGATAAAGCGCGCCTTGGCCTCGTCCGTCGCCGTCATCACATCGGCATTGCCAGCTGTCACCTCGATGAAATAACCCAGCACATTGTTGTGCTTGATCTTGAGCGACTTGATGCCGGTCTCATCGGCATATTTCAGTTGCAGCCCGGCAATCACCCGGCGTGACTGGTCGCGCAGCGCCCGCACCTCGTCGAGTTCGGGATTGGCGCCTTCTCGCAGGAAACCGCCATCACGCTTCAGAAGCGGCAGATCGTCGGCAAGCATCGAGCCGAGCATGGCTTCGAGACCGCCGGGCAAGGCTTTCAAATCCGCGAGCGCCGCCGCGAGTTCATCCGGCAACAATCCCTGATCCAGAATCGCGGCGATGCTTTCGGCCGAAGCCAGCCCCTGCCTGATGGCACCGAGATCGCGCGGGCCGCCGCGCTCCAGCGCAAGGCGGGAGAGCGCACGCGGCATATCCGCAACCTGTTTCAGCGCATCACGCAGGCCATCACACAGCGAGACGTCATCGATGAGATAGGCCACGGCATCAAGGCGGGCGTTGATCCTTTCCGGATCGGTCAAGGGCGACATCAGTCGCTCCGCCAGAAGCCGCGCGCCACCGCCTGTTACCGTGCGGTTCAGGGCATGCAGCAGCGATCCGTCTCTTTCACCGGACAGCGTCTTCACCAGTTCCAGATTGGCGCGGGTGGCCGGATCGATGAAAAGCGTGGAGGCGGCACTTTCGCGCTCCGGTGCACCGAGCGGCGGGCGCTCGGCGATCTGGGTCTTTTCGACATAGGCGACAGCAGCGGCGGCGGCCGCCATTTCCACGCGCGAAAAGGCGCCGAAACCATCCAGTGTCGAGACGTTGAAATAACGGGCAATGCGCCCTTCCGCCGTAGCGCTGTCGAAGAGGATCGCCGGCTGCGGCACCGCCACGCGGCCAAGCACATCGAAGACCGGCCGCAGTTCCTCGTCATGGAACAGGCTGTCGGCGACGATCAGTTCGCGCGGATCGATGCGCCAGATATCGGCGAGCAGCCGCGTCAGCGTGGTTTCCGCCAGACGGAAGACGCCGGTGGAAATATCGATCCAGGCGAGCGCAAACTGCGCCTCGGCACTGCCGCGAATGCGGGCAAGCGCCATGAGATAGTTGGATTCCGTCGGCGACAGCAGTTTTTCCTCGGTCAGCGTGCCGGGCGTGACAAGCCGCACCACATCACGCTTGACCACGGATTTCGATCCGCGCTTCTTGGCTTCCGCCGGATCTTCCACCTGTTCGCAGACGGCGACGCGATAACCGCGCAGGATGAGTTTCTGGAGATAATCATCTGCCGCATGGACGGGAACGCCGCACATGGGGATATCGTGCCCCATATGCTGGCCGCGTTTCGTCAGCGTGATGCCGAGAGCACGGGAAGCCTCAACCGCATCGTCGAAGAACAATTCGTAAAAATCGCCCATGCGGTAGAACAGCAGCGAACCGGGATTGTTCGCCTTGATCTCGATATATTGCTCCATCATCGGAGTGGCCGTCGCGCGGCTCTCTTCCGAGATCAGGGAAGCGGTTGTCAGAACGTCCGTCAATGGCCTGCCGATGTCATATCGTGTTGCGGAAAAGGAGCGCCGACACTAGCGGCAATCTCCACCTTAAGACAACACGCGCGGGGACGCTGCCCACAGGAACATCCCGCGCGGCTGCGCCAAAACCCGGTCAGCCGTTGATGCGCTCGGCCTCGCCGCCGTAATAGCTGATGTAACGGCCGGCGATGGACGAAACCGGCAGGACCACGAGGACGTCTGTGGTGTTGAAGGCATGGTCCACGACCGCGCCGGAACCGAACATGGCGCCAAGGCGCATATAGCCCTTGATCAGCGGCGGCATGGCGTTCAGCGCCTTGCGGGCGTTCAGCGCTTCGGCCGGGACGAGATCCATCTCATGGTAAAGCTCAGGAAGGGCGGAAGCTTCCCACTCGCCCTTGGCCACGCAATTATGGTGCAGGAAAGACAGGGCAAGAGCGTGGGCTTCCGGCTGCACGCCGGGGAAGGAGGCGCAGCCGATCATCGCGTCCATGCGGTGTTTCACGGCATAGGCCCAGTTGCCCTGCCACAGAAGCTCTACGGTGCGCTTGGTGCGATATTCGGGCAGCACGCAGGAACGGCCAAGCTCCATGAAGCGCTTGCCGGGATGGCGCGCAACGAGACCGGCGATGTCGAATTCGCTGGCGGAATAAAAACCGTTATTGGCAAGCGCGATTTCCTGCCGCAGCAGGCGATAGGTGCCGACGATCTGGTCTTCGCTGTCGCCTTCGATCGCCTTGTCGAGCACGAGCAGATGGTCGCAGACGCTGTCCCAGGCATCGATGTCGCGCTTGCGGCGCATGGCTTCCGCGGGAAGCCTCGCCTTCATTTCCTCGACGAAAACCCGGTAACGCACGGATTGCGCGGCATCGATCTCGCGTTCATTTCTGGCGAGCCGTGTTTCCAGCGTGCCGATACGGCCGAAAAGACCCTCATTGTCCTGAGCTGCCTCGGGACGAGGATTAATGACAACATTGTTTTCACAAATGTCGTGATTGAGGATTTCGGCAACCATGGGGAATCGCTCCGCCACCAAAGAATTTTCCTGTCATAAATCACTAATTGACGACAGAATAGTGACAAAATGCCGCCAGCGCGAGTCTGTCAAGTTATGATAGCGACAGGCGTTTCGCCTCCAGCAGACGGCGAATTTCCTCAACCAGCCGTCGCGGGTCGGCAGGCTTGGTCAAAACCGCACCGACACCGGCCCCAAGCAGGATTTCGGCGGTCGCGTCACTCGCATCTGCGCTGAGCACGATGACGGGAATATTTCTTTCGCCCTTCAGCATATGGAGAAGGTCGGGAAGCACATCGAGCCCCTCACCGCCCGGCATGTTGAGATCGGAGACGATGAGGTCAGGCAAGCGGGATGCGCCCGGCTCCACAGATTGCCGCAACGCCTCAAAGTCCTCGACAGCGCGGACGATGTAGCCGCTTTTTTCCAGAACGGCGCGGATGATGCGCTGATTGACGGCATCGTCTTCGGCCACGAGTATCTCGATACCGCTCGCCCCTTCCGCCACCCGCGAGGAAAATCCCACATCCGGGTGGTTGTCGTTGATGGCGTCGCGTCGCTCAATGCCGCGCAGACGGCCGCACAGGACGTCGATCAGGGATTTTTCCCGCAATGGCCGGATCAACCAGGCGTCGAAGGCCACATGCATGGTCGACGGCCGCTCTTCGGGGCTGACCAGCAGCGTGCGGCGGACATTCTGTTGCGGCCAATCCTTCAGGGCGTCCCTGAACAGCGGCGAAATGCGCCGGTCGACGATGATATCGGTAAGGTCGGCCGCTCGCGTGGCAGAACCCCTCCTCAGCTTTTCCAGATCTTCAGGCTGATGGATGAGAGTGCATTGACCGCCGAAAGCCTCGACCGCCTCCATCGTCACCGCCGCCGCCACGCCCTTCGGGGCGATGAGCAGGACATTTGTATGCCGCAGACAATGACGCCTTGCCGGATCCGCCATTTCGGCCGGGGCGCCCGCCGGGCGAAATGCCAGTTTGAAAGTGCTGCCCTTGCCCTTGCGGCTCGAAACCGTGAGGCGGCCGCCGAATTCCCGCACGATACGGGCGGAAATCGCAAGTCCAAGGCCCGTGCCGGCACTCCGCTGCGACAACGGGCCCGCCTGCTCGAATTCCCCGAAAATACGGGCCTGTTCCGCCCGGCTCATGCCCGGGCCGGTATCCTCGACGGCAATGTGCAATTCGTCGTCGGCCATGCGCGCCCGGATGACGACGCCGCCTTCCTGCGTGAATTTGACGGCATTGCCGAGGAGATTGAAGAGGACCTGACGTAGCCTCGCCGGGTCGAAATCGAGATGATCGGGCACATTCGGCGCAACGAAGGAGGTAATTTCTATGCCTTTTTCATGGGCGCGATGGGCCAGCATCTCCACGATGCTCTCGATCAGCCGGCGCAGGTTTTCCGCCCGCGGGTTGAGCCTGAAGCGGCCGGCCTCCATGGTCGAATAATCCAGCAGATCCTCGACAAGCTGCACCAGCGACTGGCCGGATTGCCGCATGCCATCGAGATAATTTCGCTGCTCCTCGTTGAGCCTCGTCTGCGACAGAAGATGGTTCATGCCCAGCATACCGGAAAGCGGCAGGCGGATTTCATGGCTTACCGTGGCAAGCAGCCGCGCCTTTTCGGCATCGGCCTTTTCGGCGCGCAGCCGGGCGTCTTCCCTTTCGGCCAGCGCAAGCCGCTCCTCGGTCACATCCCGGGCGATACTGCTGATGAGGAGACGGCTGCTTGCCAGATCGCGGGTCACGACATCATGCCAGGAAAAGATGCGCTGACCGAACGGGGTCGCGATCTCCACATCATAGGCATGGACCTTGTCGCCCGGACGGAAAGCGATGCCGATTTCCTCGCAGCTCAGCCCTTCGGGCGCCGCACAGCCGGTCATTTCACGAAAGACCCGGTTCGCCTCGACAATGCGCCGGTTCATGTCGCGGATCACGACGATATCGCCCATGGATTCCTGCATTTCGGCAATCAGCGAGCGGTTTTGCGTTTGCCGCAGCCGAAGATCGGAATCTGCAGCCCGCACGGTGGGCTGATGGAAAGATTCATCAAAGAGTGCATAGAGCAGGACACCGACGAGCACGGCGCCAAAAAAGGTCGCCAGCGCAACGGTAACCGCATAGGGCACAGCAAGCGCGATCAGGGCTGCGGAAAAAGCCCCGACCGATAACGACGCGGCGACATAGAGCGCAATTGACCTGGTATCGGTCGCATGTTCTTCATCCGCATGGTGCGTTGTTGTCTCGACACGATCCGCCGGCTGCGCCGCCGTGGCGGCCAGGCCCAGCTCATCTGAAACTTTTTGCCGAAGTCTTGCCAGTTCGCTCATAGGCAACCGCTACCACGGCAGCGGTTTTGATATGTTTGGCTGAAACCCTAAAATTTTACTTTTTAGCCGTCCGGGCGTGCAAAAACTCGTCGAGAATGACGCAGGCTGCGCCGATGGTTATGAAACTGTCAGCCAGATTGAAGACCGCGAAAGACCATGTCTGCGTATGAAACAGGATATAGTCGATGACATGTCCATAAAAAAAACGGTCGAGCAGATTGCCGGCCGCACCCGCGATGATGAAGGCAAAGCCGAGATGGGCAAAGGTGCGGTCCGCCGCCGTCTTGCGCCACAGCCACAAGACGAAGACGACGATGACGAGCCGCATGCTGACAATGAACCAGCCATGCATGTCCTCCAGCATCGAAAAGGCCACGCCGAGATTGTAGGTGCGATAAAGCGCCAGGAACGGGGCAACGGGAACCATCTCCTGCAACGGCAGATAGGCTTCGACCAGCTGCTTGACGATCTGGTCCAGCACCAGTGCGGCGACGATCAGCGCGAAAGCCGGACCGAATTTCGAGAACAGAGCCGCTTTGGCCATTACGTCACCGGTGCGAGTTCGAGGAGATGTCGCCGTGCTTCAAACAGCATGACGGCAGTTGCGATGGCGAGATTGAGGCTGTCGGCGCGGCCCTGCTGGGGAATGCGCGCCAGCTGGTCGGCCTTGCCGGCGAGTTCCGGCGGCAGGCCGGATTGTTCATTGCCCATCAGGAGCACGACCGGCTTTCCGGCATAGTCGATCTTCCGATAATCCACCGAGCCGGCCAGATGGGTGGCAACAACGCTGACCTGCGCCGATTTTTTCCAGGCCAGGAATTCCTCGACCGACGCGCGGGCGACGGGGGTGGCGAAGACCGAACCCATGGTGGCGCGCACTGTTTCCAGCGAAAACGGATCGGTGCAGTCCCCGACGAGAATGACACCCGAAGCACCCGCCGCATCCGCCGTGCGGATAATGGTGCCGAGATTGCCGGGATCACGGACCCGGTCGAGCGCGATATAGGTCTCGCCCTTTTCCGGGCGGATCTCCTTCAGCGGCTTCCATTTCTGTTCGAAAATGCCGACGACCATCTGCGGATTGTCGCGGCGGGTGATCGAGGCGATAACCTTTTCGCTGACTTCGAGCACCAGTCCGCCCGATGCGACCGTCTTCACCGCCGCCTGCTCCACCAGCGGTTTGCCCTTCGCGGCCTTGGCGTAAACCAGTGTCTTGATCGTCCAGCCGAGTTCGAGCGCGTCGATGACCAGCTTCAGGCCTTCCGCCATGAAGGTGCCGGTCTCTTCCCTGCCCTTTTTCTGGGTGAGCGCCTTGATATCCTTGATGATGGGATTGGCAAGGCTGGTCACTTCCTTGACCTGGCCAACCCGGCGCGTGGTATTTTCGCGCATATCTTTCATCATTTCGGCTCCCAGCGGCTGAACAGCGATGTGGAAAGCACACGGCCCGGCGTCTTGCCATCAAGCCCGGCCTCGCGAATGACGAGTTCGCCGGACGCGACGACGCCACCGGCGCCGCGCATGGTTTCACGCATCAGCTCATGCATCGAATAGAAGCTGGCCCTGATCGAATAGGCCGTCAGCACAAGGCCAAGCGCCTTGGGCGACAGGATTTCCCGGCAGATATCCAGCATCAGCGGCAGATGGTCGAATAATTGCCAGACTTCGCCATGGGTGCCTCGGCCGAATTTCGGCGGATCGGTGAGGATGATATCGTAGGTGCTGCCGCGGCGTTCCTCACGCTGAATGAACTTCATCGCGTCTTCGCAGATCCAGCGGATGGGCGCCTGCTCGAGCCCGGCGAGCGCCTGATTTTCCTTGGCCCAGCCAATCGCCTTCTTGGAGGCATCGACATGGGTGACTTCAGCGCCTGCGGCCGCCGCGACCAGCGACGCGACGCCGGTGTACCCGAAGAGGTTCAGCACTTTCAGCGGACGGTCGGCCGTTTCGATGGCATGTTTCAGCCATTCCCAATGCACGATCTGTTCCGGAAAGACGCCGACGTGACGAAAGGCCGTGAAGCGGCCGAGAAATTCGATGCCGAGCAGGGAAAGAGGCCAAGTTTCGCCGAGTGCCGCCTTCGGAAAGCGCCAGCGGCCCATGCCGTCTTCATCGGTATCGCCGGTAAAGACGGCGTCGGCATTCTGCCATACACGGTCGGGAACCGACGGTTGCCACAGCGCCTGCGCCTCGGGACGGACGACGCGATATTCGCCGTATTGTTCGAGCTTCAGGCCGTTACCGCTGTCAATCAGGTGAAAATCGCCAGCACCGCTCGATTCCAGAATAACCGGAACCTGTTCAGCGGGACGGTCGCCGGTGCGGGGCTTGAGCGGTCGCGCAGGCACCTGCTCAACGGCTGTCGCCGGAGTAACCTTTTCCCTCGGCGCAGGTTTTGGCGCGCTGCGGACAGCGTCCGGCTCGCGCTTTTTCGGTGCCACTTCCGCCCGTCGTGCCGGCTTTGCGGCATGAACCTGTTTTTTCTCGCTCCCGGCACGTGCACGATTGCCCGGCCGACTGTCTTTTTTCTTCAATGGAAATCTTTCCGCTTCTGCCCGCGTCTTATGGCGCAGCAAATAGCATTCCACGCGCCGCTCGCCTAGAGCCGGAACGAATGTCGGCTACATCACTTTGCCGGGAGTTGTCCGGCATTTGGAAGATGGCCTGTCGCAGCGGCTTTCTGCCGGTTCGCTTCGTCATGCCAGCGAACGGCTTCCTTCGCCTCGATACGGGCGCGTTTGCGATGTTTGCCCTGGGCGAACCATGTGGCCGCCGATCCCAGCAGAACACCGAAAATGACCGCCAGAAACAGGAATACGAAAAACGGCGCGGTGAAGGACAGAACGCCATCTTCCGGTCGAAACGGATTGAGCGCCAGCGTCACGGACTGGCGGTTGGCCACGCACAGGATGACGAGGATGATCGCCAGCGGAAGCAGGATGATGAGGTTGATGATTTTTTTCGACATCCGAGAATACTCCATCGCTGCGGGGCTCCGCTAGCTCCGTTTCCGGCGCGGGCAGTGAGGACGATTAATCGTCCTCTTCGTCACCCATGCCGGGGTTCAGGCGCTCGCGCAGTTCCTTGCCCGTCTTGAAGAAAGGCACCCATTTTTCCTCGACGAAAACCGATTCACCCGTGCGCGGGTTCCTACCGGAACGCGACGGACGGTTTTTCACCGAAAATGCGCCGAAACCACGAAGCTCGACACGATTTCCTGCCGCCAGGGCGTCGGTGATTTCATCCAGCACCGCATTGACGATGTTTTCCACGTCACGGTGATAAAGGTGCGGGTTACGCGCAGCAACGATCTGCACCAGTTCAGACTTGATCACGGTTGCCCCCTGAAAGAATTGGATTTTTAACGCGGCTCAACCTGCCAAACGGAAACAAGACCGTCAAGAAACAACTTGTCCGTACCGAGCTGGCCGGGGCCTGCGAAGGGAATTAAATCGTCATATCCCAGAAACTTCGCTATTTGCGCAACACTGAAAAGCGCAAAAGGCGAGCGGGATGACGGCGCGCGCCATTCGACGATCGGCAGATCCTTGGCAACACCGCGTGTTTCGAAATAGCTGCGAATTTCCTTTTCGCCGCCCAGGGTATCAACCAGCTTGTTGGCGAACGCCTGCCTGCCGGTGAAAATCGATCCATCCGCCAGTTTCAGCACGTCTTCGCGCGGCAGCTTGCGGCGATCGGCCACAAGGTCGACGAACCAGCCATAGCTGTCCATCACCATCGCGCGGATCATCGTCTTCGCTTCCTCCGGTGCCTCGTGGAACGGCGAAGGCTCCGCCTTCATCGGCGACGACTTGATTTCCTGCAACGAAACGCCGAGCTTTTCCATCAACGGGCCAAGCTGGGGATACTGGAAGATCACGCCGATCGAGCCGGTGATCGAGGTCTCGCCGGCAACGATGACATCGCCTGCCGATGCGATCATATAACCTGCGGAAGCGGCGAGCGTGCGCACATCCGAGACGACCGGCTTCTTTTCCGCGACGCCTCGAATGGCCTTGAAGATGCGCTCACCGCCATAGGTGGTGCCGCCTGGCGAGGAAATCGACACGATCAGCCCTTTGACATTCTCGCTCTTGGCGATCTTGTCGAGCCGCTCGAGAAGTTCGGTATTGTCGGTGATCAGGCCGGAGACCTCGACGCGGGCAATGTGGGGTTTCGCACTTTGCTGCGGTCCATCCCATAAGAACCGGTAAAGACCGAAAGCGCCGGCGACAAGCAGGAGAACGGCGGCAATCCGCCAGAAAGTCAGCTTGCGGCGCAACCGCCTGCGATCCGCTATCGCCATATTATCCATAAAAACCTCTGTCATCCGCTTTTGCGCTTCAGGCCATATGGTTCTTCTAACGCGAAGCCGCAAGGAAACAATAAGGAAACCAGAATTACGATAAAATTCGCATTTCCCTTGCACCTCTCCAGACAAAAACCATATTGGCAGGACAAAGCACTCATGCCAAAGACATTTAGATAGAGACACAAGCTTCGATTGTGCGCCAGAATGGCGCCCTAGAAGCATTCCGGACCCACTCTTATGCTCGAAAGACTCCGCGAACCCGCGCCAGCATTTTCGCTGCCCAATGACCAGAACGGCGCCTATGACACCGCGCTGCGGCATTCTGCGCGCGTGAAGCGGCTGAAAATCATTCTGCCGCTCGGCGCGGCAATCATTTCGCTCGCCTTCATCGCCGTTTCGGTTATTCGAACCTGGGCGCCCGACGAGGTTTCTCTTGAGAGCGCGCGAATTGAAGACGGCAAGATCGTGATGGAAAAACCCGCTGTTGCCGGCCGCAACGAGAAGGGGATCGATTATTCCATGAACGCCGACCGTGCGTTGCAGGACATCGCCAACCCCAATCTCATGACCCTTGAGAAGGTTCTGGCGGCAGTGCCGGTAAACGACAGCGTCGCGCAGGTGATCGCCCAGGAAGGCATTTTCGACCGGGCGACTAACAAGCTGAAGATGACCGCCCCTTTTGACATCAATCTCAGCAATGGCATACAAGCGAAGTTCCAGTCTGCGGATGTCGATCTGAAGGCCGGGAAAATGAGCAGCCAGGAGCCGGTTTCGATCAAAACAAACGACGGCTCGATTGTTGCGCAATCGATTGACATCGCCGATAATGGCAAGACAATTACATTTTCGGGGCAGGTACGGGCACGTATCGCTGCATCCAATATCAAGAATGAAGGCAAGTGAGAGCCCGGTCCAGATGATGCAAATTTCCCGTCCCGTTTCCCTTGGCAAATCCGCCGGCCTTGCAGCCGCAGGCCTTGTCTTTTCGTGTCTTGCAACTGTGGCTTTCGCCCAGAACACCACCAGCAACATGCAGGGCGTCAAGCTTTCCGGCGACCAGCCGATCGCGATTGAAAGCGACCAGCTCGAGATTCGCGATCAGGAGCGCAAGGCCTATTTCACCGGCAATGTGAAAGTGGTGCAGGGAACGACCACCCTTCAGGCCGGCAAGATGACCGTGAATTACAAGGGCGAGGGTTCTTCGCTTACCAGCGGTGACGCCAATATCGAAAAAATCTTCGTCGACAATAATGTCTATCTGACGTCCGAGACCCAGAAGGCGACGGCCGATCACGGCGAATTCGACATGGCGGCGCAGACCTTCATTCTGACCGGCAAGCAGGTCGTGCTGTCCGAAGGCACGAATGTGTTCACCGGCTGCAAGCTCACCGTTCTGATGAATACGGGACAGGCCAAGCTCGAAAGCTGCGGCGGTCCTGTCCGGATCATGCTCGATCCGAAATCGCAGAAAAAACAGTAGTCTTTCCTCGTGAAGATACCCTCGATCTCAAAGATATTCGGCGGCGGGCGCAGCCGATCCGCGGACGCGGCCTCGCCGGCGGACAAGACCCCCTATCAGGGCACGCTGATCGCGCATGGCCTGACGAAGACCTACAATACGCGCCGTGTCGTCAACGGGGTTTCGCTGGTCGTGCGCCGTGGCGAGGCCGTGGGACTTCTCGGCCCGAACGGTGCAGGCAAAACCACCTGTTTTTACATGATCACGGGCCTGGTGCCCGTGGATACCGGCAAGATCGCCATCAACGGCAATGATGTCACCACCATGCCGATGTATCGACGCGCGCGTCTCGGCGTCGGTTATCTGCCGCAGGAAGCATCGATCTTCCGGGGCTTGACGGTCGAGGAAAACATCCGCGCCGTGCTGGAAGTGCATGAGCCGGACGCTGCCAAGCGCAACCGCAAGCTCGATGAGCTGCTGGAAGAGTTTCATATCGCGCAACTGCGAAAGTCCCCTGCCGTGGCGCTTTCGGGTGGTGAGCGGCGGCGTCTGGAAATCGCGCGCGCACTCGCGACCGATCCAACCTTCATGCTGCTCGACGAACCTTTCGCGGGCGTCGATCCGATTTCGGTCAGCGATATCCAGAATCTGGTGAGACACCTGACTGCGCGTGGCATCGGCGTTCTCGTGACCGACCACAATGTCCGTGAAACGCTCGGTCTCATCGACCGCGCGTACATCATCCATGCCGGCGAGGTTCTGACGCATGGACGTCCGGACGATATCGTCAACAATCCGGATGTACGCCGTCTCTATCTCGGCAATAATTTTAGCCTTTAAACGCCTAGAGCGGGATAGCGAAAAGTGTGTGCGGTTTTCGCTTGAAATCCCGCTCTAATTATATGATCTAGATCATGATTTAAGATTTTAGGTCGTTTCGACCTAAAATCATCATGATCGGCGCGCGAAAGATTCTTCATCGCGCCCCACCCTGACGCTTGACCAAACAAGATAAAAAAGCAATTTTTGGGCCAAGTTCCGTCGTCTCAGTAAAATTTCTGGAAAATCAGGCGACGGAGAAGCTGTAAGGGGAGTTTCGCGTCCGCCATGGCATTGTCTGCCAGCCTTTTGCTGCGTCAAAACCAGTCTCTCGTAATGACACCGCAACTGATGCAGTCCATCCAGCTGCTTCAGATGACGCATTTCGAGCTGACGCAGTTCATCGCGCAGGAGGTGGAGCGCAATCCGCTGCTGGAAATTGCGGCAAACGATGGCGATTTGAGCAGCGATGCCCCGGCAGAGACCGAGAGTTTCGGTGACGCGGACGGCGAAGGCTCGGAGAGATCCGCCACGGTGACGCCCGACAGCGACGACTGGTATGGTGATCGCGCCGCAAATCTCGGCGAGCAACTGGACACCAGCTTCGAAAACGTCTTTCCCGACGATACCGAGCCCAGAAAGGCCGATGCGCCCGAACTGGCTGGCCAATGGAAATCCATGCCCGGCCAGGAGTCGGGGGAAAGTTACGATCTCGACGATTTCGTCGCGGCCAGACAGAGCCTCGGCGACCATCTCAATCAGCAACTGCCGCTCGCCATATCCGCCGCCGAGGACCGGATGATCGCCGATGCGCTGATCGGCCAGCTTGACGAGACCGGTTATATTGCGACGGATGCCGTCGACGACGTGGCCGAACGGCTGGGAGCGGCCCCATCTGCGGTCGAGCACGTTCTGAAGACACTTCAGGGCTTCGACCCACCGGGTGTATTTTCCCGTTCTTTAAGCGAATGTCTGTCGATCCAGCTTGCCCAGAAGGACCGGCTCGACCCGGCCATGCGGGCTTTCGTCGACAATCTGGAACTTCTTGCGAAACGCGACTTCGCCTCCTTGAAAAAAATCTGCGGCGTCGATGAGGAAGACCTCCTCGACATGCTGGCGGAAATCCGCACGCTCAATCCCCGCCCGGGCGCAGGCTACGATTCGATGGTGTCCGAAACCATCGTTCCCGATATTATCGTTCGCCCCTCCTCCACCGGCGGCTGGCTGGTGGAAATCAATCCCGAGACGCTGCCGCGCGTGCTCATCAACCAGAGTTATTTCGCAGAGGTGTCGAAACACAAGGCGCGTGCAGGCGAGGATCAGGATTTTCTGACTGAGTGCATGCAGACGGCACATTGGTTGACCCGCAGCCTCGACCAGCGCGCCCGGACGATCATGAAGGTGGCGACGGAAATCGTGCGCCAGCAGGACGCCTTTCTCGTCAATGGCGTGGATCATCTGCGCCCGCTCAACCTCAAGACGGTGGCCGACGCCATCAAGATGCACGAATCCACCGTCAGCCGGGTGACGTCGAAAAAATACATGCTGACGCCGCGTGGTCTGTTCGAGCTGAAATATTTCTTCAGCGTGTCGATCAGCGCCGTGGAAGGCGGCGACAGCCATTCGGCGGAAGCGGTGCGCCACCGCATCAAGGCCATGATCGCGCAGGAGGCCGCCGAGGCGGTTCTTTCAGACGATGATATCGTCGACAATCTGAAAAAGAGCGGTATCGATATCGCCCGCCGCACCGTAGCCAAATATCGCGAGGCGATGAACATCCCCTCCTCCGTGCAGAGACGTCGGGAAAAGAAGGCGCTGGCCAAGCTATCCGCCTTCTGAGCGGCGGCCGCGATCACGTTTATGGCGGTTTTTTGCCGCACCATTGACTCTTGCCACGGCAAGGGCTAGAAGCCCGCCGCACACGTAAGCAAGGTCATTTGTAACGGATTCATCTCCACCGTCCATGGGCGTAAAATTCGAATGAGGGCTTTTTAAGGTCTTCGAAACGCTTGGATGCGCGCGCGGCTTGACGTAAGCTGGTACTCGCAAATCACTACAAAAAGGAAAATTTCCATGAGTGTGCGTGTATCTGGTAAACATATGGAGATCGGTGAATCTTTCCGTCAGCGGATCGAGGACAATATAGGTCTGGCGGTTACCAAATACTTCGATGGGGGGTATTCAGGCCAGGTGACCGTGGAGAAGTCCGGATCGCGTTTTGCCGCGGACTGCAAGCTGCATCTCGATACCGGCGTTGTATTGCATGCCGCGGGTCAGGCAAATGATCCGCAGGCGAGCTTCGATGCCGCCGCAGAGCGGATCGAGAAGCGCCTGCGCCGCTACAAGCGCAAGCTTAAGGACCACCACAATGGTGCGAATGGCGTGTCGCAGGAAATCGCCTATACGGTGATGGATGCTATTCCCGATGAGGACCACGAGGTTCCTGAAGATTACGCACCCACCATCGTAGCGGAGAGTTCGAAACAGATTAAGACAATGTCCGTCGCCAGCGCCGTGATGGCGCTCGACATGACGGACGAACCGGTTCTGCTGTTCCGCAGCCCGGGCAAGGAATATCTCAACATCGTTTACCGGCGTCATGACGGCAATATTGGCTGGATCGACGCGGAAACGATCAAGAGCTGAACAGTCTGACAAGACGTGGGAGGCAGAGCGCGAAAGCGTAGCTGCCTCCTGCATCGTCTCGATGGCATGAAGGAAAAAGAGAATGGCGTTGGCAGATTTGCTGCAACAAGATGCGATTATTCCCGCCCTCAAGGTGAATTCCAAAAAGCAGTTGCTTCAGGAGCTGGCCGCAAAGGCAGCCAGAATTACCGGAGTCTCGGAACGGGAAGTTTTCGACGTCATCCTCCAGCGTGAGAAACTCGGCTCCACCGGTGTGGGCCACGGCATCGCCATTCCGCATGGCAAGCTCAACAGCATCCATCAGATCACCGGCGTCTTCGCACGTCTTGAAACACCGGTCGATTTCGAAGCGCTGGACGACCAGCCGGTCGATCTGGTTTTCCTGCTGCTCGCGCCCGAGGGCGCCGGCGCGGATCACCTGAAGGCCTTGTCCAGAATTGCACGCGCCCTGCGCGACCCTGAACTGGTCGCCAAGCTGCGCGCCACCGATTCCGACACCGCAATCTACGCTTTCCTCAATCAGGAGCAGGCGACGGCGGCCTGATCGCGGGCTAACTCCCTCAGTTTAACCGCAATAAAAAACGCGCCCTGAAGGCGCGTTTTTTATGACGTAAGACAGATGCCTTACGCGTCTTTTTCATTGAGAGACGAGGTGCCCGGCTCGGCCGATGCGGCAACTTCCGCCTTGGGGCCGCCCTTGGCGACGCCGACCATTGCCGGGCGCAGGACGCGGTCGCCGATGGTGAAACCGGCCTGAACCACCTGCAGCACGGTATTGTTCGGAACCGCCGGATTCGGAATTTCGAACATGGCCTGATGGAAATTCGGGTCGAACTTCTGGCCTTCGGCATCGATCTTCTTCACGCCGTGGCGTTCAAGCGTCGACAGCATCGAACGTTCCGTCATCTCGACGCCCTCGATCAAACCATTGAGACCGGCTTCGCCATTGGTCTTGAGTTCATCGGGAATGGCTTCAAGCGCGCGGCGAAGATTATCGGAAACGGCGAGCATATCGCGCGCGAAACCCGCGAGCGAATAGGCTTTCGCATCCTTGACATCGCGCTCCGTGCGACGACGAAGATTGTCCATTTCGGCCGCAAGGCGCAGGAACTTGTCACGCAGGTCGGCATTTTCAGCCTTCAGCAGCTCGACCGGATCGGGTTCGGCAGCGTCAATCGGCTCTTCCCCGGCGAGCGCGGGTTCGACAAACTCTTCGGCGACGTCCGCGTCAGGTCCGGGCTTTTTTGTATCGTCGGTCATGACGTTCTCCAGATTTGAATATGTTGGTTGCGCCCGATATCGAGCTTTGACGGGCAAAAATCAAGGCTTGCGGCGAAAAGCTTGCCGCATTCCCTGACCCTGCGGGTTTGTCCTATCTCTGCTTGCGGGAAAGGCGGGCCATGATCTGCGCCGTGTAGTCCACCATCGGCACGATACGGGCGTAATTCAGCCGGGTCGGGCCAATGACGCCGACCGCACCCACGACACGATTGTCCTCATCACGATAGGGCGCGACGATCAGCGACGAACCGGACAGCGAAAACAGCTTGTTTTCCGAGCCGATGAAAATCCTGACCCCCGAGCCGCTTTCCGCGAGATTGAGGATTTCAATGAGATTTTCCTTGCGCTCCAGGTCGTCGAACAGCAGGCGCACCCGATCGATATCTTCCTCACCGGCGAGACCTTCGAGCAGGTTGGAGCGACCGCGAACGATGAGACGGCCGAGCTTGCCCTCCTCATTGTCTCCCGCCCATACCGCCAGACCACGCTCCACGAGGTCCTGCGCCAATATACCAAGTTCCGATTGCAGCTCCGCCCGCTGCGTCTGAAACTGACCGCGCAACTCATGCAGCGTCTGACCGGAGAGATGGGCATTGATGAAATTCGCCGCTTCGGTCAATTGCGACGAGGAGATGCCGGCCGGCAATTCGATAATGCGGTTTTCGACCTGATTGTGGTCGCCCACCAGCACGGCGAGCGCCTTGGTGGGCTCCAGCCTTATGAATTCGACATGCTTGAGGATGACGTCGTTCTTCGCCGTCAATACGAGGCCGGCGCCGCGCGACATGCCGGACAGCATGCGGCTCGCCTCCGTCAGCAGCCCTTCCAGAGACTGTTCGTGCCCGGCGACCGGCCCGATCTGACGGTCGATAGTCGCCCTTTCCTCGGCGGGCAGATCACCCACCTGCATGAAAGCGTCAACAAAGAAGCGCAGCCCCGTCTGGGTCGGCAGGCGACCGGCGCTGATATGCGGCGAATAGATGAGGCCGAGCTCTTCGAGATCGCTCATGACATTGCGGACGGAGGCGGGTGAAAGCGACATCGGCAACAGCCGCGACAGGCTGCGCGATCCGAGCGGCTCGCCCGTATCGAGATAGCCTTCGACGATGCGCCGGAAAATTTCCCGAGACCGTTCATCCAGCAGCGATGCCTGATCTTTTGATAGCGGTGCGGAAAAACCCATTTCGTCCGTTCTTTGTCGTTCAAACCAGCTTGCATCAATATAATGCGTTGCAACGCCGCGGCAAAATGGAAATTGGCTTTGCAAAAGCCCGGACCTCGCCTTAGAAGGCAGGGACCAACATGGAGAGTGGATCATATGCGGCCTTCAGGCAGAAAAACCGACCAGATGCGCAAGGTTTCCTTCGAGCGCAATTTCTCGAAACATGCCGAAGGTTCCTGTCTCGTGAAATTCGGCGACACGCATGTGCTCGTCACCGCAAGCCTTGAAGAAAAGACGCCGCCATGGCTGCGCAACAGCGGCAAGGGCTGGGTCACCGCCGAATACGGCATGCTGCCGCGCTCCACCCATGAGCGCATGAAGCGCGAGGCCGCTTCCGGCAAGCAGGGCGGTCGCACGCAGGAAATTCAGCGCCTCATCGGCCGTTCGCTGCGCGCCGTCGTCGATCTGCAGGCGCTGGGTGAGCGCCAGATCAGCATCGACTGCGACGTGATCCAGGCCGATGGCGGCACCCGCACCGCCTCCATCACCGGCGCATGGATTGCCCTGCATGACTGCCTGAAATGGATGGAAACCCGCAACATGATCAAGGTCGAGAAGGTTCTGAAGGACCATATCGCCGCGATCTCCTGCGGCATCTTCGCCAACCAGCCGGTGATCGATCTCGATTATCTCGAGGATTCGTCGGCCGAGACCGATGCAAATTTCGTCATCACCGGCTCCGGCGGCATCGTCGAGGTTCAGGGCACGGCGGAAGGCGCGCCCTTCTCCGAGGAAGAATTCCTGACGCTGCTCGGTCTTGCCAAGGCCGGTTGCGGCGAACTGGTCGCCCTTCAGAAACAGGCAATCGCCTGAGCCGACAGGAAAGCACCATGCGCAAGCTCGATACCAGAACGATCGTCGTCGCCAGCCACAACAAGGGCAAGATCGCCGAAATCGCCGATCTGATCGGGCCTTTCGGCTTCTCCGCCAAATCGGCGGCAGAGCTGAATTTCGAAGAGCCGGATGAGACGGGTACGACCTTCGAGGAAAATGCCGCCATCAAGGCGCTTGCCTCTGCAAAGGCATCGGGTCTTCCGGCTTTGTCCGACGATTCCGGTCTGGTCATCGATGCGCTGGATGGCGCGCCGGGTGTCTATACCGCCAATTGGGCGGAAACGGCCGATGGCACGCGCGATTTCGCCATGGCGATGCAGAAGGTAGAGGATGCGCTGGCCGAGCGCGGCGCATCGAAGCCGGAAGACCGCACCGGCCGCTTCGTCAGCGTGCTGTGCCTCGCCTGGCCGGACGGGCATCTCGAATATTTCCGTGGCGAGGTGGAAGGCACGGTGGTGTGGCCGCCGCGCGGAACGAGCGGTTTCGGTTACGATCCGGTCTTCAAACCGGAGGGATACGACACCACATTCGGCGAGATGAGCGCGGATGAAAAACACGGCTGGAAACATGGCGACGCCTTCGCGCTTTCGCACCGTGCCCGGGCGTTTAAAAAATTCGTAGAAACCTGCCTGGAGGCATGAACCCGATGGTCGGGGAGCATCAACTTTCTGCCCCCGGCGCATCGCTTCTGCCGGATACGGGCGATCCCGGTTTCGGGATCTATCTGCATTGGCCCTTCTGTGCGGCCAAATGTCCCTATTGCGATTTCAACAGCCATGTCCGCCACCGGCCGGTGGATCAGGAACGGTTTACGGCTGCCTTTCTCCGTGAAATGGAACATATGCGGACGCTGAGCGGCCCGCGGGTCGTCACCAGCATCTTCATGGGCGGCGGCACGCCATCGCTGATGGACCCGCAGACGGTCGCAGCACTTCTCGATGGCGTCTCGCGCTTCTGGCATGTGCCCGATGGTATCGAGATCACCATGGAAGCCAATCCTTCCAGCGTCGAGGCGGAACGGTTTCGCGGTTACCGCGCGGCGGGCGTCAACCGTGTCTCGCTCGGCGTGCAGGCGCTGAACGACCGGGACCTGAAGTTCCTCGGCCGCCTGCATGATGTTGCCGATGCGTTGAAAGCCATCCGGCTGGCGCGGGAGATTTTTCCGCGCATGTCCTTCGATCTCATCTATGCCCGTCCGAACCAGACGGTGGCCGAATGGGACGCCGAGCTGAAAGAGGCTGTCTCCTACGCGGTCGACCATCTGTCGCTCTATCAGCTGACCATCGAGGAAGGCACGCCCTTCTACGGGCTGCACAAGGCCGGTAAGCTGATCGTGCCGGATGGCGAACATTCGGCCGTGCTTTATGAAGCGACGCAGGAAATCACCGAGCGTTACGGCATGCCTGCCTATGAGGTTTCCAACCATGCCCGGCCGGGCGCTGAAAGCCGCCACAACCTGACCTACTGGCGTTATGGCGATTATGCCGGCATCGGCCCCGGCGCGCATGGACGCCTGACGAGAGGCGCTTCCAAGCTCGCAACCGCCACCGAGCGCCACCCGGAAAACTGGCTCGAAACCGTTGAGCGGGAAGGCCACGGCATGGTCGATCAGGAGTTGCTTGGCGTCGACGAGCAGGCCGATGAATTGCTGCTGATGGGCCTTCGCCTGCGCGAAGGTATCGACCTCGCCCGCTGGAGCGATCTTTCCGGCCGCGATCTCGACCCGGAAAAGGAGGAATTCCTCCTTCAGCACGGTTTCGTGGAGAGGCTCGGCAATTCCCGCCTGCGCTGCACGCCGTCCGGCATGCTCATTCTGGACGCGGTGGTGGCCGATCTCGCCTGCTGACGCCAGCCTCCACCAGCTTTAGCCCAATAAACAAGACGACAATAAAAAAGCGGCCCGAAGGCCGCTTTTTTCATGCGTTGTTTTCGTTGATCAGGCGTTTTAACAGCTCAACCTCGTGGCCGAGCTTGGTGTCGCCGGAAATCAGTTCCTCGATCTTGCGCACGGCATGCAGAACCGTGGTGTGATCGCGACCGCCGAAACGGCGACCGATCTCGGGGAAAGACCGCGGCGTCAGCATCTTTGCCAGATACATGGCGATCTGGCGCGGCTTGACGATGACGCGGGTGCGGCGGTTGGACACCAGCTCCTGTCGCGACACGTTATAGTGCTTGGCGACGATGCGCTGAATATCCTCGATGCGTACACGCTTGGCCTCACCCGTCCCGACGAGATGCGACAGCAGCTCATCGACACGATCAACCGAGAGGTTCGGCTCGAAGGAGCGACGGAACATCAGCTGGTTGAAGGCGCCTTCCAGTTCGCGGCCGCTTGCCGTCACGCTCTTGGCCACATGGGTCAGGATTTCATCCGAAATCTCGAAGGACGGATCGTCCTGGCGTGCAGAGCCGAGGCGGCGGTTGAGCATTTCATAGCGCATATCGTAGTCGGGACCTTCGATCTCGATGGCCATGCCGCCCTGAAGACGGGAACGGACACGCGGATCGAGCGATTCCAGCTCCCACGGCGCACGGTCAGCCGCGACCACGACCTGCTTGGCGCTGTCGAGCAGCATGTTCAGCAGATGGCAGAATTCGTGCTGGATCATCTTGCCCTGCAGGAACTGCATGTCGTCGATGACGAGCAGGTCGATATTGCGCAGCGTGTCCTTCAGCGTCAGCGCATCATTGTCGCGGATCGCAGTGGCGAAACGCCACATGAAATATTCGGCCGTCAGATAGACCACGCGCGGATTGCGCGGGCTGTCGATGGCGGCATTGGCAATGGCCTGCAGAAGATGCGTCTTGCCGAGGCCGACACCCGCATGAATGAACAGCGGATTGAAGCGCACGGCGCCGGCACCGGCTTCGGCGATCGTCTTTGCCGCCGCAAGCGCGACGCGGTTGGACGAGCCTTCGACAAAGGTATCGAAGGTGAAACGTGTGTCGAGCGGCGAGCCGAACAACGGCCCGGAACCGCCCTGACGCAGGGTCGCCTGCGAAGCCGCAGGCTGCGCGGCAGGCGTCGCGGGCTGCGACGGAATGAAGGACTTGTTACGTTGAACCGCGCCGACTTCCGGAACGGGCTGCGCCCTTTCCTCGGTCTGAGCCGGACGGACCGGGCGGCTGGCCGAGCGGACCAGAATCTCCACCTTCAGCACATCCGGATCCTCGCTCTGGACGAGGTTCGTGATCAGATCCATGTAACGGTTGTTGATCCAGGACTTCAGAAAGGTCGTCGGAACGGTAAAACGGACGACGCTTTTCGAAACGGAATGGAGTTTGAGCCGTGCAAACCAGCTTGCATAGACCTCCGGACCAACCTGTGCCTTGAGCCGCGCGCTAAAACGTTCAAACAGCGCATCGTGCGTCATTGCCGATTTGTCCCCTGCCGCATCTGAGCAAGTTGCATCACGCGTCTTTGGTGCGCGGTCCCCATCAGCCACCGCACCCATCGCCAAATTCAGTTGCATATTGCCGCCTTTCAAATTGCCAATCATAGCCTGACGATCAAAGATCGATCGCCAGAGATCCCCCTCGTATATTTTTGCCTTCAGCGTTCCCCTCGAAAGAACGCAAAGGCGACTACTCGTTTGCGAGCCGGTTATCCCATTTCCCTCCCCCTCATGGAGAGGCCTGCGACACGCTAAAACGCTCCTTTCGTTACAACCTAAAGGCGCATTCTTAAGGGCAAAAAACTCCCGCCCGTTCCGGAGACCGAAACGGCACAAAAAGCTCCATGACCTGAAAAAACGGACCCCGAAAGACCCGCCAGCAAGAAGGTGAATATCGTCGATACGATCATCGAGATAATCTGTGGACTGAGATCCGCACCCCTTGTTGAAATGCATTTAGGCAGGATCGTGGGGAGAGATCAATGGCGTTTTTTCTGCAAAAACTCAGATCGGCCATTGACTCGCAAAGGCCGTTTTGCATCACCGACAAGGTGCGAAGCAGAATCGCTTATGAATCAATGAGATTCAATTTTGGCGATTTTTGAGAGCTGATTTTGGCAAAAAAATAAAAATCTTCTTGACTCAAAACTAGCCGCGACTTCCGTAGAGAAAGCCCCCGAGTTTTCCAGAGACCTCCAGCAAGCTGTTGTTTTTATTGCAAATTTCCTGTCGTCCATCTGACACGCGTTTGTCACGTTACGGCAGCAATGGTTAACGGGCAGTTAGAATCACAAAAAGCCCGGTCAAAAGACCAGGCTTTTTGAATAATTATTTGTGATTAGCCGGATTAGGCGGAAAGAGCCTTAACGCGCTGTGCGAGACGCGACACCTTGCGGGATGCGGTGTTGCCGTGCAGAACGCCCCGGGTGGCGGCGCGCTGGATCTCGGGCTGAGCTGCCTTCAGAGCTTCGGTAGCGACTGCGAGATCACCGGAAGCGATGGCTTCTTCGACCTTGCGGATGAAGCCGCGAACGCGCGAACGGCGAGCCTTGTTGACTGCGGTACGGCGAGCGATCTTGCGGGTCGCCTTTTTCGCCGAAGTTGTATTGGCCATGTATGCCTCTCTTCGAATTCAAACCAAATTCCGCAACCATAGGATCGGGTCGTTCGAAGACCTCACGTAACCCAAGAATGCGGGAGTAATTTCGGACAAGCCGGATGGCTTTCCTTAACCGTGGGCGGGCATATACCGCTAAAGCTTACGCCCGTCAACGCGCAAAACGCTTAAAAGCGCCGATATTCCGAATCCTTAGCGATTCCGGAAAGCGGGTTTGCGCTTTTCCACGAAGGCGGCCATGCCCTCCTTCTGATCCACTGTCGCAAAGAGCGACTGGAAGGATCGTCTTTCATATCTCAGTCCCTCCGCAAGCGGCACCTCGAAGGAGCGATTGACGCTTTCCTTGGCCATGAGAACGGAAGCACGCGACAGGGAAGCGATGCGGGTTGCCGCCTCCACCGCCTCGTCCATGAGATTTGCAGCCGGCACGACACGAGACACGAGACCGGCCCGCTCGGCTTCCGCGGCATCCATCATCCGCCCGGTCAGAACCAGATCCATGGCCTTCGCCTTGCCGACTGCCCGTGTCAGCCGCTGCGAGCCGCCCATGCCAGGGATGACGCCGAGGGTGATTTCCGGCTGGCCGAATTTTGCCGTCTCCGAAGCGATGATGAAATCGCACATCATCGCCAGTTCGCAGCCCCCGCCCAGCGCAAAGCCGGATACGGCAGCGATGACCGGCTTGCGGGTGGCCGCAACCTCGTCCCAGCCGCCGAGAAAATCGCCGACATAGGCGTCGACGAAATCCAGCCCCTGCATTTCCTTGATATCGGCGCCTGCTGCAAATGCCTTTTCCGAACCGGTGATAATGATCGCACCGATGGAATCATCGGCGGAAAACGAAGACAGAATGTGCCGCAGCTCTTTCAGAAGCACCGAATTGAGAGCGTTGAGCACCTTGGGGCGGTTGAGGGTGATGACACCCACCTCATCGCGTTTCTCGACCAGTATCGTTTCATAGTCCACGGCAATCTCCCCTTCCGGCACTCCGGCTCCGTTACTTCTGGCAGGCGGCGCAATAAAAGGTCGAACGACCGGCCTGCACCACCCTTTCAACCGTACCCCCGCAGCCGGGTGTCCGGCAAGGCTGGCCTTCCTGATCGTAGACCGAAAAGGAATGCTGGAAATAACCGAGCGTTCCGTCCGTCTGTATATGGTCTCGCAATGAGGAGCCGCCGGCCGCGATCGCATCCGCGATCACGTCGCGGATTTTCTCCGTCAGATCGACGAGCTGCGCTTTGGGCTTGCCACCTTTCGTCACCAGCGTTCCCGCCGCCCGCAAAGGCGAAAGCTGCGCGCGCCACAGCGCCTCGCAGACATAGATATTGCCGAGACCGGCAATGACCTTCTGGTCCAGCAGCGTGCTTTTCAGGGGCTGGCTTTTACCTTCAAACCGGCTCGCCAGATAATCCGCGCTCAGCGCATTGCCTGTCGGCTCCGGGCCGAGCTCGGCAAAGGCGGGGTAAAGGTCGAGCCTGTTGCGCTCCACCAGATGCATGAAGCCGAAGCGGCGCGGATCATTATAGATGACGCAGACGCGCTCTTCTCCTTTATCCAGATGAAAGACGACATGGTCATGCTTGCCGTCCTTGGAACGGGCATGGTGAAACGCGCCGGGAGCATCGCCGGCCTCGCCCGCTTCCGCCTCGATACGGAACGAGCCTGACATGCCGAGGTGGGAAACGATGGTCAGCCCATCCTCCAGTTCGATCAGAAGATATTTCGCCCTGCGCCCGAGCGACAGGATCGTCTTGCCTTCGATGAGCACTGCGAAATCCTGCGGGAATGGAAAGCGCAAATCGGGGCGGCCGAGATGGAGCCTGCGGACCCTTGCGCCTTCCATGGCGGGCGCAAGGCCGCGTCTGACGGTTTCGACTTCTGGCAATTCTGGCATCTGGCTTATCCGACAGTTTATCGTTAGGACCATGTGGTCTATACAGTGCACGCGAAATGTCGCGCCCAGGCGATGCGGCAACAGATAGCGTTGCCATGGCGTTTCCGCTATGGTCCGCCACGCAATAAATATGGAGACAGACGATGACCGACGCCCGTACCACTGCCCAAGGCGGCATGGAAACGTCCTATGGCTTCCACAAGGTGGACGAAGGCAAAAAGCAGGGGCTGGTCAACGAAGTCTTCCACAAGGTGGCCAAACGCTACGACATCATGAACGATGTGATGTCGGCTGGCCTGCATCGGCTGTGGAAAGACGCCATGGTCTCTTCGCTTTCGCCGCGCAAGGACGCGTCCTACAAGGTTCTGGACGTTGCGGGCGGGACTGGCGATATCGCCTTCCGCATCATCGAAGCCTCCAACCGTCTGGCGCATGCCACCGTTCTCGACATCAACGGCTCGATGCTGGCCGTCGGCGAAGAGCGCGCGGCAAAAAAGAAGCTTTCCGACAATCTGACCTTCGTGGAAGCCAATGCCGAGGAACTGCCTTTCGAGGCAAACAGTTTCGACGTCTATACGATCGCGTTCGGCATTCGCAACGTGCCGCGCATCGATGTCGCGCTGAAAGAGGCACACCGCGTGCTGAAGCGCGGCGGGCGGCTGCTGGTCCTGGAATTTTCCGAGGTCGAAATGCCGTTGCTCGACCGCGTTTATGACGCCTGGTCGTTCAACGCCATCCCGCAATTCGGCAAGATGATCACGGGTGACGCCGAGCCTTATCAATATCTGGTCGAATCGATCCGCAAATTCCCCAATCAGGAGGATTTCGCGACGATGATCCGCACCGCCGGCTTCTCCCGTGTCTCCTATACCAACTACACCGGCGGCATCGCCGCCCTGCATTCCGGCTGGAAGCTTTAAGACCATGGCCGGCAGACGCAGGAGACAAGCATAAGCATGAGTACTTTGGGCGCATATTTCCGCCTCGCAAGGGTTGGCTGGGTTCTCGTGCGCGAAGGCGTCGTGCTGGCCCTGCCTTCCGATGACCTGCCTGCTCCCGCCCAATTGTTGAAAGCGCTGCTGAAGCCATTCGCCCGCAGCAAGGCAAAAAGGGCGCAGCGCAGCGACCGTCTGGCGGTGGCTGTCGAACGGCTTGGTCCTTCCTATGTGAAGATGGGTCAGTTTCTCGCCACCCGGCCGGATGTGGTGGGCGCCGACTTCGCCGACGATCTCGCGAGCCTCCAAGACCGCATGGCCTTTTTTCCGGCGGCCGCGGCGAAAGCCAATATCGAAGGCTCGCTCGGACGTTCGGTGTCCGATCTCTACAGGGAATTCGGCGATCCTATCGCCGCCGCCTCCATTGCCCAGGTTCATCCGGCAATGGTGGATACGCCGAAGGGGCCGCGCAAGGTGGCCGTCAAGGTCATCCGCCCCGGCGTGCGCCAGCGTTTCCAGAACGATCTCGAAGCGATGTATCTGATCGCCGATCTGCAGCAGCGTTTCGTCCGCTCCGCGCGTCGCCTGCGCCCCGTCGAGGTGACACGCACGCTGGAGCAGACCACCAAGATCGAGATGGATCTGCGGCTCGAGGCCGCCGCCCTTTCCGAACTTGCGGAAAACACCAGGGACGATCCCGGGTTCCGGGTTCCCGAGGTCGATTGGGAACGCACCGGGCGCGATGTCGTCACCATGGAGTGGATCGACGGCGTCAAGATGTCGGATATCGAAGGGTTGAAGGCCGCCGGTCACGACCTGAACAAACTCGCCGACACGCTGATCCAGTCCTTCCTGCGGCACACGCTGCGCGATGGCTTCTTCCATGCCGACATGCATCCCGGCAATCTCTTCGTCGATGCTGAGGGCGAGATCGTCGCCGTCGACATGGGCATTGCCGGGCGTCTCGGCAAAAAGGAACGCCGCTTCCTTGCCGAAATTCTCTACGGCTTCATTACCCGCGATTACATGCGGGTGGCGGAAGTGCATTTCGAGGCCGGATACGTGCCGGGCCATCACGATATAGCAAGCTTCGCCCAGGCGATCCGCGCCATTGGTGAGCCGATCCACGGCCAGCCGGCCGAAACGATCTCCATGGGCAAGCTTTTGACGCTGCTATTCGAAGTGACCGAGCTTTTCGACATGGAAACGCGGCCGGAACTGGTGATGCTGCAAAAGACCATGGTGGTGGTGGAAGGCGTGTCGCGCATGCTTAATCCGCGCTTCAACATGTGGAAGGCGGCAGATCCGGTTGTCGGCGGCTGGATCAGGGACAATCTCGGCCCGAAACGCATCGTCACCGATCTGAAGGACGGCGTGAAGGCGGCTCTCAAACTTGCCGAGGCAGCGCCGGAGATCGCCGCCAAGACCGAAAAGCTGCATTCCGAGTTGATGTATATGAGCGAGAACGGCTTGCGTTTCGACGCGCAGACGGCGGAAGCCATCGGCAAGGCGGAAGCGCGCCACACCAAATGGGGACGGGCGGCACTCTGGGTCATAGCGCTGACGCTTCTTTACATCGCCATCAGGATAAGCTGAGCATCTCGGCACCGGTGAGTGCCATGTTTGTGTAATGCATTGGAGCGATAAGGGCCTGATCTCTAATCGAGACAGGTGATCGATGCGGGGTAAGGGCTGCTTTGATGCCTGCGCGGAATTGCGCCGGCGGTATAAACGGACGATGCCGGACGGGATTTGATTTTGATGGCAAAAGCGCAGGTACTGAAAGAGGCCCTTTCCTATTCTTCGTGGCCGCTGGTGTTCGTCGGCGGCCTGGTGGGGTCCTATTTCGCTTTTACGAGCAGCCATCCGATCGCGGCCTTTTTGACCGTCTATGCGGGCGCGGTTTTGAGCCTGTTTCTTCTCGAACGCTATATTCCTTACGAAATCCAATGGCTTGAGGGTGATGGCGAGACCGTGAACAGCATCGGCCACACGCTTTTGACGAAAGGGCTGGTCCAGCTAGCAGCCGCCGCAGCGGCAATCTTCCCGATGGTGACCGCCAATGTGCTGCAGCCGCTCGCCGCCATGCGGTTCGATTTGTGGCCGGATCATCTGCCGATGATCATTCAGGTCGCCCTTGCGGTGACGATTGCCGAATTCGGCCTCTACTGGTCCCATCGTATTGCGCATGAAACCGTATTCTTCTGGCGTTTCCATGCGCTGCATCACAGCGTCGTGCGGCTCTGGGTCGTCAATACGGGACGGTTCCATGTGGCCGACTCCCTGTTCAAGATCGCGCTCAGCCAGATTCCGCTCTATTTCATGGGTGCGCCGCTACAGGTTTTCTGGTGGCTCGGTGCCGTTACCGCATTCATCGGCATCTTGACCCATTGCAACGTCGATATGAAAACGGGGCCGCTCGATTACGTGTTCAGCACCCCGCGCCTACACCGCTGGCACCATTCAAAGCAGCTTCCGGAAGGAAACACCAATTACGGCGAGAATCTCGTCTTCTTCGATTTGATCTTCGGCTCCTATCATAACCCCGACAGGCCCTCTTCCACCGATATCGGTATCAAGGGTAAGATTGCGAAAGGATTCCTGCCGCAGCTCCTGCAGCCCTTCACCAAGGAAGGCGTCCGTCAGATAATCGGCAAGGACACCAAGCTCGACTGAACCGAAAAACTACAGGGCACGCGCAGTATCGATCACGATACCCAGTTCGCCCCGCAGTTTTTTGGTCAGACCGGCTGCGACAAGCTCATAGGAGCGGCGCACATAATGCTCCAGTTCTTCCTGCTCGAGCGGGGCATGATCGCCAATCGATATCCATTTGCGTTTGGCGAAATAGGGCGCCTGCCCTATGCCTTCCAGCGAGGTCAATATTTCGAAACTCTCTTCCGAGCATTTCACGACCAGCCGCCAGTCCTCCCGCTCGCCAAGCACGGCAAAAACCTTGTCGCCAACCTTGGCAACGTGGGAATCCCATTGGTCGACAAAACGCACGCCCGGCCATTTACCGAGCACCCTGTCGAAAGTCTTGCGATCGAACAGGCTCATGCGAGTTTCTCCGCGATCAGGGCCGCCAGACGTTTTGCAACTTCGACCTTGTCCAGATCCGGCCAAACGTCGATGCCATCTGCGGAAATGATCTTCACGCTGTTGCGGTCTCCGCCCATGATGCCGGTTTCCACCGAAACATCATTCGCGACGATATAATCCGCGCCTTTGCGCTCCAGCTTCGCCCGGCCGTTCTTCTCGACATCCTGCGTTTCGGCGGCGAAGCCGACCACAATCTTCGGGCGCTTTTCATGATGGCCGACGGTTTTGAGAATATCGGGATTTTCCGTCAGTTGCAGCGCTGGCGGCGCATCGCCCGGCTGCTTCTTGATCTTCTGCTCCGACGAGCCCGTCACCCGCCAGTCGGCGACGGCGGCGACCATGACGGCGATATCCGCCGGCAGTCTCGATATCACCGCATCGCGCATCTCCTCGGCGCGCTCGACATGGATCGTCGTGACCCCGGCAGGATCGGCGATGGTGACCGGGCCGGAAACCAGCGTAACCTCTGCCCCCAGCTCGGCCAGAGCCGCCGCAATGGCATGGCCCTGCTTGCCCGAGGAGCGGTTGGCGATGTAGCGCACCGGGTCAATCGGTTCATGCGTGGGACCGGAGGTCACGATGGCCGTTCTGCCCTTCAGTGGCTTTGGCCCCTCATCCAGCAGTGCGGCGACGGCTTCGACGATCTGCAGCGGCTCGGCCATACGGCCAAAACCAGCCTCGCCCTTCTCTGCCATCTCGCCGGCCATGGGTCCGATGAAAAACACGCCGTCTTTTTTCAGCGTTTCGACATTACGCAGCGTGGGCTTTGCCGCCCACATTTTTGGGTTCATCGCCGGTGCCACCAGCACCTTGCGATCCGTCGCGAGAAGAATGGTGGAAGCAAGATCGTCTGCCAGGCCATGCGCCATCTTCGCCATCAGATCGGCGGTAGTGGGCGCCACCAGCACGAGGTCGCAGTCACGCGCCAGCCTGATATGGCCGACATCCTGTTCATCCTGCCGGGAAAAGAGCTCGGTGAAGACATGGGTGGCGGACAGCGCGCCGACCGCAAGCGGCGTGACGAATTCCTGCGCACCTTTCGTCATCACAGGTGTCACCTTGGCGCCGCGCTCTTTCAGCCGACGGATGAGATCGAGGCTCTTATAGGCCGCGATGCCGCCGGAGATGATGAGGAGAATATGTTTGCCTGAAAGCGTCATGATGCCGGACCAGTTTCCCGTTTCACCGGGAAACTAAGCCCTTGGCATACAAAGTGCAATCCGGCTGATATCACGCCGCCTTGGCGACGTGATATTCCTTGATCGCGACCATCTTGATCGCCGGAAAACGCTCGGACTCATAGCGGAGCGAGAAGGCGTCCTGCGCCAGAAACACCGGATCGCCATCCAGATCGCGGGCGATATCGCCCCGCTTGACGTTGAGGAACTTGTCCATTTCAGCCGGCTGATCGGAAGAAATCCAGCGGCAGACGGAAAAGCGCGACATTTCGAAGGAGACCGGCAGGCCATATTCGCCCATCAGGCGCTCCTTCAACACGTCGAGCTGCAGCGCGCCGACAACGCCGACGATGGCCGGCGAACCGTCTTCCGGCGAGAAGAGCTGCACGACGCCTTCTTCCGCCATCTGCTGCAGGGCTTCCTTCAGCTTCTTGGCCTTCATGGCGTCTTCCAGACGCACGCGGCGGAGAATTTCCGGTGAAAAGTTCGGCACGCCCTGGAAAACCAGGTTTTCACCCTCGGTCAGCGTATCGCCGATGCGCAGCGTACCATGGTTCGGGATGCCCACCACGTCACCCGCAAAGGCCGTATCGGCAAGCTGACGCTGCGAGGCGAAGAAGAACTGCGGCGCAGTGAGGCCCATCTGTTTGCCGGTGCGAGCAAGCCGCGCCTTCATGCCGCGCTCCAGCTTGCCGGAGCAGATGCGGGCAAAGGCGATACGGTCACGATGGTTCGGGTCCATATTGGCCTGAATCTTGAAGACAAAGGCCGTCATTTTCTCTTCAGCCGCATGGACGGTGCGGGTATCGGCCACCTGATCGCGCGGCGGCGGTGCGAAATCGCCAAGCGCATTGATGAGGTCACGCACACCGAAATTGCGCAGCGCCGAACCGAAGAACACCGGCGTCATATGACCTTCGAGAAATGCCTGACGATCGAAAGGACGGCAGGCCTCCAGCGCCAGTTCCGTTTCTTCGACAAAAAGATGGCGCTCATTTTCCGGCAGACGATCGGCAACCGCCTGCGGACCGTTGACCGGCATGGCTTCCACCTGGGTATCGACGCCACGGAAGGTGCTGTCGGCAAGATTATAGGCGCCGCAGAAGGTCTTTGCCCGACCGACCGGCCAGGTGATGGGCGCGGTATCGAGCGCGAGCTTCTCTTCCACCTCATCCAGAATCTCGAAGGGGTCGCGGCTTTCGCGGTCCATCTTGTTGATGAAGGTGATGATCGGAATATCGCGCATGCGGCAGACTTCGAAGAGCTTCAGCGTGCGCGGCTCGATACCCTTGGCGGCGTCGATGACCATGATCGCCGCATCCACCGCCGTCAGCGTGCGGTAGGTGTCGTCAGCAAAGTCCTCGTGGCCGGGCGTATCGAGAATGTTGAAGACACGGTCGTTATATTCGAAGGTCATGACCGAAGTGACGACCGAAATGCCGCGCTCGCGCTCGATCTTCATCCAGTCCGAACGGGTCTGGATGCGGTCCTTCTTCGCCTTCACCTCACCGGCAAGCTGGATCGCTCCGCCGAACAGCAGCAGTTTTTCGGTAAGCGTGGTCTTACCCGCGTCCGGGTGCGCAATAATAGCAAAGGTGCGGCGGCGGGAGACCGCCTCGGCAAGTGTTTCGGCCATCTGACAAATCCTGTGGAATTGCGGGCTATCTAGCGTTTCAGGCCCACATTTGCAATTGACCTTGCCGCGATCTCGGCAAACTAATGCCGCATGACCCTTCAAAACGACAATCGCCCCCCTCTCCGGCTCGTCCGCCTCGCCAATGGCGCTGACCTCGAATTGCCGTCCTATGAGACCCGTGGCGCCGCCGGCATGGACCTGCGCGCTGCCGTACCTGCCGGTGAACCGATGAGCCTGCAACCCGGCGAACGCGCGCTGGTCCCGACCGGTTTCATCTTCGAGGTTCCGCAGGGTTATGAGGCGCAAATCCGCCCCCGCTCCGGCCTCGCAATCAAGAACGGCATCACCTGCCTCAACTCTCCCGGCACGGTGGACAGCGATTATCGCGGCGAGGTGAAAGTCATCCTCGCCAATCTTGGCCAGGACGTTTTTGTCATCGAGCGCGGTATGCGCATTGCGCAGATGGTGATCGCGCCGGTAACCCAGGTTGTTGTGAGCGAGGTGACGGAGACCTCGCAGACGGCACGGGGTACCAGCGGTTTTGGCTCCACCGGGGTTTAGCGACGCCGCTGGAACAGACGCGCGGACTGATTGTCTTTATCCGGCAATTTCGTTATGGATTTAGCGGATTTTCCGGGAAACATGATCATGACGCTGACGACCCTTTTCGCCTATGCCACTGCCCTCTTCATCGCCGCCGCCATTCCAGGCCCCGGCATGACGGCGATCGTGGCGCGGGCGCTGGGTTCGGGCTTTCGCGAAACCTTCTTCATGGGTCTCGGGCTGGTGCTGGGCGACATGATTTACCTGACCGCTGTGATCCTGGGCCTGGCCTTCGTCGCGCAGACCTTTCAGGAAGCGTTCATGGTGCTGAAATTCGCGGGCGCGGCCTATCTCCTTTATATCGCCTGGAAGCTTTGGACCGCCGGCCTGCTGCCACAGGAGCTGAAGGCCAAGAAAAGCACCAGCATGCCCATGTCCTTCCTGTCCGGCCTGCTGATCACGCTCGGCAACCCGAAAACCATGCTGTTTTATGTGGCGCTGGTGCCGACGCTGATCGATATCCGCATGATCGGCCCTTCGGAATATGCGACACTTCTCGCCATCACCTTCGTCGTGCTGATGGCGGTTCTCCTGCCTTATATCCTGCTTGCGGCCAAGGCGCGTAACCTCCTGAAAAGGCCGAGCGCCTTGACGATCCTCAACCGCACGGCGGCGGGTATTCTGGCCGGAACCGCGACCATGATCGCGATCCGCAGCACGTAAAACAAATTAGTGCATTTACGCGATTTATCGTGAAATTATTCCTGTAATCTAGGGATATTAGGACGAACGTTCGCTAGCTTGCGAAAGCTATTGCTCCTATTCTGCCGCTCAAATCTTGCGGTCTTACACAGGAGAGCATCATGCCCGAAGCCAGAAAGCCCGGACGCGGACGCGTCTATTCCTCGATTACGGAAACAATCGGCGACACGCCGATCGTGCGGCTCGACAAGCTGGCGGAAGAGAAGGGCGTGAAGGCCAACCTTCTCGCCAAGCTCGAATTTTTCAATCCCATCGCTTCCGTGAAGGACCGCATAGGCGTCGCCATGATCGAAGCTCTGGAAGCTCAGGGCAAGATCACCCCTGGCAAGACCACGCTGGTGGAGCCGACCTCCGGCAACACGGGCATCGCGCTTGCCTTCGCGGCCGCTGCGAAGGGCTACAAGCTGATCCTGACCATGCCTGAAACCATGTCGGTTGAGCGCCGGAAAATGCTGGCCCTGCTCGGCGCCGAACTGGTGTTGACCGAAGGTCCCAAGGGCATGAAGGGCGCCATCGCCAAGGCGCAGGAACTGGCCGAAACGCTGCCCGACGCCATCATTCCGCAGCAGTTCGAAAACCCTGCTAATCCCGATATTCACCGCAAGACGACGGCTGAAGAAATCTGGAACGACACCGAAGGCACGGTCGATATTCTCGTCTCGGGTATCGGCACCGGCGGCACGATCACTGGCACGGGTCAGGTGCTGAAATCCCGCAAGCCCGAGGTGAAGGTCATTGCGGTCGAACCTGCCGACAGTCCGGTTCTTTCCGGCGGCAACCCCGGCCCGCACAAGATTCAGGGCATCGGCGCCGGTTTTGCACCCGCCATCCTCGATACCGGCATTTATGACGAGATCGTCACCGTGACCAATGACGAGGCTTTCGAAACCGCACGTCTGGCGGCAAGGCTGGAAGGCGTGCCGGTCGGCATCTCCTCGGGTGCGGCGCTGGCGGCGGCAATCAAGGTCGGCGCGCGGGAAGAAAATGCCGGCAAGAACATCGTCGTCATCATTCCTTCCTTTGCGGAACGCTACCTTTCGACGGCGCTTTTCGAGGGCCTTGGACTTTAAGTCCACGCTTTCGGGCGCGGTACGATCACGCGTCAGATTAGCGAATATTCTTATGTGCCGCCGGCTCCGCTGGCGGCACAATATTTTTTAGGCAAGGCACAAAGGGCAACCTTCCAGAGCATATCCGGTTTAAACGGAATCGTTGGATGTGCTCTATCTCCCTGTTTTTACGGATTTCCGGACGCACAACCGCTTCGCACTTTACTGGATGCTCTACGCTGCCGCCGTCAGCCTTTCGCCTGCGATACGATAGGACACGGCTTCCGCCACATGGATGCGGCCGACCGTCTGTTTGCCATCCAGATCGGCCAGGGTGCGGGCAACCTTCAGAATACGGTGATAACCGCGCGCAGAGAACTTCAGCCGCTCGGCTGCATCGCGCAACAATTGCAGCCCGGACGCATCCGGCTCGGCATATTTTTCTATCAGGGTCGTCGTGCAGCGGGCATTCGTGCGAATGGCGCCAAATCCCGCTGCAGCGTAACGTTCCTGCTGCGCAAGGCGCGCCCGGGCGACACGGGCGGCAACCGCGGCACTCGGCTCTGACGCGACGGGGCGGATGAGATCGGCGGCGGAGACGGCGGGAACGTCGATGCGGATATCGATACGATCCAGCAGCGGGCCGGAAATGCGGGCCTGATAATCCGTCACACAGCGCGGGCCTCGGGCGCAGGTGAAACCCGGCTCTCCCGCCATGCCGCAGCGGCAGGGGTTCATCGCCGCAACGAGCTGAATTTCCGCCGGATAGCTGACGCGGTGATTGGCCCGCGCAATAATGCATTCGCCCGTTTCCAGCGGCTGGCGCAGTGCATCGAGCACCTGCGGCGAAAATTCCGGGAACTCATCCAGAAAAAGAACACCGTGATGGGCGAGCGAAGCCTCACCCGGCTTGGCGCGAAGCCCCCCGCCGATCAGCGCCGCCATGGTGGCGGAATGGTGCGGGGTGCGGAACGGCCTGCGGTCCGAGAGCTTGCCGCCGGACAATTGGCCAGCGATGGAATGAACCATCGAAACTTCCAGCAATTCCGCAGCCTCTAGCGGCGGCAGGATGGACGGCAGGCGGGCTGCGAGCATGGATTTGCCGGAGCCGGGCGGGCCGACCATAAGCAGATTGTGGCCGCCGGCGGCCGCCACCTCCAGCGCACGCCGGGCGCTTTCCTGTCCTTTGATATCCGCTAAATCCGGCAGATTGACCGGGTTGGCGCGAATGGCGGGCGTCGGGCGCGAGAGAAGCTGGGTGCCGCGAAAATGATTGGCCAGCGCAATCAGGCTGCGCGGGGCGAGAATATCGATACCGGCGCCGGCCCAAGCCGCTTCCGGCCCGCTTTCAGCCGGGCAGATCAGCCCCTTGCCAAGCGCATTGGCGCCGATCGCCGCCGGCAGGGCGCCCGAAACCATACCGATGGTGCCATCGAGATTGAGTTCGCCGAGAACCACATAACGTCCCAGCATTTCCGCCGGTATCGCGCCCAAAGCGGCCATGAGGCCCAGCGCAATGGGAAGATCGAAATGCGATCCTTCCTTGGGCAGATCGGCGGGCGCGAGATTGACCGTGACTTTTTTTGCCGGCAGCGCCAGACCCGAGGCATGCAGCGCGGCCTGCACCCGCTCGCGGCTTTCGGCCACCGCCTTGTCGGGCAGGCCGACAATCTGGATGCCCACCTTTCCCGGTGCGACCATGACCTGCACCTCGACGGGCACACCCTCTATGCCCTGAAATGCGACCGTATTGACCCTTGCCACCATGGCCTGCCCCCGCAAACCGGCCGCATCAACAGAACTTCACGCCCCATCACGGCCACCCGCAAGCAACGTGCCACAGGGCAAAGAATAAAACAAGAACATCCAGCGAACAATTTCTCGCTGGCGATGTATTTTAGTTGTGTCTAGTTGTACTCGCGGAACAAAGCTGGATCGGCGTAAGCTCGCCTCAGAAATCCTGCGCTTCGCGCTTTTTCTCGATCGCATCCCACAACAGGCTTGCGACATCAGCACCACCGAATTTCCGCACTTCGCGAATGCCGGTCGGCGAGGTGACGTTGATTTCCGTCATATAGTCGCCAATCACATCGATGCCGACGAAAAGGAAACCACGTTCCCGCAAGGCAGGGCCGATGCGGCGGCAGATTTCCTTCTCGCGCGCCGTCAGTTCCGTCGGTTCCGGCCGGCCGCCGGCATGCATGTTGGAGCGGGCGTCGTTTTCCGCCGGCACGCGGTTGATTGCGCCAACCGGCTCGCCATCTACCAGGAGGATGCGCTTGTCGCCCTTGCGGACGTCAGGCAGATATTGTTGGGCGATGTAAGGTTCGCGGAACATCTGACCGAACATCTCCAGCAGCGAGGAGAAATTGCGGTCGTCGCGCGCGGAATGGAAGACGCCGGCGCCACCATTGCCGTAAAGCGGCTTGAGGATGATATCGCCCATTTCATTGCGGAAGCGGGCGATTTCCTCGACGTCCTTGGTGATCAGCGTCTTCGGCATCAGATCGGCGAATTCGGTGACGAAAATCTTTTCCGGCGAGTTGCGGACCCAGGCGGGATCGTTGACCACCAGCGTTTTCGGATGAATGCGTTCCAGCAGATGGGTCGAGGTAATGTAAGCCATGTCGAATGGCGGATCCTGACGCAGATGGATGACATCCATGGTCGACAGATCGACGCGCTCCGGTTCGGAGAGCGAGAAATGGTCGCCCTTGATATCACGCAGTTCCATCTGCTCGACAGTGGCGTAAATCTTGCCATCGCGCATGGAAAGGCGCTCGGGGGTATAGTGGAACAGCCGGTATCCGCGGGCCTGCGCCTCAAGGCTCATGGCGAAGGTGGAGTCACCGGCGATATTGATGCCGGAGACATGATCCATCTGGATCGCGACGTTCTTGATCTTCGCCATGCGCATGTTCCTCTTGCAGCATGCGGACGCTTTGCCGGCCCGCGGTGCCCATTGCCTCGCCTTTTCAAGCTTCCCTGCAGGACCGATAGAAACCCGGAAATGCTTCAGAAAACCCTGAAGATGTAGGGCAGCGACCATTCAAAGGCAACTGCTGCAAGCGGTGGTTTGTGTGAGTTTTATTGAACCTTCACAATTCCGTCGGCGGAGCCATGCAGGCCCCGCCGACTGGAATGTTTTATGGGTTCAGGCCGCCAGCTTATAGGAACGGCCGGCAAACAGCTTGTTCTTGACGCGATAGGCAAGCGCCAGCGCCTTGGGGAACGGACGGCGCATGAAAGCGACCTTTCGGACATAATCATCCACCCGCCAGGTGGCCCATGTTCCCGCAGGGAAATAGGCGACATCGCCGACCCGCAGGATGCTGATGGAACCGTCTTCCGCGGTCACATGCACTTCGCCTTCGAGAATATACACGGTTTCATCCCAGCCGAAGAACCAGCGGAATTCCCCCGCCGTGCAATCCCACATGGCGGTGCTGGAAGCACGGTCGCCGCTTCTGGAATGATCCGCCGCGCGCGCCTGGGGGTTGCCGGAAATGATCCATTCCGGATTGATGGGGGCCGGCTGAAGCCGCAGATCGGTGCAGGATGCGCTGACAACGGCCTCGTCTTTTGACCGGCGCAAATAGGCCGGCAATATCGGCACCGTGCGGATCGCCATGGTTGCTGCGGCAGCGAACATCATTTTGAAGGACATATTAGAAAACCCCCGTGAAATATTGGAGGTCTTCTATCATCGGGATCGTAACGAAGCAGTTTTGACAATCGGCGCAATTTTAGTCATCGCGCCGATTTCTGCGAAGCACTCAGGCCGTCGCCATTTGCGTGGGCTGCGTCGCCAGCTGCTCCGCTTTGCCGGCAATGCGCTTGCCGGTTTCGCTGGAGAAGAAATGCAGTTTTTCCGGCGCTATCGTGACGGAGAGCGCAGACGGAACCTCGACATCCGGCGGGAAAGCAACTGTCAGGCTCTGGTCGCCGATCATGCCGTGGATAAGGCGCTGTGACCCCAGTTCCTCGATGTAGTCGACCCGAAGCGGGAAGCCCTGCTCACCTGCCGTAGCGAGGCGGAAATCTTCCGCCCGCATGCCCACCGTCACGGGGCCGGAGGCAGGTGCGAAACCGTTGAGCGCAAAGAGCGACGGACCGATGGCGAGGCTATCGCCATGCAATTCGGCGTTCAGCAGGTTCATGGCGGGAGAGCCGATGAAACTCGCAACGAAGGTTGAGGCAGGGGTGTGATAGACATCGAGCGGCGCGCCGATCTGTTCGATACGGCCGCCATTCAACACCACAAGGCGATCGGCCAGCGTCATGGCTTCCAGCTGATCGTGGGTGACGTAGATCGAGGTGGTGCCGAGGCGCTTTTGCAGGCGCTTGATTTCGCCGCGCATGGAAACGCGCAGCTTGGCATCGAGATTGGACAAAGGCTCGTCGAACAGGAAGGCCGCCGGCTTGCGCACGATGGCGCGACCCATGGCGACGCGCTGCCGCTGGCCGCCGGAAAGGGCGCGCGGCTTGCGATCCAGATAGGGTTCGAGCTGCAGCATACGCGCCGCTTCGGCCACACGCGCATCGATCTCAGTCTTCGGCGTCTTGCGGTTCTTCAACCCGTATTCCAGGTTCTGGCGCACCGACATATGCGGATAAAGCGCATAGTTCTGAAACACCATGGCGATATCCCGGTCCGCCGGATCGGCCTGATTGACCACCCGGTCACCGATCTTCACCGTGCCTTCGGAAATATCCTCAAGCCCTGCGACCATGCGCAGAAGCGTGGATTTGCCGCATCCGGAAGGGCCGACCAGAACGATGAACTCGCCGTCCCTGATGTCGATATCGACGTGGTGCACGGCGCGCACGCCGCCATGATAATCCTTGCAGACCTGACTGATTTCTATCGCGGCCATTTCGGTCTCCTTATTTATCGCTTTCGGTCAGGCCCTTGATGAACCAGCGCTGGAAAATGACGACGATCAGCACCGGCGGCAGCATGGCCAGCACGGCGAGCGCGAAAGCTTCGTTGTAATCGGGAATTTGCGAACCGACCCAGACCTGCAGGATCGACTTGATGCCGCGCATCAGCGTGAAGAAGCCCTCATCCGTCGTCATCAGCATGGGCCAGAGATACTGGTTCCAGCCGTAAACGAACATGATGATGAAGATCGCCGCCATCATGGTGCGGGACAGGGGGATGAGAACGTCGATGAAGAACTTCACCGGCCCTGCGCCGTCAATGCGGGCAGCCTCCAGCAACTCCTCCGGCACGGATTTGAAAAACTGCCGGAAATAGAAGGTGCCTGTCGCCGAAGCGAGAAGCGGCACGATGAGGCCGGTATAGGAGTTCAGAAGGCCAAGTTTGCTCATCACCTCGTAGGAGGGCATGATACGCACTTCGAGCGGCAGAAGCAGCGTGGTGAAAATGATCCAGAAGGCGAGCGTCGCAAAACGAAAGCGGAAATAGACGATCGCATAGGCCGCCGTCATCGACAGGACGATCTTGCCGACGGCAAAACCGATGCCGAGGATCAGCGAATTCAACACCATGTTGAGACCCGTGATCTGCCCGGTGAAGCCGCCCTTCTGGGTCAGGACCTTTTCATAAGTCTCGATGAAATTGTCACCGGGAACCATCGTCAGACCGCTGCGGTGGATTTCCGCAGCGGTGTGGGTGGAGGTCATGAAGGCCACGATGACCGGTAATATCAGGAACAGCGCGCCGATGATCAGCACCAGATGATCGAGGGGTTTTGTCTTGTACATGGTCTTTTCCCTCAATTGTAATGGATGCGCTTTTCGATGAAGCGGAACTGGATGATGGTGAGAACGAAGACGACCAGCATCAGGATGACGGACTGGGCAGAAGAGCCACCGATGTCATTGCCGCGGAAACCGTCGAGAAACACCTTGTAGACCAGCGTGATCGGATTGTTGGCCGCCTTGTCCTTCACCATCACGTCGATGACGCCGAATGTGTCGAAGAGCGCATAGGTGATGTTGATGATCAGCAGGAAGAAGGCCGTGGGCGCCAGAAGCGGCATGATCACCGTCCAGAACCGGCGAAAGCCCGAGCGGCAGTCGATGGCGGCGGCTTCCCGCACCGAGACCGGCACGCCCTGAAGACCCGAAAGGAAGAAGATGAAGTTGTAAGGGATCTGCTTCCAGACCGCGACGACGATCATGGCGAAGGCCGTATCGAAATAATTGAGGCCGACCTTCATGTCCCAGCCGAGGAATGCGGCCATCTTGACGAAGGGGCCGATATGCTGGTCGAAAAACATCATTCCGATGAGACCGGCGACCGGCGGCGCGATGGCATAGACGGAAATCAACAGCGTCTTGTATGTCGAGCTGCCACGAATGACCGCGTCGGCCTTGACGGCGAGCAGCAGGCCGAGCGCCAGCGAAAAGAAGGTGACCATCACGGTGAAGACAACCGTGAATTTGGCGATGCTGAGATATTCGGGGCTGAAGATCGCATCCGAATAGTTGGCAAGTCCGACGAAGGAAGCGCCGAAGCCGAACGGGTCTTCGATATAGAAGGACGAATGTATGGCCTGAACCGATGGCCAGTAGAAGAAGATGAAAATCACCGCAAGCTGCGGCGCCAGAAACAGGTACGGTACGTAGGACGAGGAGAACTGCACGCGCTTCATGCCGGCGTCGGCAGGTTTGGCTGGCTTTCCAGCCTTTGCGGACCAGCCGGACAAAAACCGGCGCGGTTGAGACGATGTATAGGCCACGCTTGCGCTTCCTTATCCGAGAGCGAGCCTCCCTTCCGTGGGAAAGGAGGCTCGGCAATGGTCATTGGTTTCGAAACAGACGATCAGCCGGCCGTCTTGGCGAAACGGGCGAGCAGGTCGTTGCCTTCCTTCTCGATGATCTCGAAAGCAGCCTTCGGCGTAACTTCGCCGGAGAAGATGCGGTTATATTCGCGTTCCATGACGGCGCGGATCTGCGGGTAGAAGCCGAGGCGGTAGCCCTTCGACCATTCGCCGCCCGGCAGCGAGAGCTGCTGGATACCGACTTCCGCGACCGGCTTTTCCTTGTAGTAGCCTTCAGCCTTGGCCTTTTCGTAAGCCGCCTTGGTGATGGCGACGTAACCGGTTGCCTTGTGGTAGAAGACCTGGATTTCCGGCGAGGTCAGGAACTGGAAGAAGTCGGCCACGCACTTGTTTTCGGCTTCAGACTTGCCAGACATTGCAAAGAGCGCAGCGCCGCCGATGAAGGAGTTGGTGCCGGCACCCTTGATGGAGCCCCAGTAAGGAAGGAAGGTTGCCGAGAACGGCATGGTCGCCGTCTTCTGCAGGCCGCCGAAGGAGCCCGAGGAACCGATCCAGAAGGCGACCTTGCCTTCTTCAAACGGCTTCTGGTTGTCGTTCCAGCCGGCGCCGTAATAGGCGAACAGGCCCTTGTCTTTCCAGTCCTTCAGCTTGTCGAACATCATGACGAGGTTCGGGTCGGTGACCTTGAGCTTGGTGTCGGTGACGCTGTCGTAACCGTTGTTGTTGGTGGCGAACTGGATGTTGTTGCGGGAGAAGAAGTTCTCCGTGAACTGCCAGGTCAGCTGCGACTGAACGAGCGGAATGTAGCCGGCTTCCTTCAGCTTCGGCGCAACCTGCTCGAACTCTTCCCAGGTCTTCGGGGCTTCGACGCCGGCCTTCTTCAGGGCTTCGTCATTGACGTACATGATGGGAGCGGAGGAGTTGAACGGCATGCCGACAAACTTGCCGTCAGCGGCAGCGTAGAAATAACGCACGCCGTTGATGAAGGCGTCGCGGTCGAACTTGTAACCGGCCTTGTTGATGAGGTCTTCGGCGGGAATGACAGCGCCCTTGGCGTTGATGATGGTGGCGGCGCCAGCATCGAAAACCTGGAGGATGTTCGGCTGTTCGCCGGAGCGGAAAGCAGCGATGCCGCTGGCCAGGGCTTCTTCGTAGGAGCCCTTGGAAACCGGCGTCAGAGCGCATTCTTTCTGGGCTTCGTTGAACTTCTGGGCGACTTCGTTGATGACTTCGCCATTGCGGCCGCCCATGCCGTGCCACCAGGTGATGTTGGTAGCAGCCATGGAAGACGTCGCCGAAATGCTGACGGCCACTGCGGCCATGGAAATCTTCTTCAACATTACTAAATCCTCTCCACCATTTATTGGGATGAGGATGCGAATAGAGACGTTCCATGACGCCTCTTTGACAGTTCCATGTCAGATTTATTACAGCGACTGACGAAAATCTCAGTCGGCCATGCGCTTTATGGGCCGAGCCGGATTTCCGACCACCGTAACCCCCGGCGGCACATTGCGCGTCACCACCGAACCGGCGCCGACAATCGCTCCGTCACCGATGGTGATGCCAGCCAGAAGGATCGCTCCGCCGCCGATCCAGACATCACGGCCGATCGTGACGGGCTTTGCGATTTCAATGCCTTGCGCGCGCGGCACCGGGTCCAGATGGTGTTCCGCACAATAGATCTGCACCGCAGGCCCCAGCATCGCGCCGTCGCCTATCGTAACTTTCGCGGAATCGAGAATGGTGCAGCCGGCATTGAGATAAACATTTTTGCCCAGCGTGATGTTGAAACCGTAAGCGCAATGAAACGGCGCTTCGATAAATGCCCCTTCTCCAACAGAAGCGAAAAGAGCCCGTAGCAAGGGGGCCATTGCCCCGCGCCCATCCGGCGGCATCGTATTGTGCTGGTGGACTGCCCCTCGTGCCCGCCAGCGCAATATATCCAGCTCAGCATCCATGCAGCTGTACCACTCGCCCGCAGCCATTTTTTCCCGCTCGGTGGACATTTTTTCCCTCCCCTCAAAAGGCATCGATAAAATGCTGCGGCAGGCGTCGCGGCAAAACGGCGATGATATCGAAACGCAGCGAAAACCGCGCGGCATCCTTGCGGCGGGCGAGCCATAGATCGGCAGCGGCCCGAATACGCTGCTGCGAATGGAAACCGACCGCATCCACGGCACCTTCGCCGGACGTTCGCGCCTTGACCTCGACGATGGCGACGAGGTCGTTCTTGCGGGCGATGAGATCGATTTCGCCCAGCCGGGTGCGATAACGAATGGCGAGGATGCGATATCCCTTCAGCAGCAGATAAAGAGCCGCCCAATATTCCGCGGCATGGCCGCGTCGCTCGGCCTTGCGCCTTTTATTGCTTCGCCCGTCAGCGGCCATCCGTTTCCTTCATGTCCAGCAGCCTTTGATAAAGCTCCTTGCGCGGCAGGCCCGTCAGCTTTGCGGCTTCGCCTGCCGCCTTGGCGGCGGGCATGGTGGCGACGAGATCCTTCAGCAGTTTCTCGACATCCTCGATATCGGGAATCTCGTCATAGGAGGGCGGCTCCACCAGAAGCACGATCTCACCCTTCACCACACGGTCGCCATCGTAATAATCCGCAAGCTCGCCCAGCGTGCCGCGCCGGAACTCCTCGAAGGTCTTGGTCAGTTCGCGGCAGACCACGGCGCGGCGGTCGCGGCCGAGCACTTCGGACGCGACCTTGACGGAAGCGCCGATGCGATGCGGCGATTCAAAGAAGATCAATGTGGCCGGGATTTTCGCGAGTTCGGCAAAACGGTCGCGCTTGCCGCGATCCTTTACCGGCAGGAAGCCCGCAAACAGGAAAGCGTCGCTCGGCATTCCCGAACCCACGAGGGCGGCGAGCGGTGCGGATGCTCCCGGCACCGGCACGACACGGTGCCCGGCCTCGAGCGCGAGTTGGCCGAGGCGGTAACCGGGATCGGAAACGAGCGGCGTTCCGGCATCCGAGACCAGCGCCACGGATTTTCCCGCCTCGAGCGCCGCAATGAGCTTCGGCCCCGCTTCGTTGGCATTGTGCTCATGATAGGTGAGCGGGCGGGTGCGGATGCCATAACGTTCGAGCAGGATGCGGGTGACGCGGGTATCCTCGCAGGCGAGAACATCGGCCGAGGCCAGCGTTTCCAACGCGCGGATGGTTATATCGCCAAGATTGCCGATGGGCGTGGCCACGAGATAAAGCGCCGGCTCCAGCGGCCGCGCCGGAATGGTGGCAGTGCCGATCCTGAAGCTCTTGGTCGCCTCTCTCATGTCGCTGTTCGATATATCTTCCGTCACTCGGCTTCCAATCATTCTGGCCGATCCTGTCTGGCCGGCCGCTCTGGTTTACCCCTCTTTATGGGCAATAGAAAACAGGCGAACAAGGTCCATAAGCGGTGCCAGCCTGTGGATCATGCTGTATAGCAGCAAAATGACCCGCGGCAGATGCACTCGGCTCTTGCATTTCCTGCAATAACTCTGCCATTTTGCCCGTCCACATTATCCGGCTTTCTGGCCGGTGAAGACTCTTCTTGCCGATCCGGCGGTGGCCGGTTCGCAACGGTTGAAAGCGGTAGCGTCCATGCGTATTACTCTTGAGCGGTCGAACCTTCTGAAATCGCTGAACCACGTCCACCGGGTCGTCGAGCGTCGCAACACGATCCCGATCCTGTCCAACGTCCTGCTGCGCGCCTCCGGCGCCAATCTGGACATGAAAGCGACCGACCTCGATCTCGAAATCACCGAAGCGACGCCGGCCATGGTGGAGCAGGCAGGCGCCACCACCGTGCCGGCGCACCTGCTTTATGAAATCGTGCGCAAGCTGCCGGACGGTTCCGAAGTGCTTCTGGCCACCAATCCGGACGGCTCCTCGATGACGGTCGCCTCTGGCCGTTCGAAATTCTCGCTGCAATGCCTGCCGGAAGCGGACTTCCCGGACCTGACGGCCGGCACCTTCAGCCACACCTTCAAACTGAAGGCGACCGACCTGAAGATGCTGATCGACCGGACGCAATTTGCGATCTCGACCGAAGAAACGCGCTATTACCTGAACGGCATCTTCTTCCATACCATCGAAAGCAATGGCGAGCTGAAGCTGCGCGCCGTCGCGACCGATGGTCACCGCCTGGCGCGCGCCGATGTGGATGCGCCTTCCGGCTCCGAAGGCATGCCGGGCATCATCATTCCGCGCAAGACCGTCGGCGAGTTGCAGAAGCTGATGGACAACCCGGAACTGGAAGTCACGGTTGAAGTTTCGGATGCGAAAATCCGCCTGACCATCGGCTCGGTCGTTCTGACCTCGAAGCTGATCGACGGCACCTTCCCGGATTATCAGCGCGTGATCCCGACCGGCAACGACAAGGAAATGCGGGTCGATTGCCAGACCTTCGCGCAGGCTGTCGACCGCGTCTCGACCATTTCCTCCGAGCGCGGCCGCGCCGTGAAGCTGGCGCTGACAGAGGGGCAATTGACGCTAACCGTCAACAATCCGGATTCGGGAAGTGCTACGGAAGAAGTCGCCGTTGGGTACGACAATGATTCGATGGAAATCGGCTTCAACGCCAAATATCTGCTCGACATTACCTCGCAGCTTTCCGGCGACGACGCGATTTTCCTGCTGGCCGACGCCGGCTCGCCGACGCTCGTTCGCGACACCGCTGGCGATGATGCGTTATATGTTTTGATGCCGATGCGCGTTTGAAAACGCGAATTTCTCATCGGTTTCATCCAAAACGCCGGGGAACTGCTTCACCGGCGTTTTTTGATTCGGCCGAAGAAGGTTTCACGTCGGAAGTGAATTTTTCCAGTTACGACATTTTGCCTTGTTTTTGCGCCAAATGGGATCAACATTGCGTAACAGTTTTTTGACAATGACCAAAAGCATCTGAGGGAACTATGGCACTTAACCTGAAGCAACGGCTTGAACAGAAATTTGAAGAAGAAATCCGCTTTTTCAAGGGCATGGTCAGCCAGCCGAAAAAAGTCGGGGCCATTGTGCCGACATCGTCGATCACGGCGAAAAAAATGGCGAGTGTCATCAATCCCCATTCCGGCCTGCCGGTTCTCGAACTCGGCCCGGGCACGGGCGTCATCACCAAGGCCATTCTGGCGCGCGGCATCAAGCCGGAAAACCTGACCGCCATCGAATATTCGACCGATTTCTACAATCAGCTGCTCATGAGCTATCCGGGCGTCAATTTCGTCAATGGCGACGCCTTCGATCTCGATGCGACGCTTGGCGAACACAAGGGCCAGATGTTCGACAGCGTCGTTTCCGCCGTGCCGATGCTGAATTTCCCCATGGCCGCCCGTATCAAGCTTCTCGACGAATTGCTGAAGCGCGTGCCCCATGGCCGGCCCGTCGTGCAGATATCCTACGGCCCGATTTCCCCCATCGTCGCGCAGCCGCATCTCTACCACATCCGCCATTTCGATTTCATCGTGCGCAATATTCCGCCGGCGCAATTGTGGACCTATACGCGGGCCTGATATTCGACAGAGTGCCGGAACCCGTCATTTCCCGGTCGTGACGAACGGTTAGGGTGTCGATTTGCCCTTTCCGTCGCCCTTGAGGACCGATTGCCATGCACGCGCTCTACATCACCCACCCCCAGGTCAAGATCGATCCGGCTGTTCCCGTCCCCGAATGGGGGCTTTCGGACAGGGGTGCCGAGCGGACGCGTGAGGCAAGCCGCCTGCCCTGGGCACGGTCATTGCGCCGCATCGTTTCCAGCGCCGAGACCAAGGCGATCGAAACCGCCCGCATCCTGGCTGAAACCTCCGGGGCGGAAATGGACATCGTCGAGGCGATGCACGAAAATGATCGGTCCGCCACCGGTTTCCTGCCGCCGCCGGAATTCGAAAAGGCGGCGGACTGGTTCTTCGCCCATCCCGAAGAAAGCTTTCACGGCTGGGAGCGTGCAATCGACGCTCAGACAAGGATCGTCGGGGCAGTCAAAGCCATTCTTGACCGGCACGACCCGCAGCAGCCGATCGCCTTTGTCGGCCATGGTGGCGTGGGTACGCTTCTGAAATGCCATATCGAAGGCCGCGGCATCAGCCGCAGCAAGGACCAGCCGCCCGGCGGCGGCAATCTCTTTCGCTTCTCCATCGCCGACTTTTCACTTGCAGCCGCGTCCCCCACATGCGACTGGACGGCAATGGAAACATGGCAGGGATAAGACAATGACCGCGCGCGAAAAACTCATCGTCGGGCTGGATGTTCCGACTGTGCTGCAGGCCGAAGACATCGTGTCGAAAATCGGCGACGAGGTTCTGTTCTACAAGATCGGTTATCAGCTGGTCTTTGCCGGCGGTCTCGAATTCGCGCGCGACCTTGTCCAGAGCGGCAAGAAGGTCTTTCTCGACATGAAACTGCTCGACATCGACAACACCGTCGCCTCCGGTGTCGAAAACATCGCCCGCATGGGTATGTCGATGCTGACGCTGCATGCCTATCCCAAGGCGATGCGCGCTGCCGTCAAGGCCGCCGAAGGCTCCGGTCTCTGCCTGCTGGGCGTCACCGTGCTGACCTCGATGGACGACGTCGATCTCGCCGAGGCGGGTTATGCCTCTGACGCCCGTTCGCTGGTGCTGCGCCGGGCGGAGCAGGCACGCGAGGCGGGCATGGGCGGCATCGTCTGTTCGGCGGAAGAATCGACCGCCGTGCGCGAAATCCTCGGCCCGGACCTTGCCGTCGTCACCCCCGGCATTCGCCCGGCAGGCGCAGATCTCGGCGATCAGAAGCGGGTGATGACACCCTACGACGCCATCAAGGCCGGATCGAGCCATCTGGTGGTCGCCCGCCCGATCGTCAGGGCGGAAGACCCGAAAGCGGCGGCCCGCGCCATTCTTGACGACATGCTGCGCGCCAGCTTTCCGGCCAATCAGTAACGACAATCGGAGGAGATGAAATGGCAAAGGGATATTGGATCGCCCGGGTCGATGTGCGCGATAGTGAGCGTTACAAGGACTATGTCACGACGGCTAAGCCCGCTTTCGAGCGGTTCGGCGCCAATTTCCTGGCACGTGGCGGCGCACTGACCGAGCTGGAGGGCAAGGCGCGTGCGCGCAACGTCGTCATCGAGTTCCCCTCGGTGCAGCACGCCATCGACTGCTATAATTCTCCCGAATATCAGGCCGCGGCCAAAATCCGCCAGGAAGTCGCGGATGCGGAGATGATGATCGTCGAAGGAATTTGACGACCGTCAACGCATTTTCCAAACCGGCTTTTGGCCTCGCGACAACATCTCTTCACGCGCGCGCGGCTTTGGGCTAAGAGACAGAAAAACGCTTTATCGACAGCTTCTGAGGAGCCTCCCATGACCTTGGCCAACCTTCCCCCCCTCGTCACCGTTTTCGGCGGTTCGGGTTTTGTCGGGCGGCATGTCGTGCGGATACTTGCGAAGCGCGGTTATCGCATCCGCGTCGCCGTGCGCCGCCCGGATCTCGCCGGTTTCCTGCAGCCGCTCGGCAATGTCGGCCAGATTTCCTTCGCCCAGGCGAACCTGCGCTATCGCGATTCCATCGTCAAAGCCGTGGAAGACGCCGACCATGTGGTCAACTGCGTCGGCATCCTGACCGAAAGCGGCCGCAACACCTTTGACGCCGTACAGGAATTCGGCGCGAAAGCCATTGCCGAGGCGGCCCGCGACGCCGGTGCGACGCTAACGCATATCTCCGCCATCGGCGCGGATGCCAGTTCGTCGACCGGTTATGGCCGCACCAAGGGCCGCGCCGAGGCCGCCATTCATTCCATTCTGCCTGGCGCCGTGATCCTGCGCCCGTCGATCATTTTTGGGCCGGAAGACGATTTCTTCAACAAGTTCGCGAAGATGGCCCGCAGCATGCCGTTCCTGCCGCTGATCGGCGGCGGAAAAACCAGGTTCCAGCCGGTCTATGTCGAGGATGTCGCGGAAGCCGTCGCCCGCAGCGTCGATGGCAAGCTGAAGCCCGGCGCCATTTACGAACTCGGTGGTCAGGACGTTATGACGTTCCGCGACTGTCTTGAGGCGGTTCTTGCTGCGACGTACCGCCAGCGTCCTTTCGTGGACCTGCCTTTCGGTATCGCCTCGACGATCGCCAAGATCACTTCGCTAGTACCGCTGATTAAGCCGCCGCTTACGGTCGATCAGGTGACCATGCTGAAAAAGGACAATGTCGTTTCCGCTGACGCCGAAAAGAACGGCCTGACGCTGGAAGGCATCGGCATCACCCCCGTTCGCGTCGCGTCCATTCTGCCTTCCTACATGGTGCAATACCGCCCGCACGGCCAGTTCTCCAATGCCGGAAAAGCGGCCTGAAGCCCACCTTCAGCTTCATCGATCATAAACGAAAGCGGGAGCCATTCCCGCTTTTTGTTTTTGCGCAATTCAATTGCAACCAAACCGCTATTCGTGCATTTTCCCCTCAACTGCAGGCGAGGTATTGAATGAACCAGGGCTGTTTTGCAAAGCCGGGTAAAAGTTAACGGCCGTCGGGCCTCCACAGGCAAGCGTGGCACAAGCGCAACTGTGGAAAAGACTTCGTATTAACCCGGTATTCAACAAGCTGCTTTATTGATATTCGCCACATTCCAAACATATCCCGACCACTCAATTCACACACGGCGGCATGATCCGCGCGAACGAACGTCTGAAAGGCAATCATAAAATGGGCAGATCTATCGCACTCTTTTTTGCGTGTGCGGCTTTGGTGGTTCTGGCGGGTTCTTTCATGGCGCCGGGAACGGTTGCAGCGGGTAAGAGCGGTTGCGCTCCCGCCTATGGCGTCGACCCCTGCGCAACGGCTTCGATCAGCACCAACTGATTGGCCTTTAAAAGTTTCAAAGAAAAAGCGCCGCCGGTTCTCCGGGGCGCTTTTTCTTTTTCTGTTCGTTCGTCGCGAACGGAGATTATTCCCGCCCCTGGTTCAACCCAGAACCAGAAGCGCGATCAGGCCCAGCGAACCGATGGCGATGCGCCACCAGGCGAAGGGTGCAAAGCCCCGCCGCGATACGAAATCCAGCAGGGAGCGAACGACGAAGAGGCCCGAGACGAAAGCGGCGATGAAACCCACGGCGATCAGTGCGCCATCATCGAAGCTCAGCGCATCGCGGTTCTTGTAAAGATCGAGCGTGAAAGCGCCGAGCATGGTCGGCATTGCCAGGAAGAACGAAAATTCGGCGGCGGAGCGCTTGTCCGTTCCCATCAGCAACGACCCGACGATTGTGGCGCCGGACCGCGACGTGCCGGGAATCATCGCAAGGCACTGGAAGAGGCCGATCTTGAAGGCGAGCGACGGCGGATAATCCATGATGTCGGTATATTTCGGCTTCAGCGGCATGCGGTCGACGCCGAGCAGAATGACGCCGCCGATGATCAGTACCACGCAGATGAGCATCGGCGTTTCAAACAGTACTGTCTTGATGAAGTCATGCGCCAAAGCGCCGATTATCGCCGCCGGCAGGAAAGCAAGAGCGACGGCCAGCACGAAGCGGCGCGCTTTCGCGCTTGTCGGCAGAGCGAGCGCAATCGACACAAGCTTTTGAAAATAAACAAGAAGGATCGCAAGGATCGCACCAAGCTGAATAAGAACGGCAAAGGTGTTGCCGGGTGATTTGAAGCCGAGGAAATGCCCGGCCAGCAGCACGTGCGCCGTTGAGGAGACGGGAATGAACTCCGTCAGACCCTCGATAATGCCCAGCAGAAGCGCGCTGATGATCGATTGGTCACCCATGAGGTATCCTTCTTTTCAGGGGGAAAGTGGCAATGGAAGGCAATTGCGTTAAACTTGTTTTAAAGTAGCCAAGCTCTTATAGCGTCTTGATGAAGCGAAACTGAAAAAGTTTTTCGGCAAATGCCGATCATGACAACCAATCGTAAAAATTGAGTACCGATGCCAACTCTCTATCACTCTCCGATGTCGACCGCATCCCGGTTCGTTCGTCTGATCCTCGCGGAATACGGGTTCCAGACCGATCTCGTGGAGGAGCAACCGTGGGAAAGACGGCGGGAGTTTCTGGCGCTTAATCCGGCCGGCACCCTGCCGGTCTATCTCGATGACAATATGCGCTCGCTGAGCGGGCCTTATGTGCTTGCGGAATTTCTTGACGAAACGCATGGCGTTCTGAAACGCGACCGTCGGCTTCTTGCCGAAGACCCGTTTCAGCGCGCGGAAATCCGCCGGCTGACGGAATGGTTTCTGCAGAAGATGGAAAACGACGTGACCCGGCCGCTGGTGCGGGAACGGGTCTATAAATTGCAGATGACGGCAGCGCAGGGTGGCGGACCGCCGGATTCCAAGCTGCTGCGCACCGCCCGCAACAACATTCGCCAGCACATCAAATATCTGGAATGGCTGGCCGGTTCACGCACCTGGCTTGCCGGCGACCGGTTGAGCTATGCCGATCTTGCCGCCGCTGCCGCGGTCTCGGTGCTGGATTATCTCGGTGAGATCAACTGGCTCGAAGCGCCGATTGCCAAGGAATGGTATCAGCGGGTGAAATCCCGGCCTTCCTTCCGGCCGTTCCTCAGCGAACGCATTCCGCGCCTTGCCCCTTCCTCCCACTACGCCGATCTGGACTTTTAAGGTCTGGCCTCCCGGTTATTTGCTGTGGCGTGCGGCTGTATCTAAAGCATGTCGCCCGAAATCGCTGCGCACTTTCGGGCGACATGCATTATATATGCCGCAGAATAACCCGCAGGAGAGACGACCATCGACGTCGCGAGCGAAAAGCAGCGAATACGCGCGCGTAAACTGACGGACTTCGTTCGTCAGGAAGCGCTTTCGCTTGGCTTTGATCTCTGCCGCATCACGGCGCCGGACAGCATTCCGCTCGCACCCGAACGGCTGAGGCAATTTCTCGACAATGGCTATCACGGCACGATGGCGTGGATGGAAGCAACGGAAGCCCGCCGGGCAGAGCCGAAAACGCTCTGGGGAGACGTGCGCTCCATCGTCATGTTCGGGCTGAACTACGGCCCCGAGGAAGACCCACGCGCCCTGCTTTCCAAACCCGACAAGGCGGCCATTTCGGTCTATGCCCGCAATCGCGATTATCACGACATCATCAAGGGGCGGCTGAAGGAAATCGCCACCCGTTTTGCCGCGCGCGCCGGCGAGGATGTGAAAGTCTTTGTCGATACCGCACCCGTAATGGAAAAACCGCTTGCCGCCGCCGCCGGTCTCGGCTGGCAGGGCAAGCACACCAACCTCGTCAGCCGCACCCATGGTTCGTGGCTGTTTCTCGGCAGCATGTTCACCACGGCCGAACTCTGTCTTGACGAGGCTGAGAGGGACCATTGCGGCTCCTGCCGCGCCTGTCTCGATGCCTGTCCGACGGCCGCCTTCCCCGCTCCCTATCAACTGGATGCGCGCCGCTGCATTTCCTATCTCACCATCGAGCACAAGGGGCCGATCCCGCACGAATTCCGGCCGATGATCGGCAATCGTATCTATGGCTGCGACGACTGCCTTGCCGCCTGTCCATGGAACAAGTTCGCGGCCAGCGCCTCCGAAATGAAATTGCAGGCGCGCGAGGATCTGAAGGAACCTTCCATCGCCTTCCTGCTCACGCTCGATGACGCCGCCTTTCGCGGTTTTTTCAGCGGCTCGCCCGTCAAGCGCATCGGCCGCAATCGCTTCATCCGCAACGTGCTGATCGCGGCGGGCAACTCCGCAGACCGGCAATTCGTGGAACAATGCAAAGCACTTGCCGAAACCGACCCTTCGCCCGAAGTACGCGGCATGGCCGCATGGGCTTTGTCACGACTTATGGACAGGGACGAATTCCGTACATACTCTGCCGGTCGCGCGCCGGAGCCTGATCCGGAGGCGGAAATGGAATGGCAACTGGCAGAGGCGTGACGCATGCATGTGATGATTTTCGGCGCGGGATATTCGGGAAAAGCCATCGCTAACGCGCTGAGAACCGAAGCGGCAAGCGTTTCCGGCACCACACGCAGCCAAGACAAGTTTCCAAACCTCATCGCCGCAGGCATGACGCCGTTGCTCTTCGACGGCGTTCAGCTCAATGACGCGCTCGTCGCCGCAATGGGCAATGTCACGCATCTTGTACAATCCGTCGCACCGGGCAAGGATGGCGATCCGCTGCTTGCGCTTCTGGGCGGCGATCTGAAAAAGCTCATGCCCAATCTGAAATGGGTCGCTTATCTTTCCACCGTCGGCGTTTATGGAGACCATGGCGGCGCCTGGGTGGACGAGACAACACCCTGCCGCCCGGTCTCCGCGCGATCCGTGGAACGGGTGGCTGCGGAAACCGCCTGGACTGCGACAGCGGAAAAGGTGGATGTGCCGCTTTCCATCCTGCGCCTTTCCGGAATTTACGGCCCCGGACGCAATGCCTTCATGAATTTCGAGAAGGGAACGGCGCGGCGGCTGGTGAAGAAAGACCAGGTGTTCAATCGCATCCGGGTCGAGGATATCGGTGCCGCACTTGCCTTTCTGGCACGGAAAAACGAACGCGGCATCTTCAACGTGACCGACGACGAACCCTGCCCGCCGCAGGATGTGGTGAGCTTCGCAGCAGCGCTGATGGGGGTGGAACCGCCGCCCGAGCAGGCCTTCGAGACCGCCGATCTGACGCCGATGGCGCGCTCTTTTTATGGCGAGAACAAGCGCGTTTCCAACGCCAGAATACGCGATCTCGGCTTCGATTTCCGCTTTCCGGAGTACAGGTTCTCCCTCAGACAATTGTGGCAAAACGGCCTCTGGCGAGGCTGAAAAATCCCACCCTGAAAAGCGATGAAAAATCCTTCCAATCCCGCTTTTGCGGATGGTTTTCGTCTTATTTCAGCCAATTAGGATTTTATTAACCATCCAAAAATCGCTAAAATCGTAGTCATTAGAAAAATATTTCACTCACATTTCGTGAACTGGATTCACGAAGCCGTGACCCGCAACAGCATTTCCGTTATCCATTGATTCTGCGTTATTTTTTCCAGCTTCTGGCCGGGATGCCCTGCCGACAGCTTTCCGGCTAACGATCACGAATATTACAGACTGTAACAGTTCGTGATTTGAGGTCAGCTTTTTTTCGCCATTTTTCCCTCGCCCTACAATCTCGCATCAAAAGGCGTTCAGGCCAGTTCATGGCCGTTTAGCAAGGGCACAATCAATCGGCGCGGGGCCGATTTTCAGGGAAGCACAGTTTGTTGAATATCCGTCGTATAACTTTCACCGCTGCAACTATCGCCGCCTGTTCCATCATTGCGCCTCTTCAGGCGAATGCGGCAAATGGTTGTGGAGGCGCATCGTGGTATGCGTTGACCTCCAAGACTGCTTCGGGCGAGCGCATGAACGCCGCCAACCTGACCGCCGCCCACCGCTCGCTGCGGTTCGGCACCAAGGTCAAGGTGACCAATGCGCGCAATGGCAAGGCCGTTGTGGTGCGCATCAATGACCGTGGGCCGTTCATCAAGGGCCGCGTTCTCGATCTTTCCAAGGCAGCCGCCAAGAACATCGGCATGATCAACTCCGGCACCGCCAAGGTCTGCTACGAGGTCGTCAAGGCCGATTGAGCCTTGCCCTCGCCGCCATTCGCGTCTACCAACCGGGCTTAGCACAAGAACGAGGTAGACAATGCGTTTAGGCGGGCGTTTGGCCGGAGCAATCGAAGTATTGGCGGATATTGAGGGACGCAGGCGTCCCGTCGCCGATGCTCTGAAAGATTGGGGCCTTGCCCATCGTTTCGCCGGTTCCGGCGACAGGGCCGCAATCGGCAACATTGTCTATGACGCGCTGCGCATGAAACTGTCGCACGCCTGGCTGATGGATGACGACAGCGCCGCCTCGCTTGGTTATGCCGTGCTGCTGCGGCAATGGGGCAAAAGCTTTTCGGACCTTTCGGCGGAATTCGACGGCGACAAATTCGCCCCCGCCGCACCGGATGAACAAAGGCAGCAGGCCTTTCTGTCCCGTTCCCTTGGCGATGCACCGGCCCATATTCAGGGCGACATACCCGAATGGGTGCAATCCTCCTTCGAAACCGCCTTCGGAGAGCGCTGGCTCGCCGAGGCGCAGGCGCTGAACGAGCGGCCCACGCTTGATCTGCGCGCCAACACCTTGAAAGCGACACGCGACAAGGTGCTGAAGGCTTTGGAGGAAAGCGGCGCGGAAGCCACGCATATCGCCCGGCAGGGCGTTCGCATTCCCGCCGGCGAAGGTCCTTCCCGCCTGCCGAACGTCACCGCCGAACTGTCTTTCCAGAAGGGCTGGTTCGAAGTACAGGACGAGGGCTCGCAGATCGTTGCCGATCTTGCCGGCGCGCATGAAGGCGAACAGATCCTCGATTATTGCGCGGGCGGCGGCGGCAAGACGCTGGCCATGGCGGCCAGCATGAACAATAAGGGCCAGGTCCACGCCTTTGACGCCGACCGCAAGCGCCTTGCGCCGATCATCGAACGGCTGAAGCGGGCCGGCACGCGTAATGTGCAGGTGCACGACCGCGCCTCCGGCCTGACGCCGTTCCAGGAAAAATTCGATCGCGTTCTGGTGGACGCGCCCTGCACCGGCACCGGGACATGGCGTCGCCGGCCTGACACCAAATGGCGGCTGACGGCCCGTAATCTGGAGGAGCGCGTGCAGCAGCAGGGCGAGGCGCTTTCGCAGGCCAAGGGGTTCGTACGCCCGGGCGGAGAGCTGCTTTATGTTACCTGTTCAGTTCTGCCCGAAGAAAACGAGCAGCAGGTAAGGCGTTTCTGTGCGGAAAATCCGGAATTTTCCATAGGCTCCGCACTGGAACGCTGGCAGACGACTTTCGGCGGCAACGCGAATAAACCGCATTCTTCCGACGGCAAGACAGTGACGCTGACGCCTGCAACCACAGATACGGATGGCTTCTTCTTCTGCTTGATGAAACGCAAAGCATAACACCGTCTTTGCAAGCACTGATTTTACTTGAAAAACAACAGCAGGTCTTGTTTCAAAGCATTCTAAACTAGAATGTTTGACACAAGTTTGTGATTGGGTCAGAACTCGCTTGCCGCGACGCGAAGTCATTTCGCGCCTGCCGAAGGAGAGGGATCATGATCCGCAAAACCATTCTCAGCGCTTCTTTTGCGCTTCTTGCCGCATCCGCGGCTTTCACCGCGCTTCCCGCCCGGGCCGCCACCGACGCGGCCGCCGTCGTCAAGCACTATGCCGATGTCGCGCATGCGAAATATGAGGATTCGCTGACCACGGCGAAGGCGCTGGACAAGGCCATCGATGCACTGATCGCAACGCCGAGCGAAGAAACCCTGAAGGCCGCCCGCGAAGCATGGATCAAGGCCCGCGTTCCCTATCAGCAGTCGGAAGTCTATCGTTTCGGCAACCCGATCGTCGACGATTGGGAAGGCAAGGTGAATGCCTGGCCGCTGGATGAAGGCCTGATCGACTATGTCGACGGTTCTTACGGCACGGAAAGCGACGAGAACGAGCTTTACGTTGCCAACATCATCGCCAATCCGAAGATCAAGATCAGCGGTGAAGAGGTCGACGCCTCCAAGATCACCCCCGAGCTGATCGAAAGCCTGCACGAGGCGGGCGATGTCGAAGCCAATGTGACGACCGGTTACCACGCCATCGAATTCCTGCTCTGGGGTCAGGATCTGAACGGCACCGGACCGGGCGCCGGCAACCGCCCCTACACCGATTACGACAAGGCGAAATGCACGAACGGCAATTGCGACCGCCGCGCCGACTACCTGAAATCCGCCTCGACCCTGCTGATCAAGGATCTTCAGGAGATGGTGGATGCCTGGGCGCCGGAAGGCGAAGCCACGAAAACGGTGGAAGCCGATCCGAAAGCGGGCCTGACCGCCATTCTCACCGGCATGGGTTCGCTCTCCTATGGCGAGCTGGCGGGTGAACGCATGAAGCTCGGCCTTCTGCTGCACGATCCGGAAGAGGAGCATGATTGCTTCTCCGACAACACCTACAATTCCCATCTTTACGACGCGATCGGCATCGCCTCGGCCTATACCGGCGACTATACCCGCGTGGACGGAACGAAGATGACGGGCGCCTCGCTGTCGGAACTGGTCGGCGCCAAGGACAAGGCGCTGAACGACGAGATGCTGGCGAAGCTGAACAAGACGCTCGACGCCATGCATGCCATGGAAAAGCGCGCGCAGACCGTCGAGGCCTATGACCAGATGATCGGCGAAGGCAACAAGGAAGGCAATGCCGTGGTTCAGACGGCCATCGACGGCCTTCTCGACCAGACGAAGACTGTCGAACGCGTCATCGCGGCGCTCGATCTCGGCAAGATCGAGCTTGAAGGCTCCGACAGCCTCGACAACCCGAACGCCGTCTTCAAATAAGCGGTAAAACGGGCCGCAGATCGCTGCGGCCCGTCACTTTTCACCCGCCCTTATTGTCATGCAATTTTTGCTGCCGCCGATCCGCAAGCCATTCTTCTTCGCCGGGGCAGCCTGCCTTGTGGCGTCGATGGCGCTTGCCGAACCGCTGCGCAACGATCTGACGGAAAAAGATCGAAGCCGCGTGCTGGCCGTGACTGCGCCAACGACGGATTTTACCAGGCCGGAACCTTTCGAGGCCATGGCCGGTGGAGCGACGACCAGCGTCAGCAAGGTCGACAGCGGCGCGTTTTCGCATCCTTCCGCCACCATGCCGCTCGAGCGGAAGCAGGATTTCAAGCTCGGCAATGCACTGTTCCAGAAGCTCTGGGTCTCCTCCCCCTCTTCCACACAGGCCTCGGACGGGCTCGGGCCGCTGTTTAACGCTCGATCCTGCCAGACCTGCCATGTGAAGGATGGCAGGGGTCGACCGCCTCTTGCCGGAGAAGACGCCGTCTCGCTGTTTCTGCGGCTGGCGCGACCGGCGCGCAATGAGGCCGAACGACAGGCCATTACCAGCCACCAGACCTTAAATTTTCCCGATGAGACCTATGGCCGGCAGCTTCAGAACCTGGCCATTCCCGGCCTCGCCGCCGAAGGCAAGCCGGTCATCGCCTATACGGAAGAACCGGTTCAGCTGGCGGATGGCGAGGTGGTGATGCTGCGCAAACCCGACTATGCCGTGGCGAACCTGCAATATGGTCCGCTTGGCGCCGACACGACGCTTTCGGCGCGCATCGCCATGCCCACCCTCGGTCTTGGCCTGATCGAGGCCATTGCCGAGGCCGATGTTCTGGCCAGGGCCGACCCGGACGACAATGATGGCGACGGCATTGCCGGGCGTCCCGCATGGGTCAAAGACCATCGGACCGGCGAGGTGAAACTCGGGCGGTTTGGCTGGAAAGCGCAGAATGCGAGCGTGCGAGACCAGAGCGCCAGCGCCTTCTCCCACGATATCGGCATTTCCACACCGGATGCGCCGAATGCCTATGGCGACTGCACGGACGTCCAGAAGGACTGTCTTGCCATGCCGACCGGCGTGCAGCCCCGGCTCGGGCCGGTGGAGGCGCCCGACCCGGTTCTCGACCTCGTGACCTTCTACACCGAAAATCTCGCCGTGCCGCGCCGCCGCAATGTCGATGATCCGACGGTCCTGCAGGGAAAGCAGCTTTTCTACGCCTCAGGCTGCACCGCCTGCCACACCCCGAAATTCGTCACACGCCGCGACGCTGCCGACCCCATTCATTCTTTCCAGCTGATCTGGCCCTATTCCGATTTTCTGCTGCATGACATGGGCGAAGGACTTGCCGATGGCCAGCAGGTAGGAGAAGCAAATGGCAGACAGTGGCGAACCCAGCCGCTCTGGGGCATAGGCCTGACGCAAAAGGTCAATGGCAACGGTTTTTACCTGCATGACGGCCGGGCGCGCAGCCTGCCGGAAGCGATATTGTGGCACGGCGGCGAAGGGCAAAAAGCGCGCGACGCCTTTGCCGCCTTGCAAAAATCCGACCGGCAGGCTTTGCTGGCCTTTCTGGAGTCCCTTTGATGAAAAATGCCATGCGAAAAATTTCCGGCGTCATGTCCGTGCTGCTGCTTCTGACCACGCCGCCGGCAAGGGCGCAGGATGTGGAGCTGATGCCGCCGCCGCCGCTCGACCCGGTTCAGGTGCGGGGCGTGATGGAAAAGGCGGTGAACGGTTTCATCCGCCCCGGTTATGACCGCTTCCGGCAGTCGGCGGAGACGCTGGAAGGCCGCATGAAAGCTTTCTGCACCGCTCCCTCCGAAACGACGGCAGCGGCGGCCAAGGCTGCCTTTGTCGATACGGTATCAAGCTGGTCGACCATCGAGATCGTGCGTGTCGGCCCCGTCATCGAGAAGAACCGTTTCGAACGTGTGCTTTATTATCCCGACAAGAAGGGTCTCGGGCTGAAACAGGTGCAGCGTTATCTCACCGAAAAGGATGAAAGCGTCACGAGTGCGGATGGTCTGAGCGGCAAGAGCGTTGCGGCGCAGGGGCTCGGCGCTCTTGAGTTCGTGCTTTACGGAACCGGGGCGGAAGAACTGCTAGACAGGAAGGGTGATTTCCGCTGCCGTTACGGTGCGGCCATCGCCGGTAATATCGCCAATGTGGCGGCAGAACTTTCCGACAGCTGGAATGCGCCTGACGGTGCCTTGAAAAACTGGACGCAGCCCGGAGCGGACAACCCCGTCTTTCGTGACGAGCGCGAGGCGCTTGTTGCCCTGCTCGGCATTCTCGTCCATGGCTCCGAAGCCATTCGCGACCAGCGGATCGAAACCTTCTACAAGGGGCCGGACAAGGCAAGATTTCCCCGCACCGCCATTTATTGGCGCTCCGGCCTGACATGGCAGAGCATTTCTACCAATATCAAGGCGGTTCAGACGCTGCTGCACACGGCAGATATGGTCGAACTCGTACCGCCCGATCAGCGCTCCATCGTCAATTCCATCGATTTCATCGCCAAATCGATGATCCGCGTTGCCGGTACAATCGATACGGATGTGCAAAAGGCGCTGGATCAGGGCGATCAGCGCGCCAAGGTGGATTATCTGCTGCTCAACGGCAAAGACCTGATCTACCGCTTGAACGATCAATATGGCGGCGCCATCGGCCTCAGCTCCGGCTTCTCCTTCGCCGATGGGGACTGAGCCGATGATCTCCGGCACCAAACGGATGCTGATAGACCGGCGCAGCTTCATCAAAGCGGCAGGAACTCCCTTCCTCGCCGGGCTGGCTCCCCGTTCACTTTATGCGCTGGAGCGAACAGACGCGGTCTTTGCTTCCGCCTTCCGCGCCCGTGACGGGTCCTACGGCATTGCGACGGTGAGCGAACGCGGCGAGATCATCGACCGCGTCGCGCTTCCTGCCCGCGCCCATGGAATGGCGACGAGCCATGCGACTGGCATGACCGTGGCCTTTGCGCGCCGGCCCGGCACCTTCTTCATGGCCTTCGACCCCGCGCGACGCGGCGAACCGATCGTGATGCACACGCCGGAAAACCGCCACTTCTACGGCCACGGGCAATTCTCTCCTGACGGCGCAATCCTCTATGCCAGCGAAAACGACTTCGATGGCAATCGCGGCGTTATCGGGCTCTATGACGCCCGCAACGGCTTTGCCCGCATCGGCGAATATGATGCGCATGGCATCGGCACGCACGACATGACGGTGAGCGATGACGGGCGGCTGATCGTGATCGCCAATGGCGGCATCGAAACCCATCCGGATTTCGGCCGAACCAAGCTCAATATCGACAATATGCAGCCGTCGCTCGTGCTTCTGGACGCCTCGACCGGGCAAGTGATCCAGAAACACGCCATGCCGGCGCATCTGCGGCAGCTTTCCACCCGCCATGTCGATCTCGGCGATGACGGGCGTATCTGGTTCGCCTGCCAATATGAGGGACCGCGCAACGATCTCCCGCCGCTTGTCGGCCATTTCTCCAGGGGCGAGGCTCTCACCTTCGTCGATCTGCCGGAAGAAACGACGGTGCGCCTTGCCAATTATGTCGGTGCCATTGCCGTCAACCGGCGCGATGGGCTGGTGGGCCTGACATCGCCCAACGGCAACGCCGCCGTGACGCTGGATGCAAAAACCGGCCGCGTCGTTTCCGAGACGACCGTACGGGAAGCGGCAGGCGTCGCGCCCGCCGCGAGAGGCATTGCGGTTTCTTCCTATGACGGATTTTTCGAAACCCGGCGCAGCGACGTGGCATGGGACCAGCACATCGTGCGTCTGTCCAGCTAAAATACTGAAAAGACAGGGGAACAAAAGCCCGTCCGGCGCATTGGACGGATCATGAGAAACCTTGCCGTCTATGTCGTTTTTGTGGTTGCCGTTGTTGCCGTGGGGGCGCTGATCGGCGTCAACAATGTGCCCGGCGAATGGTATCAATCGCTGCAGAAGCCCTTCTTCAATCCGCCCAACTGGATTTTCGGGCCTGTCTGGACCGCGCTTTACGTGTTGATCGGCATTGCCGGCGCACGGACATGGCTCCGCAAGCCGATGGGAACGCGCATGCGGCTCTGGTTTACGCAGATGGTGCTGAACTTCCTGTGGTCTCCGATTTTTTTCGGAATGCAGAGCCCGGCGGGTGCACTCATCATCATCATTCCAATGCTGATCTGCATCATCGCCTTCGTGGCGCTCACCTACCGCCGTGACCGCATATCCATGTGGCTTTTCGTGCCCTATGCCGTGTGGGTCACCTTTGCCACGGTGTTGAATGCAAGCATCGGCATGTTGAACTAAATCCCCGCACCGCCCTTGCCTTGCCTGCCGCCACGCGCCATGTCAGTTTGCGATGAGGCAGAAGCAGGCAGGTAGGCCATGGAGATCACGGATCCCGGCGATTTTCGTCAGCGGATAGAAAGAAGCTTTGCGCGGCAGGGCGTGGTGCAGGCGATTAACGCCGAGATCAGCCGTATCGAACACCGGCTGGTGGAAATCGAACTCCCTTTTCATGAAAAGCTGACGCAGCAGCACGGCATATTGCATGCGGGCGTCATCGCCGCCGGTCTGGATACGGCCTGCACCTATGCCGCTTATACGATCATCGAGCCGGAGGCCTCGCTGCTGACCATCGAGTTCAAGGTCAACCTCATGTCGCCCGGGCGCGGCGAGCGGTTCCTGTTTCGCGGCGAGATCATCAAGCCGGGCAACAACCTGATCGTCGCCGATGGCCGCGCCTATGCGCTGTCCGACGGACCGGCGAAGCTGATCGCCTCCATGACGGGCACGATGATGGTGGTGAAGGGGCGTGAGGATATTACCGGATGAGCTACCGGCTTTTGCATGTTGCGGATAAATCCGTCCTCTTCGTCATGGCGGCTTCCCCCGAATACGGTCCCCATCTCCAGGCACGCATTGCGCCGCTGATGACCGGTATCGGCCCGGTCGAGGCGGCGATTGCCGTCACGGCCGTTCTTGCCGGTCTCGATGCGGCCGATCACCTGCCCGACCTCGTCGTTTCGCTCGGTTCCGCCGGTTCGCGGACGCTGGAGCAAACCGGCATCTATCAGGCGATTTCGGTTTCCTATCGCGACATGGACGCCTCCGCTTTCGGTTTCGAAAAGGGCTGCACGCCGCTGCTCGACCTGCCCGCCGAAGTGGCCTTGCCTTTTCGAATACCTGAAATTGCCGAGGCCCGGCTTTCCACGGGCGCCAATGTCGTTTCGGGCGAGGCCTACGGGCTGATCGACGCCGATATGGTGGAAATGGAAACCTTTGCGGTTTTAAGAGCCTGCCAGCGCTTCGGTGTACCGCTCATCAGTCTGCGCGGCATTTCCGATGGCAAGGTGGATGTGAACCATGTGGACGACTGGACGGAGTACCTGCACATCATCGATGAAAAGCTGGCGGATGCCGTCCACCGGCTTTGCCGCGCCATCGAGGACGGCGTGATTGCCCTTTAGAACCTTGCGATTTTCGCAAATTTCCGCTGTTTGACGCCCGCTCCCGGGTTGCCTAAAGCCGCCATTTTCTTTAAAGGCTCGCCATGACCCAGATAGCCCATCCCGACAGCATTCTCATCATCGATTTCGGCAGCCAGGTGACGCAGCTGATTGCGCGCCGCATCCGCGAAGCCGGGGTCTATTGCGAAATCCATCCGTTCCAGAATGCCGCAGAGGCGTTCGAGAAGCTTCAGCCGAAGGGCGTGATCTTCTCCGGCGGCCCCGCATCTGTCACGGCGGAAGGAAGCCCGCGCGCACCACAGGCGGTGTTCGACAGCAAGGTTCCGATCCTCGGCATCTGCTACGGCCAACAGACGCTCTGCACGCAGCTCGGCGGTGTGGTCGAGGGTGGCCATGCGGCGGAATTCGGCCGCGCCGATATCGACATCAAGAAGGCAAGCCCGCTTTTCGAAGGCTTCTGGGATGAGGGCAAGAGCTATCCCGTCTGGATGAGCCATGGCGACCGCGTAACGAAGCTGCCGGAAGGTTTCGAGGTCATCGCAACCTCCGAGAACGCACCTTTCGCCATCGCCGCGGACGAGAAGCGCCACTACTACTCCACCATGTTCCACCCGGAAGTGGTGCATACGCCTGACGGCGGCAAGTTGCTCTCCAACTTCGTGCACAAGATCGTCGGGCTCAAATCCGACTGGACGATGGCGGCCTATCGCGCCGAAATGATCCGCAAGATCCGCGAGCAGGTCGGCACCGGCCGCGTGCTCTGCGCGCTTTCCGGCGGTGTCGATTCCTCGGTTGCGGCCATCCTCATCCATGAGGCGATCGGCGACCAGCTCACCTGCGTTTACGTCGACCACGGCCTGATGCGGCTTGGCGAAAGCGAGCAGGTCGTCGGCATGTTCCGCGACCACTACAATATTCCGCTGGTGCATGTGGATGCCGCCGACCTGTTCCTCGGCGAACTGTCGGGCGTCTCCGACCCGGAAGTGAAGCGCAAGACCATCGGCCGCCTGTTCATCGAGGTCTTCGAGGCCGAAGCGGCCAAGATTGCCGCCGATGGCAAGGGCGCACCGAATTTCCTGGCGCAGGGCACGCTTTACCCTGACGTCATCGAGAGCGTCTCCTTCTCCGGCGGCCCCTCGGTCACCATCAAGAGCCACCACAATGTCGGCGGCCTTCCCGAGCGGATGAACATGCAGCTCGTTGAGCCGCTGCGCGAACTCTTCAAAGATGAAGTGCGCGCGCTCGGCCGTGAACTCGGCCTGCCGGACAGCTTCATCGGCCGCCACCCCTTCCCCGGCCCGGGTCTGGCGATCCGCTGCCCCGGTGCGATTACCCGTGAGAAGCTCGATATTCTGCGCAAGGCAGATGCGATCTATCTCGATGAAATCCGCAAGGCCGGTCTGTACGACACCATCTGGCAGGCTTTCGCCGTGCTGCTGCCGGTGCAGACCGTGGGCGTCATGGGCGATTACCGCACCTATGACTTCGTCTGTGCGCTTCGCGCCGTGACCTCGGTGGATGGCATGACGGCGGATTTCTATCCCTACGACATGAATTTCCTTGGCCGCGCAGCAACCCGCATCATCAACGAGGTGCGCGGCATCAATCGCGTCGTCTATGACGTGACGAGCAAGCCGCCCGGCACTATCGAATGGGAATAAGGACTGTACTCGACACGATCCTGTAAAGATGACGCCGCGACTAGTTCGCGGCGTTTCTGTTTTGTCGTGCGAGATAGATGATCTGGGCGGTCAGGCCGACCACAAGGATCGCCAGCAACCCTGCCTGAGCGCCGAGAAGCAGCGGCGATTTCATGTCCGTAACCAGAGGGTGACCGTCTGGAACACGGCGCAGGATTTCGCTCACCGTCGGGACCATCAAAAGAAATGCGCTGATGCTGAGACAGATGGTTTCAATATATCTGGCCGTGCGCGTTGAACCCAGAACGCCTTCGATGCCGTAACCTGCGAGCAGGAACAGGATGGTCAGGACGCCAACGCCGTAACTGACCGGCTGATGCGCCACGAGGAAGACCGTCGCAGCGCCGATCAGCATGGAGACAAGATAGAGGGCGCCCGGCGCTGATCGCGGAACGATTCGACCATGGCGGGCAAACATGTAAATGGCGGCGGGAATGGCCGGCAGGCTTCCAAGCGTATGGATCCAGCCGAGCGGAGAAATTCCGAACATGGGAGATTGCCTTTCTCGTCCAGAAGGACGTGGTGGTCGGGGAAGCAGATCGTCATCGACAAATCTGCCAGCTTAATACGGTCTATTTTTTCGGTGGCGTGCCGCTCAGGTCATGCGCTCCAGCATGGGGCGGGTTATTGCGCCAAAAATCGTCGCATCACCATGGGCACGGGCGGAAAGCATCGCCCCGTGCACGGTGGCCATGAAGATTTCAGCGTTCGCGCTGGCGGTGCCGCTCAGCACGAAGCGCCCCTGGGCAACGCCACGTTCCAGAACGGTGGTAAGCCAGTCGGAGAGATTTCGAAAATGCGCGCGCACTTCGAGAGCGACCGTTTCAGGGAGAACCGGAATTTCACTGGCGAGCAGAGCACAGACGCAGAAGGGATGAGTGGCCTCGGCGATACAGCCCTCCCAATAGCCGATATAGGCGCGGAGCTGTTCGAGCGGGTCGGAAATGTTTCGCTCCAGTTCGGCGATACCGGCTTCCGCCTCCTGCCTGTATTGGGCAACAAGCCTTTGGACCAGATCGGACTTGCTGGGAAAATGGTGGTGAATGCTCGCATTGCGAATGCCGACCACGGCGGAAATGTCGGCGTAGCTGAAACTGTTATAGCCACCCTTTATGATCAGGGAGCGTGCGCAACGGAGGATTTCATCAGCTTTGGTCTGTGGATTTTTCATGGAAGCTACCTACCAACTAGTAGATAGAATGTCAACGCCAAGCGGTTTTAACCTATGACCGCTGCCAAGAGCTTGCCGGAGACCGAGTGCGCGTGACGGATATGACGGGACTCCTCCAAGGCCGATGACAGCTGATCCACTCCCCCAACCGAGGCCGCATCGTTCCGGGTCGAGAAGCTCGTGTCATGCGGTTGACGAGCCACGACGCCGCTTGCACGTTTGACTTTGTGCCCTTTTTCGCCAGTATTTCGACTGCCCTTCGCAGAGTACTCTCGGTCCGGCACGGCTTTAGCCAGTGTCATGCAGTCCGCTAGGAGAGGCTACATTTGCCTGCGAAGGGCAAGGGGAGGAGCCCATCGATGACACACGATGTCGATCCGAAGCCAATGTCACGCGCCGCCGCGATCCTCTACGCCATTATTTCACCGCTCAGCCTGCTGGCCCTGATCTTTCTGCCTGCGGGCCGGATCGACTGGTGTCCGGGCTGGGTTTTCCTCGCGGTCGTCGTCGCCGCCTTTGGCCTTTCCGCGCTGGTATTGGCGCGTGTGAACCCGGCCATTTTCCGCGCGCGCAGCCGGTTCCAGCCGGGCACCAAGACATGGGACCTGTTCCTCGTCACCGGCATCCTTCTCGCTTTTGCCGCTGAAATCCCGGTTGCGGCACTCGATGCCGGCCGGATGGGATGGTCCACCGTGCCGCTTTGGGCCATTCTGCTCGGGTATATCCTGCTTGTCGGCGGCATTGCGGTTACGGCGTGGGCCCAGGCTGTCAATCCGTTCTTCGAGCCGGGTGTCCGCATCCAAAGCGAGCGCGGACAGCGGGTGATCACGTCGGGCCCATACGCTATCGTGCGCCACCCCGGTTACACGGCCGCAATCGCCATGTTCACTGGCATACCGCCCGCATTGGGTTCCTGGGTGGCTCTGCTCCCCGCCACTTTGGCCATCGCCCTGCTGATCCTGCGCACCGGCTGGGAAGATCGTCTGCTCCAGGCCGAATTGCCCGGTTATGCTGATTATGCCCGTGAAAGGCGCTACCGCCTATTTCCCGGCATCTGGTAAGCGCCGCAAGACAATCGTTCTCTTTTTGTTCTTTAAATTATTGCCATTGGTGATAATATCCCGGCCCGGGCAAAGGCCGTGGAGCATCGCTATGGGTTTCGGGTTGGCAGATGAAGGAGGTTTAAGGCAGCTTTTCTTCGAAGGATGGGAGCCGGAGAAAATACGGCGTTTCAATCCGCGATTTAGCAGCAAGCTCTTGATCACGGTGAAACCGCCGGCAGCCCTGGCGGAACGAATTTTTGCCGATGCGTCGCGCCATGCCGCAGGGCGGACGAAGCGTGAGGCCTATCCGCCGGAGCTTCTGCATATAAGCCTGCTCTGTATCGGAGGTTTCGAGACCGTGCCTCAAGTGCTGGTAAAGAGGCTGAAGGCAGCACTGGGGGAGATCAAGGCGCGGCCCGTGCCGATCACATTCGATGGAACATCGCTTTTCGGCAATCGCAACAGTCTGGCGCTACGCAGCAGCCGCGAGATGCAGGAACTTAAAGCTTTGGCGAAAATGGTGCAGCGCGCCCTGCGGCGGGCAAACCTGCCCTATGTCGCCGCATCGTCGTTTACGCCACATCTCACCGTTATCTACGGCTGCGGGAAAATTGAACTGATGCCGGCTGATAAACCCTATAGCTGGCTGGCGGGGAGCTTCGAACTCGTTTTCAGCCACAATGGCGAAACACGGCATGAGTTGCTCGGGCGCTTCGCACTTTCGCCGAAAGCGGAGCGTTATGAACGGCCTGAAAGCCAGCTACATTTGCCGGAAAAAGTGATCGGACCTTCGAAACGGCCGACACAAAGGGCATCGGCGCGATAACATGCACCTGAAGCGGCATAGCGCTCTGATACCGACAATTTTTCCGCATTCTCCATTGAGAACTATGCGGAACCTTGTTGTGCGAATCCGACGCGTTTGCGCCAGCCGCACATCCGCCACGCCAGCCAAAAACCGATCCGGTTATCGATCCTGAGCGCAAGCGAGGCGATATCGCCTCGCAACGGATAATGACCAGCTTAGAGCTGTACCTTGTCGAAAGCCTTGCCGTCGATGCCGAGGGCTTCGAGATCGGCGCGGGCGGGCTTGCGATGTGCGCGAACAGCGGCCGAAACCGAAAGCGCTGCACCGAGAACGGCGAAAGTTTCACCGAAGAAGTTACGCGATGTCTTTGCAACCTGACGCATTTTTCTCTCCATCTTTGATGCCCAGATAATGGGCATTTCCGACCCGTTCTACAACTCATGATGTAGCAGGGAAGCCATGCAGCTTTGCTCGCGCTCGTTTGGATGTCAGCCATTGCGATTTTGCATGGCTTAAGCACCGGGACCGGGTATATGCGCGGGGCACTTCAGCAGGCGGGTTGAATAAGACGGATATTTTGTTATGCCGGAAGGGCTTTTAGAGACGAAGAGGCAGAGGCATGACGGTCACGATTTACGGCATCAAGAACTGCGACACGATGAAGAGGGCCAGAAGTTGGCTGGAAGCCAACGGCGTCGACTATTCTTTCCATGACTATAAGGCTGCCGGCATCGACCGTGCCCATCTGGAAACATGGTGCGATGCCGCGGGCTGGGAAACGGTTCTCAACCGGGCCGGCACCACCTTCAAAAAACTCGATGACGGCCAGAAGGCCGATCTCACCCGTGAGAAGGCCATCGAGCTGATGCTGGAACAGCCCTCCATGATCAAGCGTCCCGTGCTGGAAGCGAAGGACAGGATAACCGTCGGTTTCAAGCCTGAAACCTACCAGACCCTTTTTGCGTGAACGCAGCCCGCCATGTCCAAAACAACCCGCGCCACCCAGGTGCTGACCAAGGCCGGCGTTGCCTTCACCACCGTCACTTATGACTACGATCCGAATGCCGACCGCATCGGCCTGCAGGCGGCCGAGGCGATCGGTGAGCCACCGCATCTGGTGCTGAAAACGCTGATGGCGGAACTCGATGGCAAACCGGTCTGCGTCGTCGTCCCTTCGGATCGCGAGGTCAGCATGAAGAAGCTGGCCGCCGCCTTCGGAGGCAAATCCGCCAGCATGATGAAGCCTGCCGATGCGGAGCGGGCCACCGGTTACCATGTCGGCGGCATCAGCCCTTTCGGGCAGAAGAAACAGGTGCCGACGGCCATCGAGGCCGGGGCCATGGCGCATGATTATGTTTACATGAATGGCGGGCAGCGTGGTCTGCAGGTGAGGCTTTCGCCCCGCGATGCCCAAAGCACACTGAAGGCCATTGCCGCGCCGCTGGTCGCCGATTGAAGCGTAAGGACGCACCTGAAAGCATTTGGCTTTCGGAAGGAATGGGCTATGGTCGGGGCCTCCTATTGAAATAGACGAAGGCAGATCATGACCGTTTCCCCCATCGATCCCGTCAAACTCGAAAAACTGGCCGAAGTCGCCGTCAAGGTCGGCCTGCAATTGCAGAAGGATCAGGATCTGGTGATTACCGCACCGCTGGCGGCGCTGCCGCTGGTGCGATTTTTGACCAAACACGCCTATATGGCGGGGGGCGGACTGGTCACCACCTTCTATTCCGACGAAGAAACCACGCTTGCCCGCTATCGCCACGCCAGCGACGCCAATTTCGACCGGGCTTCCGGTTGGCTCTATGAAGGCATGGCGAAAGCCTATGCCAATGGCGCGGCACGGCTGGCGATTGCCGGCGACAACCCCATGCTGCTGGCCGAACAGGACCCCGCCAAGGTGGCCCGCGCCAACAAGGCAAACTCCACGGCCTACAAGCCGGCGCTGGAGAAGATTTCCAATTTCGACATCAACTGGAACATCATCTCCTATCCGAATCCCTCCTGGGCAAAGCAGGTCTTTCCGGATGTGACGGAAGACGAAGCGGTCCGCAAGCTCGCGGACGCCATTTTCGCCGCGTCGCGGGTGGATTTGGCCGATCCGGTCGCGGCCTGGGCGCAGCACAATGCCAATCTCGCCAAACGTTCGGCATGGCTGAACGGCGAGCGTTTCTCTGCGCTGCATTTCACCGGCCCCGGTACGGATGTGAAGATCGGCCTCGCCGACGGCCATGAATGGCATGGCGGCGCCTCCACCGCCAAGAATGGCGTGACCTGCAACCCGAATATCCCGACAGAAGAAGTCTTCACCACCCCGCATGCGCTGCGTGTCGACGGTTACGTCTCCAGCACCAAGCCGCTGTCACATCAGGGAACGCTGATCGACGACATACAGGTGAAATTCGAAGCCGGCCGTATCGTCGAAGCCAAGGCTTCGAAGGGCGAAGCGGTGCTGAACAAGGTGCTCGACACCGACGAGGGCGCGCGGCGTCTCGGCGAAGTCGCGCTGGTGCCGCATTCCTCGCCGATCTCGGCAAGCGGCATCCTGTTCTACAATACGCTTTTCGATGAAAACGCCTCCTGCCACATCGCGCTTGGCCAATGCTATTCGAAATGCTTCCTCGACGGCGCTTCGCTGTCGCAGGATGAGATCAAGGCGCAGGGCGGCAACTCAAGCCTGATCCATATCGACTGGATGATCGGCTCCGACAAGGTGGATATTGACGGTGTGAAGCCGGATGGCTCCACGGTTCCGGTGATGCGCAAGGGCGAATGGGCCTGACGACGCCTATCTCGGCAACTGGCTGCGCTGACTGAGCCAGATGCTGAAAAGCACCGCAACGAAACCGGCGATCTGCGCTGGCGTGAGGCTTTGGCCGAGCGCCAGCCACCCGAGCAGGGTTGCAACGACCGGGCTTAGAAAACCGAGCGATGCGGCGGCGGAAGGTTCGATGCGGGCAAGCCCGCGAAACCACAGAAAATAGGTCAGGGCGGCGCCGATAAGTCCCAGATAGGCCATGCCGAGAATATTGGCCGCTGTCGGCGTCGGCAGGGCCGGTTCCAGGAAATAGGCGACCGGCAGCAACAGAAGGCCGCCCGCCGTCAATTGCCAGGCGGTAAACGTGAGGTTCGACACTGGCGGCCGCCATTTACGGGTCAGCACCGTTCCAAAAGCCATGGAGACGGCACCGGCAAGACCTGCCGCCACACCGATACCATCCAGCGCAGCGCCCGGCGCCAGAACCAGAAGCGCGACGCCGACAATGCCGAGAAAACCGGCCGCGATGGCCAGCGGCCGGACGGGTGCCGCGAGAAACAGGCGGGAAAGGCCAATCACGATCAGGGGCTGGACTGCGCCCACCGTTGCCGCCACGCCGCCCGGCAGCCGATAGGCCGACACGAAAAGCATCGCCCAGAAGAACGAGAAATTCAGCGCCCCGAGAATGAAGCTGCGCGGCCACCAGATGCCGTGCGGCAGCTTTCTCACGAAAAGCAGCAAAAGCACGCCGGCGGGCAATGCGCGCAGCATCGCGACATGAAAGGGATAACCGTGCGGCAAAAATTCGGTCGTCACGAAATAGGTGGTTCCCCAGATGGCCGGGGCAAGGGCGGTCACCAGCACATCGGCGGCATAGGTCGTATTTTTCTTCATTTCAAGAATCTCTATATCAAGATAAATGCAATCTAGCCGATTTTATCTTGACGTCAAGACATCAATTGTTATGCCTTGGTGATGAGCAAAGAACCGCTGGACCACGTCGATCACATTCTGGCGCAATGGCGCAGGGAGCGACCCGATCTCGATGTCGGCCCCATGGGGCTGCTCGGGCGACTGAACCGTCTCGCTACCCATCTCGGCCGGGAGGTGGAGGCAGTGCTGCTGAAGCACGGGCTTTCCTCTTCCGCTTTCGATGTGCTGGCGACATTGCGGCGCTCCGGCTCACCATACCGGCTTTCCCCCGGCGATCTTTTAGCCATGACGATGGTGAGTTCCGGCACCATGACCAACCGGATCGACCAGCTCGAGAAAGCCGGGCTGGTGGAGCGCATCCATAACCCGAACGACCGGCGCAGCGTCCTGATATCGTTGACGGAACGGGGGTTTGCCATTGTCGAGGAAGCGGCAGGCGCTCACGTCGAAAACCAGCACCGCCTGCTCGCCGGCCTCAGCGAAGAAGAGCGTGCGACGCTGAACCGGCTGCTGAAACGGTTTTTGCGGGATTTTGAAGAATAGGCTTTTCGGCCCGCCAAACACGATGGTTCCATGATGACGCTTGTTTCGCCCAAAAAAATCCTGTAAGCAATTTTCCATAAACCTGTACTACAGGTTGGAGGAAAAATGTTAACTGCCATTTCGCATGAATCCGGTCTCGTCAGCAGCACGATTGGAGCGATCACCCGCCATATCAGGGAAAACGAACTTGCACCCGGGGCGAAACTCCCCAGCGAGCTCTCGCTCTCACAGCAGCTCGGTGTTTCGCGCACCGTCGTTCGTGAGGCCTTCCGGTCCCTCTCGGCCATGCGACTGATCGACGTGAGCGCCGGCAAGCGCGCGACGGTGGCGACGCTGGATCACGGTGCAATGTCCTTGATGTTCGAACATGGCATTCATACCGAACAGATCAACATCCAGCAGATTTACGACGTGCGCCGCACGATCGAAGTCAGAACCGTAACTCTGGCGGCGCTTAGGCGCACGGATGCGGAAGCGCTCACCATTCTCGACCATGCCAACAATATGGAGCGGGATTTCGGCGACAATGACAAGGTCATGGAACACGACCTTGCTTTTCACCTCGCCGTTGCCCGAGCCTCGAAGAACCCGGTTTTCGAACTCATTCTCGGCGCCTTTCAAAACGTGACGCGCCAGACATGGCCGATCGGATGGAAGAGCCGAACATCCGACGCGCAGCGCCATGCAGCCGGGGAACTTCATATCGCCATCGGGCAGGCCATTGCCGCCGGTGACCCGCAAACGGCCTCAACGCTGATGGCGCGTCATTTCGATGAAAGCGTGCATGCGCTTCTGGCCGCCGGCATAGCCTGATTTTTTCAACGAAATCCCAGACGAAAATCTCTGGAGGAGACACTTTCATGAAAATCACGAAACTCGAGACCGTCCGTGTGGCGGAACGGGCAAACTTGCTCTGGGTTCTGGTCCACACCGATGAGGGCATTACCGGGCTTGGCGAAACCTTTTATGGCGCCGAGACGGTGGAAACCTATGTGCACGAATATATCGCCCCCCGCGTGATCGGCCGCGACCCGCTGCAGATCGACCTTTTGGCGCAGGACCTCGTCGGTTATCTCGGCTTCCGTTCATCGGGCGCGGAAGTGCGCGGCAACTCCGCTTTCGATATCGCGCTGTGGGATATTTTCGGCAAGGCCACAAACCAGCCCATCGCCCAGCTTCTCGGCGGTTTCAGCCGCAAGGAAATCCGCACCTACAATACCTGCGCGGGCACCGAATATATCAAGAAGGCCACCGGGCAGCAGACGGCCAATTACGGCCTTTCCGGCGGCAAGGACTATGACGATCTGAACGGCTTCCTGCACCGGGCGGACGAGCTTGCCCATTCGCTGCTGGAAGACGGCATCACCGCCATGAAGATCTGGCCCTTCGACGCGGCGGCGGAAAAGACGCGCGGGCAATACATCTCGATGCCGGACCTGAAAAGCGCGCTCGAGCCCTTCCAAAAAATCCGCAAGGCGGTGGGTGACAAGATGGATATCATGGTGGAGTTTCACTCCATGTGGCAGCTTCTGCCGGCCATGCAGATCGCCAAGGCGCTCACCCCCTACCAGACCTTCTGGCATGAAGACCCGATCAAGATGGACAGTCTTTCCAGCCTGACGCGTTATGCCGCCGTGTCGCCCGCGCCGATTTCCGCCTCCGAAACGCTGGGTTCCCGCTGGGCTTTCCGCGACCTGCTGGAAACGGGTGCAGCTGGCGTGGTGATGCTCGATATCAGCTGGTGCGGCGGGCTTTCGGAGGCGCGCAAGATCGCTTCGATGGCGGAAGCCTGGCATCTGCCGGTCGCCCCGCATGATTGCACCGGGCCGGTGGTGCTCTGCGCTTCCACCCATCTGTCGCTCAACGCGCCGAACGCGCTGGTGCAGGAAAGCGTACGTGCCTTCTACAAGACCTGGTATCGCGATCTTGTCACCGCATTGCCTGAAGTGAAGAATGGCATGATCACCGTGCCGCCGGGCGCCGGCCTTGGCATGGAACTGCACCCCGACATCGAAAAGGCATTCACCGTCAGCCGCCGTTTTTCGGATGCGGCGTCGATCTGATCAAAACAGGCTGCCCTGATTGCCCGGATCGGAAGAAGCCGGTTTCGCCGGCTTCTTTTTTGGCACTACGGGGTTATCGGAGGATGGCGTCCCCTCCCCCGTCGTGATGGCCGAGACGCGGCCATCGGCAAATTCCATCGAGATTACAGCACCTGAAGCGACAGCGGCAGCGCGGGTCAGCGGCCGGTTCTCCTCATCGCGGATCACGGCATAACCGCGTTTCAGCACGTTTTTATAAGAGAGCGATTGCAGGATGCGGTCATGGGCGGCAAGGCCTGCACGGTTCTGCGCCATGCGGTGCAACACGGCGGTATCGGCCCGGCGCGCGCCGGTGACGACCCGCTCCTTCTGCCGCTCCAGCTGGCCGAGCAGGCGGGCGGGAAGCGAACGCAGCGCGGAATCGAAGGCATCGACACGGCCTTTTCCCTGCAGCAGACGGCGCTCCACCAGGGTCTCGGCCCGGTGCATGCGCTCGGTAATTCGTTGCCTGTGCTGTTTGAGACCGTTCAGCAGAGTTTCCGGCCTGAGACCGGAGGCGGACCGCTCAAAAGCACGGCGCTTGTTGAGCGTTGTCATTTCCAATCCTCGACCGAGACCGCTCGCCGCCTCATCAAACCGGCGGCGCGGCAGGGCCAGAAGCTGATCGAGCGACGGCAGCGCGCGCACCAGCGCCCGCAAGCCCTGACGGCGATTGTCCATCTGCCGCGATACCGAGCCTGAAAGTCGCGCGGCAAGGCCGGAGAGCTGCGCTTCCAGTTCCGCACGCACCGGCACGGCCATTTCGGCGGCCCCCGTTGGGGTCGGCGCACGAACATCGGCGGCGTAGTCGATCAAGGTCGTATCGGTTTCATGCCCGACGGCGGAAATCAGCGGGATTTCGCTTTCGGCGGCGGCGCGTACGACGATTTCGTCGTTGAAGCTCCAGAGGTCCTCCAGACTGCCGCCGCCGCGCGCGACAATCAGGACGTCGGGCCGCGCAATCTCACCACCGGGCTGAAGCGCGTTGAAACCGCGAATGGCGTTCGCCACTTCTTCGCCCGAACCTTCCCCCTGCACCTTGACCGGCCAGACGACCACATGGACGGGAAAGCGATCCGAAATGCGGTGAAGAATATCGCGAATAACCGCGCCCGTGGGCGAGGTGACGACGCCGATGACATGCGGCATGAAGGGCAGCCGGCGCTTACGGGTCGCATCGAACAGCCCTTCCGCCGCCAGACGCCGGCGGCGATCTTCGAGAAGCGCCATCAGCGCACCCGCACCGGCAGGCTCAAGGCTTTCTATGACGATCTGGTATTTCGACGAGCCGGGAAAGGTTGTGACCTTGCCGGTGGCGATGACTTCCATGCCCTCTTCCGGGCGGAACTTCAGCCGTGAAAAGGTGCCTTTCCAGATCACGGCATCGATACGGGCGCGGTCGTCCTTCAACGAGAAATAGGCGTGTCCTGACGAATGCGGCCCACGATAGCCGGAAATTTCACCGCGCACCCGCACCTGCTCGAAAGCCGTCTCCACCGTGCGCTTGATGGAACCCGACAGTTCGGAAACCGAGAACTCGGCAAGATTGCTCAATGCGGCGTGGGAGAAGATATCGCTCATGCCCGTTTGTAACCAAAACCCGTCGATTCGGAAATGCCGGCGCCGGCCAGCCTCATTTTAACGGCGATGAAACCATATCCTCAACTAACGAGTTAGGAAAATGGGGATTGGAGGAGGAAACAAGGGTTCGTTAGGGAAAACGGCGTTACGTCTTGCCCCAGGCCCGACAACCAAAGAGGAGGCGGCATCATGATTTTTCTTACCGCCACGGCGCTCGGCGTAACCGCAGTTGCGCTCCGTTCGGTTTTCAGCATCGTTTTCATCTGCATGATGATTATCGGTGCCTATGGCGTGGCGATTGCACTTTCTTCCACGGCCGTGCCCTTTATGTCGCTGCTTCTGGCACTCGCCGGTTATAATTTCGGTGTCGTGGGTGTCGTCCTCGGCCTTCTGGTGCTGCAGCGCCCGCGTTCCACCCAGCCAACCCTCTAAAAGCCCACGATCTTGAGGCTTCCGCACTTTGCGCTGACCGAGACATGCGGACTGGCCGCCGACCTTGCCGTTACCTGTCTGCTTATTTTCTATCTCGGCGTCGATCCGCTGGCCGCCCGTTTGCCGGGCGCAGCAACGGGGCTTGCAACAAGCTGGCGGCTGAACCGTGAAAATGGTGAGGCATCAGCCAGGCTGAACAGCTTTCTGATGAATGCCGTCACGCTCACCTCACGTATCGTCAGCGTCGGCCTGTTTACCCTGCTGCAATGGCGCAACCCGCTGGTACAGCCGCTCGTCCCGCTTGCCTTTTCAGCGTTGGCGGCACTGGTGCTGGCGCTTTACGGCTACTGGCGGCTTCAAAAGCAACGGCAAGATCAGGACTAAACCGTCTCCCAGCCATCCTTTTCCCCCGCCCGGTAGATGGCGTCGATGAAAAGCTGGTTCTTTCTCGAGCTTTCCAGCGTCACGACGTCGCCCTTGCCCTTCGCCGCACGGGCAAAGGCCTCCACCTCCAGCTTATATTGGCGGCTATCCTGAAACCGGAAGATTTGCGACTGGTTATGGGCCTGATTGGTCAGTTCGATCTCTTCCGCACCCCAGCGATTGGCGTTGAAGGGAGATTTGACCTCAATGTAGCCCTCAGTGCCATGGAAAACCATGAGCTGACGGGCGGCAAGCTGTGTGGCCAGATAAAAACTCAGTTCGAAATCGCCGAAATCGGCCCTGACACTGGAATAGATATCCGTGCCGAATTCCTTATCGCGCTCGACGGTGGCCTGTACGCGCCGGGGCTCCGCGCCCGTAGCGAAGCGGGTAACGATGGTTGGGTAAACACCGATATCCGGCAAGGCGCCGCCACCCAGTTCGGGAATATTGCGCATATTGCCGGGATCGCGGTTGAAATAGCTGAAAGCGCCCTGAACATGCTTCAGTGTGCCGATCGCGCCGGACGCCAGCAACTCCTTCACCTTCGCCCAGACGGGCGCATAGGTGACCATGAAAGCTTCCGAGATGACAACGCGGTTGCGGTCACGTGCGGCGATAAGGGTGTCGATCTCCTCTGCCTTCAATGCAATCGGCTTTTCGCACAGAACATGCTTGCCGGCATCGGCGGCCTTGATCGTCCATTCCACATGCTGCGAGGTCGGAAGCGGAATATAGACGGCGTCGATCACATCCGAGGCCAGCATCTCCTCATAGGAGCCAAAGGCGTGTGGCACGGAAAAACGATCCGCCACCGCGCGGGCCCTGGCATGGTCACGGCTGGCGATGGCGCCGACCACGCAGTTTTGCGCATCCTGTATCGCCGGAATGACGTGATCCTGAGCGATTTTCGCCGTTGAGATTATTCCGAAGCGCAGCATTCCATTCTCCCGCTCTGCCATCCGTCGAAAACTTACCATCGTCACACGGTCTGGCAAGCCGCAGATGCATGACAGAGCAAGGTATGGCTGAATTTGTCCTGACTTTGTCGGAATGCCTGCTTTTCTCCGAGCTTGCTTATAGGAATTATGCTATGCATGAACCCAATGGAGAAACATGAAATGTCCTCTTCCCACACAGCACTGCTTGTTATCGACGTTCAGGAATCCTTTCGGCACGCCCCTTACTTCGAAGAAAGCGAGCTTGCCGCCTATCTGGAAAAGCAGCAGGCGCTGATCGACGGTGCAAGGGCTGCGGGCATTCCCGTCGTGCAAATCTTCCATGTCGATGGCGACAGGGCCTTCTCAAAAGACAGCGGCTATATCCGGGCGCTGGAGGGTGTGCGGATTACCCCAGATGTCACCTTTCATAAGAACCGCCATTCGGCTTTTGCCGGCACCGGCCTCGAAATCTGGCTGACGCAGAAGGGCATCAACCGGCTGATCGTCTCCGGTATCCGCACCGAACAATGCTGTGAAACCACCACCCGGCATGCTTCCGATCTTGGCTATAGCGTCGATTACGTCACCGAAGCGACGCTGACTTTCCCGATGACACATGCTTCCGGCACCGTCTTCAGCCCGGACGATATCCGCAAGCGGACCGAACTGGTGCTGGCCGGCCGCTTCGCGCGCATCGTGACCGTCGATGACGCACTGGCCACCGTCAAAGAGGCCGCCTGATGGATAAAGGCGGCACACGCTTCATTCCCTTTTATACGCTTGTGCCGCCACATGCGCTGTTGCTCGATATTGCCGGTCCACTCGAAGTGATCCGTTATGCCAACGGGGAACAGCGGGGCATCCATTTCGACTGCCGCTACATTGCCGCGACTGACAAACAACAATCTTCCATCGGCCTTGCGCTTTCAGCGCTGGAGAGCTTGCCTGAGATCCTGCCGGAAAATGCTTTCCTGCTGATCTCGGGCAGCACATCGCGCTTCGACAACGATCCGGAGACACGGCGAGAGCGGCAGGCGCTGGCGGCATGGCTGCGGCGCGCGGTGCGCCCCGATACGACAGTCATTTCCATCTGCTCCGGCGCACTGCTGGCGGGCGAAGCCGGGCTTTTCGACGGGCGCAATTGCACGACCCATGCCGACTGCGTTGAGGGGCTGCGCCGCATCGCGCCGCTGTCCCAGGTGGCCGAAAACCGCCTTTTCGTCGAGGATGGCAACCGCTTCTCAAGCGCCGGTATTTCCACCGGCATCGACCTGATGCTGCATGTGGTTTCCCGGCTGACATCGCCTGCGGTCGCCGCGCGTATTGCCAAAACCATGGTGGTTTATCTCAGGCGCAGCGGCAGCGATCCGCAAATCTCTCCCTGGATGACCGGCCGCAACCACATCCACCCCGCCATTCACCGGGTTCAGGACCGTGTGATGGCCGAGCCGGCGCAAGACTGGTCGCTGGAGCGGCTGGCCGATATTGCCGCGCTCAGCGAAAGGCACCTTTCGCGTCTGTTTCGCGAGCATACCGGCATCAGCGTCATCGACTACGTCAACCTGATGCGGGTCAATCTCGCCCGCGACATTCTCGCCAACAGCCGCCTGGATATGGAAGCCATTGCCGAACGGGCGGGCTTTGCCTCCGCCCGGCACCTGCGGCGCGTGTGGCAGCAGCATAATCGTCACCCGCCCAGCCATTATCGCGGTTTTCAGGCCTGATAGTTCAGACCCTGCCGCTGCCTGATGAATGCCATCAAAGGAATTGAATGGTTATGCGGGTGAGCAGTTGCTAACCTTGCCGCCAAGACAGCAACAGGAGCATTCCCCGTGGAAAAACGAAGCCTCGGCCGCACCGGCCTCTCCATCGCCCCAATCGTCTTCGGCGGCAACGTGTTCGGCTGGACAGCGGATGAGAAAACTTCCTTTGCCCTGCTCGACGCCTTTTTCGACGCCGGGTTCAACGCCATCGACACGGCGGATGTCTATTCCGCATGGGTGGACGGGCATGTGGGTGGCGAGTCCGAGACGATCATCGGCAAATGGCTGAAGCAGTCGAGCGTGAAGCGTGAAGATGCGGTAATCGTCACCAAGGTCGGTTTTGACAATCGCGGCCAGAAGACAGGCCTCAGCGCCAAATGGATCGCGGAAGCTGTCGACGCCTCGCTGAAGCGGCTGCAAACCGACTACATCGACCTTTACCTCGCCCATAAGCCAGACGCGGATGTGCCGCTGGAGGAAACGCTCGCCGCTTTCGGCAAACTGAAGGAGCAGGGAAAAATCCGCGCCATCGGTTGCTCCAATTATTCCGCCAGCCAGCTTCAGGACGCGCTGGACACGGCTGAGAAAAACAATCTTCCCCGTTATGACGTGCTGCAGCCGGAGTACAATCTCTATAACCGCGCGGATTTCGAAGGTCCGCTTGCCGAGCTTTGCCAGAAGGAAGAGATCGGCGTCATCAATTATTACAGCCTCGCCGCCGGTTTCCTGACCGGGAAATATCGCGCCAAGGCCGATACGGAAGGCGTCGCCCGCAGCTATCGCGTGGGTGAATATGTCAATACGCGCGGTCTTGCCATTCTGGGCGCCATGGATGCGGTGGCAGTGGAAACCGGGGCCAAGCTCGCCGATATTGCCCTGGCCTGGCTGTTACGAAAGAAGGCGATAACCGCGCCAATCGCCAGCGCCACCAGCCTGTCCCAGCTCGAAAGTTTCAAACGCGCCGTCGAATTAAAGCTGACGGATGAGATGATGACACTTCTCGACAAAGCGGGTGCGTAACATGGAGCTTAGAATTCGCGACGCGCAGCCCGCTGACCGGGCGGAATGGCAGCGCCTGTGGAACGACTACCTCGCCTTTTATGATGTTAATCTTGCCGATGAGGTAACCGAGCATACCTGGGCACGCATTCTCGACCCCGCATCCCGCGTCTCCATGCGCGTGGCCATGCTCGGCAACCGCATGGCCGGTTTCGCCATTCACCACTTCCATGATTCCACCTGGGTGAAGACGCCAGACTGCTATCTGGAAGACCTGTTCGTCGATGGCGAAATCCGTGGCAAGGGGACAGGTCGGGCGCTGATGGACGATCTTATCGCCATCTGCAAGGAAAAGGGCTGGTCACGGCTTTACTGGAACACCAGCGAGGATAACCACCGCGCCCAGAAGCTCTACGACAGCTACGTGAAAAGCGACGGCCATATCCGCTATCGCATAACCCTCTGATCATCCCCGGAAACGGAAGAAATCCACAAAGGCTCTCAGCGCCGGCCGCATCTGCCGGCGCGAGGGATAATAAATGTAAAAACCGTCAAAGGGCGCGCACCAGTCCTCCAGCACCCGGATCAGCCTTCCCTCCCTGATATCGTCCTCGACACGCTGCTCGAACACGAAGGCAAGCCCTGCGCCGTCAATCGCTGCCCTTCGAATGAGGCTCTGGTCCGACAGAATCAGCGGCCCCTGCACGTCGACCACCAATGGCTTGCCATTCTTCTCCAGTTCCCAGCGGTAGATAAGGCCGCTGGCGAAACGCCGGCGAATGCAGCGATGCCGGATGAGATCCCTTGGATCCTGCGGTGGTGGATTTTCTAAGAAATAAGGGGGCGCGCCAACAATCGCGCCGCGCCATGCGCCGCTGGCTTTCACCGCAATCATATCCGCATCGAGGTGCTCGCCAAGCCGCAAACCCGCATCGAAACCTTTCGCGACAATATCCTCGAAGCGGTCGTCGGTTGAGATTTCGAGTGAAATATCGGGATAGAGCCGCAGGAATTCACCGAGCCGGGGCACGATGAGGTCCTCAGCGGCAAGTCGCGGCAGGGTGATGCGCAGGGGGCCGGCCGGTCTTCCGCCCTGCTCGGCAAGCGTCTCGATGACCGCATCTATATCGGCAAGTGCAGGACCAAGCGTCTCGAGAAGCCGCTTGCCCTCCTCTGTCGGAGAAACGCTGCGGGTGGTACGATGAAGCAGGCGCAGCCCAAGGCTCGCCTCCAGCGATGACACCGCATGGCTGACGGCGGAAGGGGCAATGGCAAGTTCGGCGGCGGCCTTGCGAAAGCTGCGGCCTTCGGCAACGGCGGCGAGAACAGCCAGCTGGGAGAGTTGCACACGGTTCATTGTTCTAAATGATAGAACAACCCAAGCGGATTTGCAGCGATTATTTTTACCGCCGTGAGACGCTATTTTCTCATCACGCCCTTAGCGATGGGCGATTCCTTATGGAAGGACGAACAGATGAAACAAAGAACCCTTGGAAAAAACCTTTCCGTTTCGGCGCTTGGCCTCGGCTGCATGGGAATGACCCATGCCTATAGCCCGACCGGCGATGAGAGCAGCGCAATTGCAACGCTGCACCGCGCCGTCGAACTCGGCGTCACCTTTTTCGATACGGCGGAGGTTTACGGGCCTTACAATAACGAGATTCTTGTCGGCAAGGGTTTGAAGCCTTATCGCGACAAGGTGGTCATCGCCACCAAATTCGGCTTCAAAATCGACACCAGCAAACCCGCTGGCCAGATGATGGTGGGCACCGACAGCCGCCCGGAAAATGTGCGCGCCGTCGCCGAAGCCTCTCTCAAACGCCTTGGCGTCGATGAGATCGACCTGTTCTACCAGCATCGCGTCGATCCGAATGTTCCGATCGAGGACACGGTGGGCGCCATGGCCGAGCTGGTAAAACAGGGCAAGGTGAAGCATCTCGGCCTGTCGGAAGCAAGCGCCGAAACACTTCGCAAGGCGCACGCCGTTCATCCGATTGCGGCAATTCAGAGCGAATATTCGCTGTGGACCCGTGATGTGGAGGAGAACGGCGTGCTGGAAACCTGCCGTGAACTGGGCATCGGTTTCGTCCCCTTCAGCCCACTTGGACGCGGCGCTCTGACGGGTGCACTGAAGTCACTCGACGGCCTTGCATCCGACGACTTCCGCCGCGGCCTGCCACGGTTCCAGAGCGAAAACTTCGACGCCAATCTGGCGCTCATCAAGCTTCTGGAGGACATGGCGACTGAGAAGGGCGTAACCGCCGGGCAACTGGCGCTGGCCTGGGTTCTGGCACAGGCCGACTTCATCGTTCCGATTCCCGGCACGACAAAAATCGCCAATCTGGAGAAGAACGTTGCCGCAGCGGAGGTGTCGCTGACAGCGGAAGAAGCCGCCAGCCTCGGCGCGCTGCTTTCGCCCGCAAAAGTCGCCGGCGCGCGCTATCCGGAACAGATGTCACGAATGGCCAATCGCTAAAAACAAAAAGCCGCGGCGGTTGCCGCGGCTTTTTTCATTCCGACAAATGCCTTCAGGCTCAGGCGCGCAGGACGCCGCCCGTCGTTTTCTCGACATTACCGACGATCTTGGCCGTCAGGGCCTCGAAATCCTCATCGGTCAGCGTCTTGTCGACCGGCTGGATCTGTACTTCGATGGCGACTGACTTGCGGTTTTCACCGAGCGACGCGCCTTCGAAAATATCGAAGACATTGACGCCGGTGATCAGCTTCCGGTCGGCGCTCGTTGCAGCCTTGATGATGGCCCCCGCCTCGACCGACTTGTCGACCACGAAGGCGAAGTCGCGCTTCACCGCCTGGAAGGGCGAAAGCTCGAGCGCAGGCTTGGTGCGGGTCGCCTTCTTCTTCGGCTCCTGCATGGCGTCGAGATAAATCTCAAAACCGCAATAGGCGCCGGAGACATCCAGTTCGGACAGCGTCTTTGGATGGAACTCGCCGAAATAGCCGAGCACGACCTTGGGCCCCATCTTGATGGTGCCGGAGCGGCCGGGGTGATACCAGCCGGGGCCGCCGGCTTCGATCTGCACATTGGCCATGGGCAGGCCGCAGGCTTCCAGCACCGCCAGCGCATCGGCCTTGGCGTCATAGACATCCACGGGCTTGCCGCCACCCTTCAAAGCATTGGACCACATGCGGCCGCTGCCCGCGAGCGAGGCCGTGCCACGGCGAACACCGCCGGCAACGCGGCGCTGCTTCTCAGGCGTATCACCCTCATAGGTGCCGGAGACCTCGAAGATCGCGACATCGCCATAGCCCTTGTCAGCATTGCGCTGTGCGGCGGTCAGGAGACCGGGCAGCAGCGAAGGCCGCATGTCCGACATATCCGCTGCGATGGGGTTGGCGAGTTTCAGCGCGGGTGAACCGCCGCCGAAAAGCTTTGCCTGCGCTGCCGGGATGAAAGACCAGGTGACGGCCTCGAGCATGCCGCGGCTTGCCAGCGCGCGGCGCGCGGTGCGGGTACGGATCTGCAGCGTGGTCAGGATACGGCCGTTGACGGCCCCAAAACTTTCCAGCGGCTCTGGCTTGATATTGTCGACGCCATGGATGCGCATGACCTCTTCCACCAGATCGGCCTTGCCATCGACATCCGGACGCCAGGACGGGACGGTGACGGAAACGCGCTCGCCCGTTCCCTCGACACCGAAACCAAGGCCTTTGAGAATGGCGAGGCTCTCTTCCGCCGAGACTTCCAGACCTGTCAGGCGCTTCACTTCCGCGAGCGGAAAATCCACGGCCTTTGGCTGATGGCCCTTATAGCCCACGACCCGGGCTTCGCCAGCGACGCCGCCGCAGAGTTCCAGAACCAGTTCGGTGGTGCGCTCCAGACCCGGAACCATATATTCCGGATCGACGCCGCGCTCGAAGCGATAACGCGCATCGGTGATGATACCGAGCGAACGGCCGGTCTTGGCGATGTTGATCGGATCCCAGAGAGCCGATTCGATCAGCACGTCGACGGTATTGTCATCGCAGCCGGAATGTTCGCCGCCCATCACGCCGCCGATGGACTCGAGGCCCTTTTCATCGGCAATGACGACATTGTTCGGGCCGAGTTTATATTCCCGCTGGTCGAGTGCGAGGATGGTCTCACCCTCTTTCGCACGACGAACCGTAAGATCGCCCTTGACCTTGGCGGCGTCGAAGACGTGCATCGGCCGGCCCTGATCGAAGGTCATGTAGTTGGTGATGTCGACAAGCGCGTTGATGGGGCGCAGGCCGATTGCCATCAGACGCTGCTGCATCCATTTCGGGCTCGGGCCGTTCTTCACGCCACGCACGATACGCAGCGAAAAGCCGGGGCAGAGCGCCGCATCGTCCAGTTCCAGCCTCACATCGACGGGCGTTGCGCCTTCCACCTTGAAGGACGGCGCAGGCCTCATCTTCAGCTTGCCGAGACCGGAAGCCGCAAGATCACGGGCAATGCCGTAGATCGACGTGCAATCCGGACGGTTCGGCGTCAGGTTTATTTCGATCATCGGATCGTCCAGGCCGGCATAGGTGGCGAAGGACGTGCCGACAGGGGCATCCTGCGGCAGATCGATGATGCCGTCATGATCGTCGGAAATGTTGAGCTCCTTTTCGGAGCACATCATGCCGTGGCTTTCGACGCCGCGAATTTTGCCGACAGCAAGGGTGACATCGATACCCGGGACATACACGCCCGGACGCGCCAGCGCACCGACAAGGCCGGCGCGTGCATTGGGCGCACCGCAAACGATCTGCACCGGCTTGCCATCACCGGCATCGACCATCAGCACCTTGAGGCGGTCGGCCTCAGGATGTTTTTCAGCGGAAACCACCTTGGCAATGACGAAAGGCTTGTAGGCCGCCTTGTCGTCAACGTCCTCGACTTCGAGGCCAATCGCCGTCAGCCGCTCGCAAATCTCGTCCAGCGTCGCATCGGTATCCAGATGCTCTTTCAGCCAGGAAAGAGTGAATTTCATGTCTTTGCTCCTTGGCTAACCGGATTAAACGCTCAAACCGCCGAACAGCGTCGGCATGTCGAGCGGGCGGAAGCCGTAATGGTTCATCCAGCGAACATCGGCGTTGAAGAAATCGCGCAGGTCCGGCATGCCGTATTTCAGCATGGCGATGCGGTCGAGGCCCATGCCCCAGGCAAAGCCCTGATATTCGTCCGGGTCCAGCCCACCAGCACGCAGCACGTTCGGGTGCACCATGCCGCAGCCGAGGATCTCCATCCAGTCCTTGCCTTCACCGAACTTGACGATGGGGCCGGAACGGTCGCACTGGATATCCACTTCGAAGCTCGGCTCCGTGAAGGGGAAGAAGGACGGGCGGAAGCGCATGACGACGCTGTCGACCTCGAAGAAGGTCTTGCAGAATTCTTCCAGAATCCAGCGCAGATTGCCGACATGCGCCTTCTTGTCGATGACAAGGCCTTCGACCTGATGGAACATCGGCGAATGGGTGGCGTCGGAATCCTGGCGATAGGTCTTGCCGGGAATGACGATGCGGATCGGCGGCTTCTGGCTTTCCATGGTGCGGATCTGCACCGGCGAGGTGTGAGTGCGCAGCACCTTGCGCTCACCGTTTTCATCCGGCTGGAAGAAGAAGGTGTCGTGCATTTCGCGGGCCGGATGGCCTTCGGGGAAATTCAGCGCCGTGAAGTTGTAGTAGTCGGTTTCGATATCCGGACCTTCGGCGATCGAGAAACCCATATCCGCGAAGATGGCGGTGATTTCATCGACGATCTGGCTGATCGGATGAATGCGGCCGCGCTCGGCCGGAGACTGGCGGACCGGCAGGCTGACATCCACCGTTTCCGCTTTCAGCCGGGCAGTAATGGCGGCGTCCTTCAGCGCGTTCTTGCGCTCACCGATGAGGTCGGTGATTTCGGTCTTGAGCTGGTTGATGGCGGCGCCGCGGGTCTGGCGCTCTTCCGGCGTCATGCTGCCAAGCGTCTTCAGAAGCTCCGAAACCGAGCCCTTCTTGCCCAGCGCGGAAACGCGCACGGCTTCGATGGCCGGCTCATCGGCAGCCGTGGCGATCTCCGACATCAATTGCGATTTCAAGGTATCAAGTTCAGTCATCTTTTCCTGCCTTGCCGGTCTTTTTAACAGCGGCTTCGGGGTTCACAGCATTCATCAGATAGTCGGTCGCCATGATAAAGCGTCGCAGATCACTACCCATCCGCACGCGCCCGATCAACCGGGCAACCGGTAAAAAACGCCCCAGAATGCCGGTCAGACGGCACAATTCTTCCAGCGCCCGGGGCGGGGCGTTTTCGCGCCAGCGGGCGAAGGCGGCATCGCAGGTTTTCCGCGCATCGCAGGCGCGTGTCGCGACCTGCAGAAACAGCAGCCAGATATCGCGGGCCTGCGCCGTCTCGAGCGGCATGACTTCCTGCGGGCGCTCCTCGAAATCCATGAAACCGACGCGGCCATGTTCGAGAAAAAAGTCGCGCACATGCGGTCGCCCATGGCAAAGGCCTGCCGCATGCAATTCGCCGAGTGCCTCGGCAGATTTTACCAGCAGGGCATCATGTTCCGCCGGCCTCGCGGTTTTAATCGCATCCATATGCTCCATGATGGTGGGGCCGACATCCCCCAGGACAACGGCCGTCAACGAAGAATAGATGATGGGCGGAACGGGAAAACCGCGAGCCTTGAAGACCTGCAATGTTTCGAGTTCACGGCGCATCAGGCCTGCGCCATCGAGCGGCGGCGATGGGCGCATAAAAGTGTAGGGAAGCAGCTTTGCGAGAAAGGTCTGCAGCTTTATCCACCAGGATGGCGTTTCCGTGCCCTGGCGCTTGATCCAGACGGTTGTCGTGGAAAGCTCGAGTTTCTGCACGCGGCGCTCGCTCTTAAGCAAAGCCCGCATCAAGGCTGCGATATCGCCATCTTCGAGATGGACGTGGAAACCCTTCGCCTTTTCCGCCTCGCTTGCGGCAACCAGCATTTTCCGCCCCCAATGGAACCTGCCGACCGAGAGCCGGATGCCCCACCCTTTTGGCAACCTCGGCGCAAAAGCGTTCCACGCCTTTGCCGAAACTGCCGTGAATTCCAAAAAGCGAAAACCCGCGCCGGAGAACCGGCGCGGGTTTCAAATGAACAACAGATTGTCCGCGCCGTAATTACTTTACAGCGGTTTCAAACTCGTTGGCCGTACCAGCATCCTTGAGGTACTCAAGAGCCTTCTTCGCTGCTTCGACGAGCGCGCCGAATGCTGCCGGCTCATGGATAGCCATGTCGGACAGAACCTTGCGGTCGACTTCGATGCCAGCCTTGTTCAGGCCGTCGATGAAGCGGCCGTAGGTCAGGCCGAATTCGCGAACAGCAGCGTTGATACGCTGGATCCACAGAGCGCGGAAATTGCGCTTGTTGACCTTGCGGTCGCGGTAAGCGTACTGCTTGGAACGATCCACGGCAGCCTTTGCTGCGCGGATGGTGTTCTTGCGGCGGCCGTAGAAGCCCTTGGCTGCCTTGAGTGTCTTGGTGTGCTTGGCGCGGGAAGTTACGCCACGTTTTACGCGTGCCATGTCATGATCTCCTTAAAGTGTCCAAAAGTGCGGAAAAGTCTCAGAGACCGTTCGGCAGGTAGTTCTTGACGACCTTCTTGCCGTCAGCTTCGGCGAGAACCATGGTTCCACGCGCGTCGCGAATGAACTTGTTGGTACGCTTGATCATGCCGTGGCGCTTGCCGGCGGCGGCTGCAACAACCTTGCCGGTTGCGGTGATCTTGAACCGCTTCTTTGCAGCGGACTTCGTCTTCATCTTGGGCATTTTGCTACTCCGTTTTTGTATCGAAACAGGCAGACGAGGCCCATTTCAAGCTATTCAGGAACGGCCTCGGCATGCCCTGCCGGACCGTTCGGACGCGCGCTTATAACCGCAGTCGGCTAAAAGCGCAACGGGGAATGAAAATTTCCCCTTGCGGTGGGATACGCGCCGGTGATGTGAACGCGTAAAAAGATTATTTCGGGGCGAGAACCATCATCATCTGACGGCCTTCCAGCTTCGGCTCGGCCTCCACCTTGGCAATCGCCTGGGTGTCTTCCTTCACCTGGAGGAGAAGCTTCATGCCGAGTTCCTGGTGGGCCATTTCGCGGCCGCGGAACTTCAGCGTTACCTTCACCTTGTCGCCATCGTCAAAGAAACGGCCCATCGCCTTCATCTTCACGTCATAGTCATGCGTGTCGATGTTCGGGCGCATCTTGATTTCTTTAACTTCGACGATCTTCTGTTTCTTGCGCGCTTCAGCGGCCTTTTTCTGGGTCGAGTACTTCAGCTTGCCGAGATCGAGGATCTTGCATACCGGCGGTTCCGCGTTCGGCGAAATCTCAACGAGATCGAGACCGGCCTCCTCCGCCAGTTTCAAAGCCTGATCCGTCGGCATGCTACCGAGGTTCTGGCCCTCTTCATCAATAAGCTGAACTCTGGGAACCCGAATTTCCCGGTTGGAGCGCGGCCCCTCCTTGACGGGGGCATCGGCTTTGAAAGGTCTGCGAATGGTCGTATTCTCCTGATCTGTTTCTGGATCACGTCAGCAAAAAACAGCTTGTTTGGTACAAGCGGCGGAAATGTCGTTATTGCCGTGGCGAAGTCAATAGCATATCTGCCCGAAAAGATCACCTGTTGTCACGGTTTTTGCAAATACGCCGCCGTTGTTGCACCAAAATCAGGAGAATTGCATATACATGACCGAACAAGCCGCTGAATTCCTGCGTGTAGGCCCCGACAACGACACGCGCGACATCGCTTTCCTTCATCGCCCGGCGGCTTCGGGCGAGAAAATGCCGATGCTGGTATGGCTCGGCGGCTATCGTTCCGACATGACCGGAACCAAGGCGGTTGAACTCGATCGCTTCGCCGCTGAAAACGATCTTGCCTGTCTGCGGCTCGACTATTCCGGCCATGGCGCTTCCGGCGGCGACTTCAGGAAGGGCACGATTTCCCGCTGGCTAGAAGAGGCGCTTGCCGTGGTGCGCGCAAAGGCGCCGTCGCGCGTCGTTCTCATCGGCTCCTCCATGGGCGGATGGATTGCGCTACGCATGGTCGAGGAGCTGCGCAAGACGGGTAGCGCGCCATCGGTCGCCGGTCTCGTCCTCATTGCGCCAGCGCCGGATTTCACGCAGGAACTGATAGAGCCAAGCCTTTCCGATGCGGAAAAAACCTCTCTGGTGGAAAAGGGGTACTTCGAGGAACATTCGGAATATAGCCCCGAGCCCAACATCTTCACCCGCGCGCTGATGGAGGACGGGAAGCAGAACCGCGTGCTGCAGGGTATCATCACCACCGGCTGCCCCGTTCACATCCTGCAGGGCATGCGCGACCCCGATGTTCCCTATCAGCATGCACTGAAGCTTCTCGAACATCTTCCGTCCGACGACGTCGTGCTGACGCTGATCCGCGACGGCGACCATCGGCTTTCCCGGCCGCAGGATATCGAGCGGATGCTCGCCGCGGTCAAAGCCCTTGCAATATAGGCATTTGCGCAACGCTCTTAACCATATTCGACGAGTCTTGCGCGCCGCCGATTGCTAGCGATTGACTCAAGCCCCCTATCCCTCTTAACTTTTCGTTAAGAATTAAGGGACGGGTTTCATGATGAACGCACCGCTGGCGCGTGCGCTGCTGTTTGCAGTTGCCGCCGGGCTAATGACTGCTGCCTCCGCCACGGCGGAAACCAAGGGAAGCCCTTCCATGGTGACGGGCGGTATTACGTCCCAGCCGATCGGCCATTATGAGTTCTGTCAGAAATATGCCGACGAATGCAATATTCGCAGCAAGGCGACGCCGCCGCCGCGCGTCACGGATTATGGCTGGGATGTCATTCGCGAGGTCAATACGTCCGTCAACACCACCATCGTGGCGATGACCGACCAGGAAATCTACGGCAAGGACGAAGTCTGGGAATATCCGACGACCGCCGGCGACTGCGAAGATTTCGTGCTGCTGAAGCGCAAGAAGCTGGTTGAGCGCGGTTTTTCCGTGGCTGATCTTCTGATCACCGTCGTGCGCAAGCCGGATGGCGAGGGCCATGCCGTGCTGACCCTTCGCACCACCGACGGCGATTATATTCTCGATAATCTCACCGACGACGTGAAGCTGTGGACCGACACCAACTACACCTACCTGAAGCGGCAGGCGTCCTTCAATACGGGCCGCTGGGTCTCGATCGAAGACGGCCGCGACGTGCTTGTCGGCGCATTGCGCTAACGCCTGGTTCCACGTTTGATGGATTGAGAGCCCGCTATTGCGGGCTCTTTCTTTTTTCACCCGTTGCCGATGATAATGCCGGCCGCCAGCACCAGTGAGCCGCCGAGGACCACCTGAAACACCGCGCGCAGGAACGGCGTTTCCATGAAGCGGTTCTGAATGAAGGCGATGGCCCAGAGTTCCACGAAAACGACGACGGCGGCAATCGCGGTCGCGGTCCAGAAATGCGGAATGAGATAGGGCAATGCGTGGCCGAGACCGCCTATGGCCGTCATGATGCCCGACGCCAGACCGCGCTTTACCGGAGAACCGCGGCCAGAAAGCTTGCCGTCATCATGGGCGGCCTCGGTGAAACCCATGGAAATACCCGCACCGACGGAGGCCGAGAGGCCAATGAGGAAGGTCTGCCAGGTATCCTGGGTGGCAAAGGCGGCCGCGAAAATTGGCGCGAGCGTCGAGACGGAACCATCCATCAATCCCGCAAGACCCGGCTGCACATAGGTCAGAAGAAATTGCCGCCGTGCGGTTTCCGCCTCTTCGGTCTTGTCATCTTCATCGAGGTGTTTTTCTTCCAGCATCTGCGCGATGTCTTCGTGACCCCGCTCCGCCTCGGCCAGATCGCCGAGCAGCTTGCGCGTCGAGGCATCGCTGGTGCGCTTGACGGCCTCGTCGTAAAAACGGATCGCCTGGGCTTCCATCAATTCGGCCTGGGCGCGGATTTTCTCGAGCGACAGGTTCTTCACCAGCCAGTCCGGGGTGCGCTCGTAAAAACCACGCACATGTTCGCGGCGGATCAGCGGGATCGTCTCACCGAAACGGCGGCGATGCATGTCGATCAGGATATTTCGATGCTGCTGCTCGACCTCCGCCATATCGTCGAAGACTTTCGCCGATTGCGGATATTGCGCACGCAGATGGTCGGCATAGGAGCGATAGATGCGGGAATCGTCTTCTTCAGACGAAATGGCGAGCGCGAGGATTTCCTGTTCGCCGAGGGAGGAAAAGGGACGTTTGGACAGGGAAAAAAGACTGCGAAACATGGCTGAAACCTTTTTAGAATAATTCTAAATACATCCATGCTTCAGCAGGATCAAGCCATATTAGAATAATTCTAATAAGGCAAAGGGTCGCATTGCAGGCCGCATCGCAGCGGGGTAAATTCGCAGAAAAGGAACCACCATGCAGGACGACATTGCGGCCAGAGCCGCCCACAGCGCGGAAATTCAGGACAGGGCGGAAAAAGCCATGGCGGAGATCGGCGTCGATGCCGGTTTCATCGACCTGCTGGTGGAAACATTTTACGGCCGCGTTCTTGAACACCCCACGCTTGGCCCGGTTTTCGATGCGCGGCTCGACGGGCGCTGGCCGGAGCATATGGCCAGGATGAAACAGTTCTGGGCGGCTGTCGCCTTCAAGAATGGCGGTTATGGCGGCAAGCCCGTGCAGGCCCATCTCGGGGTAAAAGGCATGTCGGCGGAGCTTTTTCCGCAGTGGCTCACGCTGTTTTCCGCTACGCTTGATGATATTGCGCCAAGCAAAGAGGCCCACAACTGGTTCATGGAAACGGCACAACGCATCGCCAGAAGCCTGACGCTTTCGCTGTTTTACAATCCTGCGCTGGATGACCCGGCATTAAAGCGCAGCGCGCCTTAGCGGCAGCCGCGCCGAACAGCGAAAGGCCGGTACAAGCGACAATTGCCAAGCCGTGCGTCAGATCACGCAAGTTTCAAACATTCCCTCTTGATGGCCGGAGGGATAAATGTTTAGTAGCCGGCGGGAGGCGTACCGTGCGGTTCGCCTATAATGTGCAGACATAGCAGGGCTTATCGACATGGATCGCAGATCATTTATCCGCAAGGCGGGCGCTCTCGGCGCCGGTGTTACCGCAACGGCGCTGGCCGCTCCGGCCATCGCACAGGAAAACCCCAAGATCACCTGGCGCATGACATCGTCCTTCACCAAGGGCCTCGACATTCTTTTCGGCGCGGGCCAGATCGTCGCTGACCATGTCAAGGAAGCCTCTGGCGGCAACTTCGTCATTCAGCACTTTGCCGGCGGTGAAATCGTGCCGGCGCTGCAGGCGGCGGATGCGGTGACGGCCGGCACCGTCGAAATGGCGCATACCTGCTCCTATTATTACGTCGGCAAGGACCCGACCTTCGCGCTCGGAACGTCGGTTCCCTTCGGCCTCAATGCCCGCCAGACCAATGCCTGGTTCAACCAGGCCGGTGGCAATGAGCTGCTCAATGAATTCCTTGCCCAGCACAATATCTACTCGATCCTGCTCGGCAATACCGGCGCCCAGATGGGCGGCTGGTTCCGCAAGGAAATCAACACCATCGATGACTTGAAGGGCCTGAAGATGCGCATCGCCGGCCTGACCGGCCAGGTGATGCAGAAGGTCGGCGTCACGCCGCAGCAGATCGCCGGCGGCGATGTCTATGCGGCTCTGGAAAAGGGTACCATCGACGCCACCGAATTCGTCGGCCCCTATGACGACCAGAAGCTCGGCTTCTACAAGGTCGCGAAATATTATTACTATCCCGCATGGTGGGAAGGCGGCCCGGCCGTGCATGCCTTCGTGAACCTGCAGAAATTCAACGAGCTGCCTGAAAACTACAAGCGCATCCTGAAAGACGCCTGCGCCGCCGGCAGCGCCAGCATGCTGGAACGTTACGATGCGCGCAATCCGAAGGCGCTGAAGGAACTCGTGGCGCAGGGCGCCATCCTGCGCCCCTTCAGCCAGGAAATCCTCGATGTCTGCCACAAGGCGGCGCAGGACACCTATGCGGAGATTTCGGCCAAGAACGAAAGCTTCAAGAAGATTTACGAGAGCCAGCAGGCCTTCAAGAAGGACGCCTATCTCTGGGCGCAGATCGCCGAATATACCTATGATACCTACATGATGATCCAGCAGCGCAACGGCACGCTCTGATCCCCATCATTTCCCGATGATCTTCAAACGGTCATCCGGCATCTGCCGGGTGGCCGTTTTGTTTGGCGAGACCAGCTTCCACACTTCACGCTCCCGCCAGTCCACCGGGCTCATGCCGGTGACGCGGCGAAATTCGCGGTTGAAGTTGGACTTGGTCTGAAAGCCGGAGGACAGCATGATCGCGGTCACCGATTGCTCCGTCTCTTCCAGCAGCCGGCAGGCTTGGCGGATGCGCAGCTGGTTGACATATTGCGAGACATTGACGCCGAGCGAGCGGTTGATCGCGCCCGATATCTGCCGGCTCGGCAAGCCGAGGCGTCTTGCAAGCCGCGACAGGTTGAGGTTCTCGTCGCGGTAAAGCGCCTGTGTCTCCATCAGCCGATCAACCCTTGCAACGATATCCCGGTCCTGTTCCGATGGTTCCGCCGACGGTGGCAATTCCACGACAGGTTCTGTGGCTGATTGCGGTGCCTTGCTCTTGCCAGCCAGCGCGGCCATGAGGCCAATCAACAGCAGGCCGAAAAGATTGGCGTTACTGACCAGCGCTGCAACATTCTGCCCATGCGCCCATTCGAAATCGAAAAACACCAGAAGATCGAACAGGGCAGAAACACAAAGAGCGATGGCAGCGATAATCAGCGCCCGGTGCGCCGAGGTGACGCTGGCAAATTGCGCCTCGTCCAGCCCATCCGGCCCCTTTCTGCCAAGAAGAAGCAGGGCAATGGCGTGGCCGACGAAGATGACGATTAGTGCAAGATCGATCGCCATCGGCCAGGTGAATTCCATGATGACGATAAGCAAAGGCGAGAAAGCGAGGTTGGCGAGCATCACCATCCTGCTCTCGGCCGCCACTCTCATCAGCCCACGAAAAGCAATGTAGACGAGCGGCGGCAGGCAGGCGGCGAGGACCGGCAAAACATAACGCGCTTCGCTGACGCCATACCCCCAGCGCAGGCCGACAAGGACGGATTGCAGGGCACAAAGCGCGATCAGCGTCAGAAAGGCCCGATTGGTTCGCACATCGTCTCCACCTCGAAAGAAAACGATGAACATGACAACGAGCAGAAGCGCCACAACGAAAGGCAGCGGAATGAACAGCACGAATGAATATCCCCGGAACAACGGCTTATATTGCCAATTCATGGACCAGATCGCGTTTCGGGACGACCTTTAACACGATCAAGGACGCAAAAAATATGTCGTGGCGCAGATTGAACCCTGTTCTTTCCAATCGCACGAGGTTTTCATGCGCCCTGTCACTACCGTCACAACCATCCTGTTTTCCGCTCTCGTCACCCAGCCGGTTTTTGCAGGCGAGGCTGTCGGCGTCAGCGAAACAACTATCCATTCGCCGGCACGCGGCAAGGACCTTGCCGTCACGGTCTGGTATCCCTCCGACGGAAAGGGCACGCAGACGCTTTCCGGCGATGACCGGATTTTTGAGGGCACGCCCGTGTTCAAGGGTGGCGCGGTGAGGCCGGGTCGCCTGCCGCTTGTGCTTCTGTCTCACGGCTCGGGTTCACGAGTGTCCGGCATGGCATGGATCGCCGCGAAACTTGCGAGCGAAGGTTTCATTGTTGCCGGCGCCAACCACCCCGGTACCACCAGCGGCGATTCCACGCCCGCCGATACGCCGAAAATCTGGGAGCGAACGGACGATCTCTCCACGATTGTCACTGTTCTAACGGCAAAGGGCAAATGGTCGAGTGCTATCGACGCACAAAGGATCGGCGTGCTGGGCTTTTCGCTCGGCGGCAGTGCGGCGATGGAGATTTCGGGTGCGCGCGCCGATCTCGATGCCTATGTGCGCTATTGCGAAGATTATGCCACGATGATGGATTGCCAATGGTTCGCCGGCGGCCGCGGTTATCTCGATGGCGAGCCGGTGAGCGTGCCGAAGCTCGATCTCAGAACCCTCGACAAGGCCCGTTTCGAGCAGCAGAACCGCGATCCCCGCATTCGGTCCGCCGTGCTGGTCGATCCCGGTCTGGCGTTGGCCTTCAAACCGGAGAGCCTGAAAGAGATCGATATTCCGCTAACCTTCGTCAATCTCGGCAGCAAGGGCAGAATTCCGCCCGCCGTGCTTGCGGATAAACTCGCGGACGAAGTGCCCGGCGCAAGCTATCGGCAGGTGGACGAGGCCAATCATTTCAGCTTCCTGCCGCTTTGCAAACCGGATGCTGACGCGTTTCTCAAATCCGTCGGCGAGCGCGATCCCATCTGCGAACCGGCGGGGCTGCGGGACCGTGCGGATATTCACGCACAATTGGAAACGATGATCGTTGCCGCCTTCAATCGTACGCTGAAGCCGGGTCAATAAGACGGCAGTCTGAAAGGCCTAGCCGATTCGCTTGTAAAACAGGGTCGTGCCGCAAAAGCGTCCATCCGGAAACAGGGCGTAATCGGGGATGAGGCCAACCCGCTCCCAGCCGAGACGAGGATAAATCGCCTCGGCATCGCTGCCCGTGGCCGTATCCAGCACCAAAAGGGTACGGCCGCGTTTTGCCGCCTCCTCTTCCACTTTTTGCATGAGCATGCGGGCAAGCCCGAGGCCTCGCGCGGACGGATGCACGAGGAGCTTCATGAGGTCGCCGCGATGCGGCTGGTTGGGTTTGGAGGCAAGGCCGACCTGAACGGTGCCCACTACTTTCCCATCCACTTCCGCCACCACGTGAATGGTGCTGCCCTCGCCCGCCGCTTCTGCAACCGCCTGCCAGAAAGGCTGCGCATCCTGCGGTGAAAAGGGTAACATGAAGCCGACGGATGCGCCGCCGTTCACGCAGGCAGCCAGAACCTCACAGAGTTCGGGCAAGACATCGATAGTCTCTTGCCCGTTCAGCACGCGGATGGTGGTCATGATAACTCCTGTCGGGAAAATCAGCGCTGTCTTCGATCCAGCACGACAGCGTAGCGGGCAGGTTTTTCGGAAGGATTGTGGAAAACATGTCCCTCGCCGACCGGCATGAAAAGGCAATCGCCGGGCTCGAGCCGGTGAACGTCTCCGCCGCTCGTCATTTCCAGCACACCTTCGAAAAGCCAGACATATTGCGTCATTCCCCGGCTTGCCGCATGCGGCGGAAAACCGACCCGCGCACCAGCGGGAAATTCGACTTCGACGATATCGACATCGGATCCCACACGCGGCAGGGAAATGGCGCGGCGGACATAACCGGTCTCCGGATCTTTCCAGACCTGCTGGTCGCGTTTTCTCACCAGCGGGGAAACAGCCTCTTCGTTTTCGGCGAAGAAACCGGAGAGCGACAGGCCAAGAGCTGCGCAGATACGGGCCAGCAGCGAGGCCGTGGGGCTCGCCTCGCCGCGCTCGATGCGGGAGATCATGGCGCGGCTGACGCCGGATTCGGAAGCGAGCCGGTCCAGCGTCAGGCCGTTTTCAGCCCGTAATGTTTTGATCCGCTCGCCGATAGAGCGTTCAAGAATATGATCTTCGTTTTCCATCATATGAGAATTGCACTCTCATATGATGGAGTCAATATCCACGATAATGGAAATTATCATCTTCTTTGCCGCTGGTCGCTTTGCGGCTAAAGGGCGTCTCAGGCGCCGACCTGCGCAATCCAGTCGTTCAGATTATAGTAGTTCGTTACTCGGCTAACTTTTCCGTCCTTCAGGTCGAAAAAGGCACCGGCCGGCAGTACGTATTTCTGGCCATTCGCCTCGGGCAATCCCTCATCGGTCTTGAGATATTCGCCATTGACGATAAATTCCGCGGAAGCACGCTTGCCGTCGTCGCTCGCCATGATCACCATATCGGTGAGGTTTTCCTTATAGCAGCGGTTCATGTGTTCCATGAAGGAGGCGAAGGCGGCCTTGCCGGTCTGGCGCTCGCCCTGATTGATGTCGTGTACCACCTCATCGTGAAGAAGCGCCAGAAAGGCATCCATGTCCTGACGGTTGAAGGCTTCGTAGTAGGCGCGGATGGTCTCTGTGGCGGTCATCGTCTTCTCCGTTCAATGCTTGCGCGGGTTTTCCATGACGGTATAACCAGTGCAACCGAAAGTGAAAATGCCCATGACCGTCGAAATCAAGTCTCTTTCCGGCATTGACGCCACACCCTATTTCGATGACCTCGCGCGCCTGCGGATCGAGGTGTTTCGCGCCTTTCCCTATCTCTATGACGGCTCGCTGGACTATGAGCGCAAATATCTCGCGACCTATGCCGATACGGACGGCGCCGTCTTCGTGCTGGCGTTGGACGACAGCAAAGTGATCGGCATGTCCACGGGCATGCCGATGGCGGCAGAGACCGACGAGATCAAGACGCCCTTCGTCAAAGCGGGTTACGATCCGGACCGCATATTTTACTTCGGTGAAAGCGTGCTGCTGCCCAACTATCGCGGCCACGGCATCGGCGTGCGCTTCTTCGAGGAGCGGGAGGCGCATGCAAAGCGGCTCGGTTTCGACAGGTGCACTTTCTGTGCTGTGGAGCGACCCGCAGACCATCCACGACGCCCGGCGGACTACGTGCCGCTGAACGCCTTCTGGGAAAAGCGCGGGTACCGACATCACCCTGAACTGCACACCAGCTTCACCTGGCAGGACCTCGACGAGAGCACCGAGAGCCCGAAACCCCTGTCTTTCTGGATGAAGACCATTCTTGCCGGAGACGGAGACAAATGACGCGCCTGGCCGCCAGCCAATATGCCATCGAGCTGATCGAAACATGGGAGGCTTATGCCGCGCATCTCTCCGCCATCGTTCGCGAGGCGAAGGAAAAAGGCGCTGAATTGCTACTGCTTCCTGAATATTCGGCCATGGCGCTGACCGGGCAATTGCCGCCCGACATGCGCTCCGATCTGCACCGTTCCATCGAAGAAATACAGCCGCTGATCCCCTCCTGGGTGGAGCTTTGCGAGGAGCTGGCGCGGCAACATCAAATCCTCTTCCAGCCGGGCAGCGCGCCGGTGAAGGATCCGGACGGCAAGTTCCGCAACCGCGCATGGCTGTTCGGCCCGGATGGGCTGATCGGTTATCAGGACAAGCAGATCATGACCCGCTTCGAGCGGGAGCAATGGAACATTCATGCCGGCGTCGAGGGCCTGAAAGCCTTCGAGACGCCGATCGGCAGGCTGGGCATCCTGATCTGTTACGACAGCGAGTTCCCGATGCTGGGCCGCAGGCTGGCGGAGCTCGGCGTCGAACTCGTGCTCGCGCCGAGTTGCACCGATACGCTGGCGGGTGCTTACCGCGTACGCATCGGCGCGCAGGCGAGAGCATTGGAAAACCAATATGCCATCCTCTCCTCCCCCACCGCGGGCGAGGCTCCCTGGTCTCCCGCCGTCGATGAAAATCGCGGCCGCGCCGCCCTTTACGTGCCTTCGGACTACGGCATGCCGGCATCCGGCATCATCGCGGAAAGCGAGCGTGATGCGGTCACGCAAAGCTCGCTGCTCATCGCCGATATCGATCTTGCCGCCGTCGCAAGACTCCGCACCGAAGGACAGGTTGCCACCCGCCGCGACTGGCCGGAGCAATTTGCGATCTGAAAAGCCCATTTTAAAGGGCTTTTAACCAAATTCCCGCTTTGCGGTGTGACAAGCCCCTGCTATAGCGCGGGACATGAGCACAAATTCGACCCGCACGCCCCTGGACCATATCCGCAACTTCTCGATCGTTGCCCACATCGATCACGGCAAATCGACGCTGGCCGACCGGTTGATCCAGTCGACGGGCGGCCTTGCCGAACGCGACATGTCGGAGCAGGTTCTCGATTCGATGGATATCGAGCGCGAGCGCGGCATCACCATCAAGGCCCAGACCGTGCGCCTGCACTACAAGGCGAATAACGGCGAGACCTATGTGCTGAACCTCATCGACACGCCCGGTCACGTCGACTTCGCCTACGAAGTGTCCCGCTCGCTTTCGGCCTGCGAAGGTTCGCTGCTGGTGGTCGATGCATCGCAGGGCGTGGAAGCCCAGACGCTCGCCAACGTCTATCAGGCCATCGACAACAATCACGAGCTGGTGACGGTGCTCAACAAGATCGACCTGCCGGCGGCCGAACCAGACCGTATCAAGGAGCAGATCGAAGAGGTTATCGGCATCGACGCCTCCGACGCCGTGATGATTTCCGCCAAGACCGGTCTTGGCATTCCCGATGTGCTGGAAGCCATCGTCCATCGTCTGCCGCCGCCGAAGAGCGAAGTCGGCGAAAACGGACCGCTGAAGGCGCTGCTGGTCGATAGCTGGTATGACACCTATCTCGGCGTCATGGTTCTGGTGCGCGTCATCGATGGCGTGCTGAGCAAGGGCCAGCAGATCCGCATGATGGGTTCGGGCGCGAAATACGGCATCGAGCGCGTCGGCGTGCTGACCCCGAAGATGGTCAATGTCGACAGCCTCGGCCCCGGCGAGATCGGCTTCATCACCGCCTCGATCAAGGAAGTCGCCGATACCCGTGTTGGCGATACCATCACCGACGACAAGCGCCCGACGGCGCAGGCCCTGCCCGGTTTCAAGCCCGCGCAGCCGGTGGTTTTCTGCGGCCTGTTCCCGGTCGATGCGGCCGACTTCGAAGACCTGCGCGCGGCGGTGGGCAAGCTTCGTCTCAACGACGCTTCCTTCTCCTTCGAAATGGAATCTTCCGCTGCTCTCGGCTTCGGTTTCCGCTGCGGCTTCCTCGGCCTGCTGCATCTCGAAATCATTCAGGAACGCCTTGAGCGCGAGTTCAATCTCGATCTCGTCGCGACAGCGCCTTCCGTTGTTTATGAAATGACGCTGACGGATGGCACGGAGAAGGAACTGCACAACCCGGCCGACATGCCCGACGTTGTGAAGATCAAGGAAATCCGCGAGCCTTGGATCAAGGCGACGATCATGACGCCGGACGAATATCTCGGCGGCATTCTGAAACTCTGTCAGGACCGGCGCGGCCTGCAGACGGAGCTAACCTATGTCGGCAACCGTGCGATGATCACCTATGAGCTGCCGCTCAACGAAGTGGTGTTCGATTTCTACGACCGCCTGAAATCCATCTCCAAGGGTTACGCCTCCTTCGATTACAACATCATCGATTACCGCGAAGGCGATCTCGTCAAGATGTCGATCCTCGTCAACGGCGATCCGGTGGATGCGCTCTCCATGCTGGTTCACCGCTCGGCGGCCGACCGGCGCGGGCGCGGCATGTGCGAAAAGCTGAAGGAACTCATTCCGCCGCACATGTTCCAGATCCCGATTCAGGCGGCCATTGGCGGCAAGGTCATCGCCCGCGAAACCGTGCGCGCCCTGCGCAAGGACGTGACGGCGAAGTGCTACGGCGGCGACGCGACGCGCAAACGCAAACTTCTGGACAAGCAGAAGGAAGGCAAGAAGCGCATGCGCCAGTTCGGCAAGGTGGAAATTCCGCAGGAAGCCTTCATCGCTGCGCTGAAGATGAACGACGAGTGACTTGTGCCTGGGGCTATGCCTTGTTTTCGCATGGCCCCGAAAGAGTGAAGCTCTCCCTCTAAAAAGCTGCCATTTTTCTCACGTCGTATCTTATTGACGACGTTTTCTGTTTTGCGATAATTTCAGAGCACTTTTAGATTTTTATAATTTCTAGCTCTGTGCAGGCAACTACGCATAGGGTCAGAGCACCGTCAAAATGCAACAAAGTAGAAGTCCAAATTTTACTTTGGAGGTAGAATCATTCGCGAATCAAGAGCACGTGGATTCTAGTTTGGACTAAGCGTCCATCAAGAAATAGTTGCGCCGATTCAGCTATATCATTGTTTTTGAAGAATTTTTTTATACGTATCTGCTAATTGACTCTAAGAAGAATATCTCTTCCAATAGTTGGGTCGAATGCCGAGTCGCAGTCGATAGACCAAATGAGGAAACCGCCGCAACTTGCCCAGCCACGACGGCTTCCTAGTTCATACCCCGCAAGCGATTGGCGTCGGGCGCGGGATACGGTTTTATCAACGCTGACATTGAGTCAGACTTTTTTGCCGTGGTCAAGTCCGATGCGTTTATGTTGACAAGGAAACACATCATGACCTCAAGAACATATCCCTCGTACTGGATGTACAAGGACAATAAAGGTGAATGGCGCTGGACCTATGAAGCGTCAAACGCCAAAACAATCGCGGTTAGCAGCGAAGGCTACGTGAAGCGATCGGACTGCGAGCGAAGCATAGAGATTATGAAAGCCTCGACCCACAGTCAGGTTTGGCTTCCAACTGATCTTGTAAATGCCGCCTAAAAAAAAAGAGGCCCGCCAATCGGCGGGCCTTTTTACTTCGCATCTATGTCCGGAAACAGGATCGACCGGTGAGCCGCAGCACCCGCCATGGCGCCGTCTCCCACCGAAAGGGCGACCGAGCCGGCAGGCCTTGCTACATCGCCGCAGGCGAAGATGCCGCGGGCGGTGGTCTGTTTCATGGGATCTGTCACGATGGTCGATCCCATCGGCCCCTCCTCCACGGCGCAGCCAAGTTTTTCCAGCCAGTTCGAGGCGATACGCAACTTCGGCTGGGTGAAAAGGCCGGCCAATGCGATGCTGCGTCCATCCGCCAGAACGACATCCGCATGCCCCGTAATTTCCCGGATGCGGGTTGTTTCCACCCGCACCCGCCGGGCCGCCAAAAGTGCTTGCTGATCCCCATCCGGCTCGAATACGCCATTGGTGAAAAAGGTCGTCTCGCCCCAGTCGGGCAGCATCAATGCGTGATGAATGGCCAAAGGTGAAGCGGCGATGACGCCTATCTTTCCCTGATTGAGCTCGTAACCATGGCAATAGGGGCAATGGAAGACCGAAGAGCCCCAACGCTCTTTCAGCCCGGCAATAGCAGGCAATTCATCGGCGACGCCCATGGCGAGGATCAGCCGGTTCGCTGTCTCACGGCGTTTGCCATCGATCTCGATTACAAAATCGCCGAAAGAGCCTTCGGCATCGGTCACCCTGCCCTCAGCCCAATCTATGGTCGGATAACGTTCGATCTGGCGGCGCGCCTCGGCGATAATTTCACCCGGCGCCTTGCCATCCTGGCCGAGAAAACCGTGGGAGTGGCTGGCGAAACGGTTTCTCCGTTCACCGGCGTCCACCACCAGAATGTTTTTTCTGGCGCGTCCAAGCTGCAGGGCGGCCGAGAGGCCGGCGTAGCTGCCGCCGATAATGATGACGTCGAATTTCATGATGCACCCATCGTTTCAGGAAGGAGGCGGAAGTGCCCGTTCATTTCACGACACTTATATTGTTACGTGATTTTCGGAGTCAATAGTCACGCAACTTATATTGTTACATCACCTCGAAAGTGATAGCGTCGGTGTAAACGGACGGGTTTGGACAATGAGACACGACACGCGCCTTTCACGGGTGCTGCATATTTTGATCCATATGGAAAATCATAAGGCTGCGGCGACATCGGAGAGCATCGCTGCGATGCTTCAGACCAATCCGGTGGTGGTGCGCAGGACAATGGCGGGTTTGCGTGAGCATGGGTATGTCTCGTCGGAAAAAGGCCATGGCGGTGGGTGGGTGCTGGCGCGGCCGCTCAGCGAAATCACGCTGCTCGATATTTACCGGGCGCTTGGGGCGCCGGAACTGTTCTCGATCGGGCTGGCGGGCGACAACCCGAACTGCGTTATCGAACAGGCCGTCAATGCAGCCCTTTTCGACGCCATGAAAGAGGCGGAAAACATTCTGCTGTCCCGCTTCGGAAGCATTGCCCTTTCGCAGCTGGCACAGGAGTCCATCAGCCGCTGGTCCAGCGTTTCCAACCACCCTTCCGCGATGGAGCAGCTTTAAGGGGCGGACAACTGTCGTCCTCTTGCAAAGAAAAACCGCCTGCACGGAGGCAGGCGGTTTTATCATATCAGTAAGCCCGTTAAGGCTGGGTCTGCGTGCCGCCCGTATTCGGGCTTGCCGGTGCGGTATTGTTCGCAGGCGGTGTTGCCGGAGCGGTCGGAGCCATGGGCGCCGGTGCCTGATCCGTTGCCGCAGGCGGCGTGGTGGAGGATGTCGTGGCCGGATCGGTGGTGGGGCCGCTCATCTGCGACCAGGCGAAAACGCCTACCAATACGACGACGATGATCGCCAACCACGGCACCCAGGACGACGACGTGCGGGCACGCGGTTCATTACTGATATTCACTTCCGGACGAAGATCGCGGTCCGGACGCGGGTTGTTGGGATCGAATGTCATGGTGTTTCCTCCTCTTCATTCTGCGGAGAAAACGACGTTCACGGGATTTTGTTCCGATTCCTTCCAGAACGCTTATAACCGACGAGGTTCGGGCGTTTGCTGAAGCGCCTCCGCCAGCACCGTCATGACCTGCGGACCTGCCATTTGCGACACATTGAAACGCATGAAACCGGAGGCGTTCTGCGAGGAACTGAACACATTGCCGGGGGCCAGCACCACCTGCCGCGAAAGCGCCCGGCGCGCTACATCGGCGGCATCAACCCCGTCCGGCAGGCGGCACCATAAAAACATGCCCGCCTGCGGTTCGATCCACGGCGCACATCCGACCGACCTCAGACGCGTCGCCACCTCCGGCATCGTTGCCGCAAGACGTTGCCTCAGCGCCTCGACATGCTTGCGGTAACTGCCATCGGTCAAAAGCGAGAGGATCAGCGCTGCCGAAAAATGCGTTCCGCCAAAAGTGGTGGCGATCTTGAGATCGGTCAGGGCCTCCACCCAAGCCATGGGTGCTGCGATGAAACCGCACCGCACGGAGGCCGACAGTGTTTTTGAAAAACTGCCTATCTGGACGACGCGGTTCAGACCATCGAAGGCCGCCAGCCGGGGCGCGGCCTGGGTTTCGAAATCGGCAAAAATATCATCCTCGATGATGGTCAGTCCCACCTGCTCGGCGAGTATCAGCAGGCGATGGGCGGAAACGGCGGAAAGCCTTGCACCTGTCGGATTATGGATTGCGGAATTGGTGATATAAAGCCGGGACTGATGATCTTTCAGCGCCTGCTCGAAAAGTGCCAGATCCGGTCCGGTCGGCGTATAGGGAACACCGACGATCCTCACCCGGTGCGCCCGCATGAGGGCGTGGAAATTGAAATAACAAGGATCATCGACAATCACCGTATCGCCCGGCTGCAGCAGGAAACGGCACAGAAGATCGATCGCCTGCGTGCCGGAATCGGTGAGCATGATCTGGCTGGCGCCCGCCTGCACCCCATGTTCGGCCAGCCGGCGCGACAGAAGCTGGCGCAGCGGCAACAGCCCCATCGGACTGCCATAATCCGTCAGCAGGGCGGCGTCGGCGCGGGCAAGCCCGCGCATCGCCCGCCTCAACGCCTCCTGCGGCATCCACGATGCGGGAAGCCAGCCGCAGCCGGGTTTGGCGAGAACGGAACCTTCATCCAGCGCCTGCCGCGAGACCCATAAGGGATCCACCGCCCTATCGAGCTGCGGCTCGATATCGGCGAGCGACAGGGGCGCAAGCGGGCCCGAAACGAAAAACCCGGAGCCGGGCCGCGAGCTTATCGTACCATCCGCCACGAGCCGATCGTAGGCCTCGACGACGGTGGAGGTGGAAACCTGCATGGTCTTCGCCAGCGCCCTGACCGACGGCAGGCGCGCGCCCGGCACGAGGCTGCGCGAGGCGATGCGTTGCCGCACACTTGCCATCACCTTTTCTATGCGCGTGCCCGCAGCCACCTGTCCGTTCACATTTTCCTCCAACTGTATCGCTTATGATACCATAACAGTTTGTTGAAATTGTATATGATTGTCGCTGTTCCTGCCAGTCATTCGGGATCAAGAAAGGCAAAACGCAGGAGTTGACGATGGACAAGACGGCGAGCGGCTGGCTGAGCGGCCTGACAGGTGTGGTGATATTCAGCGGTTCGCTGCCCGCGACACGCATTGCGGTAACGGGTTTCGATCCGGTGTTCCTGACCGTCGCCCGGGCCAGCATTGCCGGCCTGCTGGCGCTGGCGCTGCTGCTTCTGTTCAGGCAAAGGCGCCCGGCGCGCCATGACCTGACATCGCTCTTCATTGTCTCGCTCGGTGTCGTGGTGGGTTTCCCGCTATTGACCGCGCTCGCCCTGCGGCATGTCACCTCGGCGCATTCCATCGTTTTCGTGGGGCTCTTACCGCTCGCAACAGCAATCTTCGCCGTGCTGCGCGGCGGGGAACGCCCGCGCCCGGTGTTCTGGTTCTTTTCCTGTCTTGGAAGCGCGCTTGTGGCAGGGTTTTCCCTGTCGAATTCGTTTGCCGCCGGGATCGAGGCCTCGCTTGCCGGCGATCTTCTGATGCTCGGCGCAATCATCGTCTGCGGGCTCGGCTATGCGGAGGGTGCCGCCCTTTCCCGAAAGCTGGGCGGCTGGCAGGTCATTTCCTGGGCGCTGGTTCTTTCCCTGCCGGTCATGCTGCCGCTTGCTTTCTTCACCGGGCCGGAAACGCTTGCCGGCATCGACCCGCAGGCCTGGGCCGGCCTTGCCTATGTTTCCCTGTTCAGCATGCTGATCGGCTTCATCTTCTGGTATCGCGGGCTGGCGCTTGGCGGCATCGCCGCCGTGGGCCAACTGCAATTGCTTCAGCCCTTCTTCGGGCTGGCACTTGCCGCGACCCTGCTACATGAGGAGGTGAGCCCGGCCATGATCGCCGTTACGCTTATCGTGGTGCTCTGTGTTGCAGGCGCGCGAAAATTCGCGCGCTGACGGCTGCCATCGTCAGCTCGAACGGCGGTCCACCCAGCGATGCCATGCATCCTCACTGCCGTTGAAGACATTGAGATCGATGCGGCCATCGACGCCGTGCGACAGGCCGGAACCGGAATATTGCCAGAACAGCCACTTGCGGCCGGGATAAACCACCGACGGATGCTGGGCGACGGCGCGCAGCCAGAAGGGATAATCCTGGAATTCGCCCTGGAGGTTGTCCTTGTAAAAATCGGGCGCCGTATAAATGATCGGCCGCTGGCCATAATGGCGTTCGAGCTTGTCCATGAAGACGCGCATCTTTTCCAGAACGCGTTCACGGGAATGGCGCATCTTGCAGCTCGATTCACCGTTATATTCCACGTCGATAACCGGTGGCAGCGCGTCCGGATCGCGCGGTACATTGCGAATGAACCAGTCCGCCTGTTCGCTGGCGTTGCGGCACCAGTAGAAGAAGTGGTAAGCGCCGCGGCGAATGCCCGCTTCCTTGGCGCGCTGCCAGTTGGTGCGGAACATCGGATCGAGATGATCGCCGCCATCCGTCGCCTTGATGAAGGCGAAATTGGCGCCGCGCGTGCGCAGCTGCGGCCAGTTTATATTGGCCTGCCAGCGGGATACATCGACGCCATGGACCTGGAAATGACGCGGCTGGACCCTGCCGAAATTGATTGGCTTGGCATCGCTGAAGCTGGAGCGGAAAATGCGCGAGCGGATCTGTGCACCCGCGCTCGCCGCCGGGGCCGCAGCCATCGCCAATTGTACCGGACGCTCCATCTGGTTGATCGTCGGGCGCTCCGCCGGCCGCACCATTCCCGCCGCCTGTGACGGAACCGGCAAACGGATTTCAGGTGCATTCTGCGTTAACGACGCCCTGGGGGTGACGGCGGAAAAGGCCTTGGGTTCGTCAGGCACCGGCCCGCCCCATGCCAGAACTTCCTGCCGTGGCTGGGCGGCGATGGCCTGGGTGCCGACGCCTGCCTGCGGCACCGGTGCGGATGGCGTGACCGAACTCGTCGTTTCCTTCGAGGGCAAACCGGCCATCAGGCTTTCCGGCCCGGAACTGGACGTGCAGCCTCCAAGCAGGAAGCAACCGAAGAAAAGTGCTGGCACAGCCGATGAACGCATGAGAACCCGTACGCAAAACAAATCGGGGGCACTCTGATGCCGCCCGGAGACCTCGAAATACAAATGCTAACGGAAGATTATCAAAAAAGACTGAATCTTATCTTTACGTCGGCACCTGCCGATGCGCCCGTCATTTCTGGCAGGCGAAACGGTTAGAGTTCTCGCGCGGCGGCGCGGCTCAGGCCGTCATGGCGGTCAGATCGACAGTGTCGGCGCCGGGGGAATTTCTCTTGATCGATTCGATCGCATGGATGGCCGACGCCTTCTGCTGGTATCCTTCCGACGAGAACATCGTTTCCCCGTTGGATGCCTTGAAGCGGAAACGATATTCGCCGGCCTTGTCCTGATAGATTTCGAATTTGTACATGATCTTTGCGCCTCCTTTCGCGCGGTCGTCTTTCAGCCACAACTCTGTTCGGCCTCGATTACTTTCGCAACGGAAAATCGCCGATCTGGATGAGCCGTACCCAGGCTCGAGCGATTTCCAGCCCGGCTGCATCGGCCATTTCTGCGCGCAAGCCACGATGGTCACGATAATTCTCCAGCCAGCCCGGCGACATTCTTTCGACGGAGGCAGGAAACGCCTGACACCAACCATCAACCACGGCGGTCGAGGCCTCGAAATGGAATTGCGTGCCATAGACCGCCCGGCCGATGCGAAAGGCCTGATTTCGTGTCGCGCCATTGGTCGCAAGCCGCGTGGCGTCCGGCGGAAGCGTAAATGTATCGCAATGCCACTGAAAAATCGGGAAGGTCTTTTTCAACCCGGCCAATAACGGATCGGACATGCCCTCTTCCGTCAGGGATATATCCTGCCAGCCGAATTCCGGTGGCCCCGAGAGAATATTCTCTCCGCCATAGGCACGCGCCAGCAACTGGCTGCCGAGGCACACACCCATGACCGCTTTACCAGCATCGCCAAAGGCTTTCATGAGAAGGGCGAGATCGGCAAGATAGGGATAAAGCGCATCGTCAAGCGCGTTCTGTTCGCCGCCCAGAACGATGAGCGCGTCATGGTCGGCGGCATCGGTGGGGAGAGGCTCACCCGCATAGGCGCGGATGACATGGATTTCCGCCGCCGCTTCTTCCAGCGCTACGCCGAGCTGCCCGTGCGGCGTACCCGCCATGTTTTCTATGATTGCGACGCGCATAAGACCTCGTGGAGACGACAATGGATTCAACCGGCCAAGAGTGCCGATCGAATCCAGCTTCACCACGAGAAAAATCGATTTTCAAGAGCCACGGCGTCGTCAGTGCGACGACCGGCAGATGACCTGACTTGATGCGCCTTAGAATTCACGCGCCAGCTTGGCGTCTGCGGAATGCCGGTTGCCGCCGCGAACGGCGAAGAACAGGAAAATCGCGGCCCACAGAATCGATTTTTCCGCGCCGCCCAGACCTTCCGCCTTTACGATGCCGTGAAAATAAACCGTTACCAAAAGAACGATCATGGCCGCGAAGGATGCCGGACGTGTGAACAGCCCGATGGCGACCAGAATGCCGCCGAAAAATTCCGTGGCGGCAAGCAGCGGCGACCAGAAAACGCCGGGATAAAAGCCGAGGCTCTCCACCATGCCGACTGCGCCGAAAGGATTGACGATCTTGCCGAACCCATGGGTGACGAGAAGAAGCCCGGCCGTGACGCGCAGGATCGTCTCCACCAGATCGTGTGTCGCATTATAAAGCGGGGCGACCGCGGGAACGAAAAGACGCTGACGATTATTCTCGAACTGGGCCATAGGATCTCCACGTTTCAGCCTTCGACAGCTTCTCTGTTCGCAAAGCCGCATGATAAGAACAAGCGTACGCCCGGTAAAAACATGAGTATCATAGTTGACATTATCGTGAACATTATTGCCGCCGGGCGGTGAAGGAGACCTGAAGATGACCGAGGCCAAACCCCGCATAACCATCCGCTACTGCACGCAATGCAACTGGCTGCTTCGGGCAGGCTGGATGGCGCAGGAAATCCTGCAGACCTTCGCTTCCGATGTCGGCGAAGTCAGCCTCGTTCCCTCAACCGGCGGTCTGTTCGAGATCACCGTGGACGGCACGACCATATGGGAACGCAAACGCGATGGCGGTTTTCCCGGCCCCAAAGAACTCAAACAGAGAATCCGTGACATCATCGACCCGGAGCGCGACCTCGGTCATGTGGACAGAACGAAGCATGAAGGGCTCGACACCTGACCCGGCGACATGTTTCAACAGCCCCAACCAAGTTTTTTCCCTTTAAAATCAATGATCGTCATAAAAGTTCAAAAAGCCTGTTGACACCGGGCGGCTGCCCTCGTACATCGCTCTCCGTCGCCCAGATGGCGGAATTGGTAGACGCGCCAGCTTCAGGTGCTGGTACTCGCAAGGGTGTGGAGGTTCGAGTCCTCTTCTGGGCACCATTCCATTTTTGATCTTAGCCAGATCAAGAACTTAGCCGAAAAAACAGCAACATATAGCCGACCGGTGAACGCCGGGAAGCGTGTTGCTTTTTCGCCTTTTCCACTTACAGAAAAGCTGCGAACAGGCCGCTTCCGTTTTTTGCCGGAAGGCCTGTTGTCCTGTCTGAAATATGATCGACCTTGCCTGTTATGGCTGAGCGTCTTTGTCGCCACTATTTTGCGAATGCTGTTCGCAATTTGGCGTACAGGACAGAACGGTCCGCTCCGTCTGCCGGAAAACACGCACCGTATTGCCCTCGTCGATGGAGACGAGAATGCGTTCATCCACGATTGGATTGCCATCGGCATCCAGAAGCACGAGATTGGTCGTGCCGAAACTGCGACCTGTCAGAACAATCGTGGTGGCATCGGCAACCGTGGCATCGGCGACTTTGGAGTTGCCGACGATAACCTTGCTGACGGCGCGGTCGAGACGAAGGACACGGGCGTGATTCATCGAAACGCGCAATATGTCATCCTCAGCAAAAGCGGGCTGCAGCGAACCCGATAGAAAGACGGACAAGCCGACCACAATTTTCGCCAGTTTTCCGGATGACACGCGTTTGGCCCTTGCTCACTACCCGCACTTTATTGTTCCACAGAATGCGCGGTTTTAGTGAATGAAGCGTTAAATGGCGGAAATCCGCAACGAGGATGGTAACCATTCGTAATGTATTGATATTTTCACGTCTCTCCGCCCCGCGTCAAAACTGAACAGCCGCCCCTCTTTCAAAGGAAACTTTGCCGCAAGAGAGAGACGGCCAGCGCCTGAATATATTTGTTTATCAGCAAATATAAAAATGCAGACAATACTTTTTGCTTTTATTTACCAAGAGAAACTCATCCTGCCGTTTACTTTGAGTTAATCGTTTTTTTTAAGCGCTTGGAAATCGCTCGGCTGTAGTTTGAACCCAACCGAACAACGGAGAACAGTTGTCGGCGTGCTGAACCAACACAGAGTTAGGAGAGACCCTATGACCAAGATTTTCGCTCGTTTCCTCAAGGATGAATCCGGTGCCACGGCAATTGAATATGGCCTGATTGCGGCCCTTATTTCTGTCGCCATCATCGGCGGCGCCAAGACCCTGGGCACCAGCCTCAGCACCCAGTTCACGAACCTGGGCAGCTACATGAACGTTGCGAAAAGCCCGTAACTTTAGGCTGCGACTGGATTTGATTGTGTTGCGCCGGCTTCCGTCGGCGCAACACAATCCGTAACCATAGGTAGATCTAAAAATCATGACAGTAGCGGCGATATTCCTTATTCTTCCATTGTGCCTCAGCTTCGCCGCGCTGAACGACCTCTTCACCATGACGATTCCCAACAGGATACCGCTCATCCTGTTATTTTCCTTTATAATCGTTGCACCAGTTTCAGGCATGGACTGGCAAACTTTTGCCCTTAGTTTTGCCGCTGGCACCGCAGTTTTTGCCGCCTGTTTTGCGCTCTTTGCAGCCAATGTCATGGGCGGGGGAGATGCGAAACTCTTGACCGCCGCGGCGATCTGGTATGGCTTCGACATCTCCGTCATCGAGTTTCTACTTGCGGTGACCTTTATCGGCGGTGCTTTGACGGTCGGCATCCTTCTTTTGCGAACACGCTCAAGAGAAATCATGGCGGCCGGCATTCCCGTGCCCGATTCCCTGCTGGTGGCAAAAAAAATCCCTTACGGTATCGGCATAGCGATAGCCGGTCTTCTAACCTATGGGGAAACACCGCTCGTCAAGGCCGCCATTGCAAGCCTTTCTTGAGTAACCTTGAGCGTTAAGCATCGGTTAACTACAAATCCAAGCATAATATTAACCATAATTATACCAATCGCGCGCCATCCTGACGGGAGAAGAATCTGATTCCCTCAAGGATCGAGCATGAAACCGTCGCGTATCGTCATTCTGTCCGTTGCTCTGGTGGCCGCTGGTCTTGCAGGCGTTGTCGCCATGCAAATTTCCGGCGCAAAACAGGTCATCGAAAAAGCAGAAACGATCATCCAGAAAGAGCCGACGGTCAACGTTCTCGTTTCCTCGGTCAATCTGCCTGTCGGCAGCCGCTTGAACGATAGCTCAGTACGCTGGACACCCTGGCCGCAGGGCAATGTGGTCGACAGTTTCATAACGGAAGCGAAAAGGCCCGACGCCATCACCGAACTCACCGGCGCGGTCGTGCGTCTGCCTCTCTTTGAAGGTGAACCGATCCGGCCGGAAAAAGTGGTCGATTCCAGCACCCGCATCATGTCTTCCCTTTTGCCGGCCGGAAAACGTGCGGTCGCCACCGAGATTTCCGTCTCGACAGGCGCAGGCGGTTTCGTGCTGCCGAACGACCGGGTCGATGTGATCATGGTCCGCAAGGGCGACAACAATAACTTTTTGACCGAAAATGTTTTGAACAATGTTCGTGTCCTGGCGATCGATCAGCAGATCAAGGAAGGCGAGGACGGAACGTCGGCGGTGGTTGGCGCAACCGCTACCCTCGAACTGACCCCTGAACAGGCAAAGATCATTACAGTGGCGCAACAGATGGCGGATCGTCTCACACTCGCCTTGCGCTCCGTCGCCGACGCACAGGAAAACGACACGCTTTCGGCCGGCTATCTTCTGAATGGAGGTTCCGGACAACCGGAAATTCAGGTGATCAAATCCGGCTCGATCGTGAAAAGCGGTCAAGGAGCATCACAATGACCGGGGAGCTCATGACGAACCGTCTAAAACAACGCCTGCGTTCATCGATGGCGGGTGGGCTCGCATTCTGCCTGACCTTTTCAGGTGTTCCCGGCCAGCATTCCCCCGGGTTTCTGCGCGTCAGCGAAGCAGAGGCGCAAAGCGCGAGCGTCGTGCGGATCACGGAAAGCGGTGCAGGCATTCGCAAGCGCTTGAATCTCGGCTTGAACAAGGCGCTCGTCATCGACCTGCCGGAAGATGCCCACGACATTCTTGTTGCTGATCCGGGCCTTGCCGATGCCGTGACCCGCACATCAAGACGTATCTATCTCTTCGGCAAAACGGTGGGACAGACCAATATCTTCATTTTTGGTGAAGGTGGCCGGGAAATCGTCAGCATCGATCTGGAGGTAGAGCGCGACATCTCCGGGCTTGAAGCCAATATCCGCCGTTTCATTCCAGAGTCGGATATCAAGGTGGAAATCGTTTCGGACAACATCGTTCTTACGGGATCGGTACGCACACCGCAGGACTCCGCACGCGCCGTTCAACTTGCCGACGCCTTTCTAAAAGGCGGCGAGGCCACCACCCGCAATATATCACTGACGGGCGGCGACAATGGTGGCGATGCGGCGATTTTTGCCGAGCGTCGGCAGGTATCGCAAATCGTCAACATGCTGACGATCGAAGGTGAAGATCAGGTGACGCTGAAGGTCACCGTCGCCGAAGTCAGCAGGCAGGTGCTGAAGCAACTCGGCTTCAACGGCTCCATCAGTAGTTCAACAAGCAACAATGGTTTCGAATTCGCAAATCCTTCCAATCTCGGAAATACAATCGACACCGCATCCAGGATCGCCAGTGGTGCAATAGGCTCCGGCTCACTCAGGTTCGCCTCCTATCTCAATGCCATGGAGCAGGCAGGTGTCATGCGCACTTTGGCGGAACCGAGCCTGACGGCGATTTCTGGCGAACAGGCGAAATTTTACGTCGGGGGAGATTTCCGGATTGCTGCGGAACAGGACGTTTCGCTCGACAAGGATACGAATACCACGGTTGTCAAACGCGAGGTTGAAACGGTCGACTACGGAATCACATTGAACTTCAAGCCTGTAGTCCTTTCACCCGGGAGAATAAGTCTCAAGATCGAAACCAACGTGTCCGAACCGACTTATGAAGGCAATGTCGTCACCGGAAACTACGGGCGAGGCATCCCAGGTTCGACCTACATGTCGGTCAGAAAGCGCGAAACCTCTACAACGGTCGAGCTTCCTTCGGGGGGATCGATCGTGATCGCAGGTCTCGTTCAGGACAATGTTCGCCAGGCCATGTCCGGCCTTCCGGGCATGTCGAAAATTCCGATTTTCGGCACGCTTTTCCGCAGCAAGGACTTCCTGCGCAACGAAACGGAACTGGTCATCATCGCAACGCCCTATCTGGTGCGGCCCGTTGCCCGCAATCAGATCGCCCGGCCAGACGATAACTTCAATCCGGAAAACGACGCCGCCATGTATTTCATGAACCGCGTCAACAAGGTCTATGGCCGCAAGGATCAGGTTCAGGCCGCGCCCTATCAGGGGTCAGTGGGGTTCATCTACAAATGACGACACGCACACAAAATCCCCTCTTCACAGCAAGCCCGGTCAGGGCAGGAAACGTCATGAAGGAACCCTATTCCTCCTTTTCCCACTACCTTTCCGGAAGACGGACCGGCCTCGTCGTCGTTGCCGCGCTTGCCGCCGGCCTGTTGCAGGGCTGCGCACGCGATCCGATGACCACCAACGCCATTCCCGACGATTATCGCACACGCCACCCGATTACCCTGTCGGAAGCGGAGCATTCGCTGGATATTCCGGTCTCGGCCAGCGACAGCCGGCTGACCACAGCAATGGCGGATAATGTCCGCGGTTTTGCCCAGAATTATGCGTCGATGTCGACCGGGATCATCAATATTCAGACCCCGTCGGGATCGGCCAACGCGGCGGCCGCATCGCGAATGGCGAAACAGATCCGCTCGACGCTTTCCGGTGCTGGTGTGGCGCCCGGCAAGATCATGGAGACGCGTTATGCCGCTTCCCCGAATGGCGACGCCTCCCCCATCCGTCTGAGCTATGTCGCCGTTACCGCCATGACTGGCCAGTGCGGCCAGTGGCCCGAGGATCTCTCGGATAATACCTTCGCCAACAAGAACTGGTACAATTTCGGGTGCGCTTCCCAAAGCAATCTCGCGGCGCAGATCGCCAATCCCATGGATCTGGTCGGCCCGCGCGGCATGAGCCCGATCGATGCCGAGCGCCGCGCGGTCGTCATCGACACCTATCGCGGTAAGACTTCGACCGCGGCAACAGATTGATGCGAATCCAACATTTGTCACGGCAGGAAAGACGATGAGCGCTGTAGAATACGATATCAAGCCTAGCGACGGCGCAGAAGCCGAACCGTCGGTGCGCGCTTCGGATATGGATCGCCTGCGGCCCCTGCCCCGTATTTCCGTTCACGCTTTCTGCGTCAGCGACAACATGCAAGGCGTCATGGACGCATTGTCCAGCGACCGGCGCATGAGCAAGGTTACCCTGCGGGTAACGAAGGGCGATACCAATGCGGCAGCCACGATGTTTTCCACGTCGCCCACGCCCAATCTCATCGTTCTCGAAACAGCAAGCTCACCCGCCTCGCTGCTGGACGATCTCGCGCCTTTGGCGGAGGTTTGTGATCCTTCCACCCGTGTCATCATCGTCGGCCGGCACAACGATATAACGCTCTATCGCGATCTCATCCGCAACGGCATTTCCGAATATCTCGTCGCCCCGGTCAATATGGCCGATCTCCTGGCTTCGATCGCCGCGATCTTCGTCGATCCGGAAGCGGAGCCGCTGGGCCGCAACATCGCCTTCATTGGCGCCAAGGGTGGCGTAGGCTCGTCCACCATCGCGCATAATTGCGCCTTCGGCATCTCTAGCCTTTTCTCCACGGAAACCATTCTGGCGGATATGGACCTTGCCTATGGAACGGCGAATATCGATTTCGATCAGGACCCTGCCCAGGGCATGGCTGAAGCGGTCTTTTCGCCGGAGCGGCTGGACGAGGTATTTCTCGACCGTCTTTTGACAAAATGTTCCGATCATCTGTCGCTTTTGGCAGCGCCGTCTCTTCTCGACAGAACCTATGATCTCGATCGTCAGGCCTTTCTGCCGATCCTCGAGGTTTTGCAGCGCAGTGCCCCGGTTGCGGTTCTCGATCTTCCCCACCAATGGTGCGACTGGACGCGGGCAGTCCTTTCGGAAGCCGATGAGGTGGTCATAACGGCGGTTCCCGATCTCGCAAACCTGCGCAATACGAAGAACCTCTTCGATGCACTGATCAAGCTGAGACCCAACGACAAGTTGCCGCATCTCGTTCTCAATCAGGTCGGCATGCCCAAACGTCCGGAAATCGCGCCGGCGGATTTCCTTGAGCCGCTGGAAATCGAGCCGATCGCGATCATTCCGTTCGACGCACAATTGTTCGGAAATGCCGCCAATAGCGGACGCATGATCAGCGAGATGGATGAAAAATCCCAGACGGCGGAAACTTTTTCGCAAATCGCGCATACCATCACAGGTCGCTCCGTGCTGCGCAAAAGCAGGCGCGGCGGTCTGGAAAAACTGAAAAATATTCTCAAGCGCAAGTAGGTCTTTTGCCTGCGTCCTTAGACGGAAACGCCGATGTTCGGAAAACGCGGGCCCGAAGGCCCAGCCAGAAGCACGAAGCCGGATCTTGTTGCACCTGCGCCCATGCAGGTGACGACAGCGCCTGAGCCTCGTTCTGCTGCAATTGACACTCTTGAACCCGGCCAATCACCGGCAATGCGTCAGGCAACAGCAAGCGCATCGCCCGCGCAGAGAAAACGCGCACGCACGGAAGATTACTACAATACCAAGAGCCAGGTATTTTCCGCACTTATCGATACGATCGACCTTTCGCAGCTCGCCAAGCTCGACGCGGAAAGCGCGCGCGAGGAAATTCGCGATATCGTCAACGACATTATCACGATCAAGAATTTCGCCATGTCGATTGCCGAGCAGGAAGAGCTGCTCGAAGATATCTGCAACGACGTTCTTGGCTACGGTCCGCTGGAGCCGCTTCTCGCACGCGACGACATTGCCGATATCATGGTCAACGGTTCCGGCCAGACCTTCATCGAAGTCGGCGGTAAAACCATCGAATCCGATATCCGCTTTCGTGACAATGCGCAGTTGCTTTCCATCTGCCAGCGCATCGTCAGCCAGGTCGGCCGACGCGTGGATGAGTCGAGCCCGATATGCGACGCACGCCTGCCGGATGGATCGCGCGTCAACGTCATCGCTCCGCCGCTTGCCATCGACGGCCCGGCGCTGACGATCCGAAAATTCAAGAAGGACAAGCTGACACTCGATCAGCTCGTGCGTTTCGGAGCGATCACGCCCGAAGGCGCGACATTGCTCAAGATTATCGGTCGCGTCCGCTGCAATGTCGTCATATCGGGCGGCACCGGCTCGGGCAAGACGACGCTTCTTAACTGCCTGACGAGCTTCATTGACAGGGATGAACGCGTCATCACCTGCGAAGACACCGCCGAACTGCAGCTGCAGCAACCGCATGTGGTGAGGCTCGAAACGCGTCCGCCGAATATCGAAGGCGAAGGCGAGATCACCATGCGCGATCTCGTCAAGAACTGCCTTCGCATGCGGCCCGAACGCATCATCGTCGGCGAAGTGCGCGGACCGGAAGTTTTCGACCTTCTCCAGGCCATGAACACCGGTCACGACGGTTCGATGGGAACGCTGCACGCCAATACGCCACGCGAATGCCTCAGCCGTATCGAATCGATGATCGCCATGGGCGGCTTCACCCTGCCGGCCAAGACCGTGCGCGAGATCATATCAGGCTCGATCGATGTCGTCATTCAGGCAGCGCGTCTGCGTGACGGCTCGCGCCGGATAACGCAGATTACGGAGGTGGTCGGCATGGAAGGCGATGTCATCGTCACCCAGGATCTGATGCGATACGAAATCGAAGGCGAAGATGCGAACGGCAAGCTGATCGGCAGACACGTATCGACCGGCATCAGCAAGCCCAATTTCTGGGATCGTGCACGCTATTACGGCGAAGAGAAACGCCTGGCGGCCGCGCTCGATGAAATGGAAAAGACATCCTAAGGGAAAGCGACGCCATGGACCCGACAATAGTGTTACTGGCCGTACTTGTCGCCATCTCGGCGGGAGCGCTCGCCTACGCCTTTCTTTTCCAGCAGATAGAGGTCGAAAAAAAAACCACAAGCCGTTTCAAGCGGGTGCAGGCCGCAGAGACGGATCGCGTAAATATCAAAGCTGCACGCGATCGGGTCCAGGAACTCAGCAAGCGCCGCAAATCCATGCAGGACAGCCTGCGGGATATGGAAAAAAAACAAAATGAAAAGGCGAAAAAAGCAAAAAATGTTAGCCTGCGCGATAAACTCGTACAGGCTGGGCTGGCAATTTCCGTTCGACAATTCCACCTTTTAAGCGTCGGCGCGGCGGCTTGCGCCGCTTTTATTGCACTTATCTATGGTCTGTCGTTGCTGACCGCACTCCTCATAGCAGCCGTTGCGGCTTTGGGATTGCCGCGCTGGGTATTGGCATTTCTCCTCAAGCGCCGGCAAAAAAAATTCCTCGAGGAGTTCCCCAATGCGCTTGATGTCATGTGCCGCTCGATCAAGTCGGGTTTGCCGCTGAACGACGCGGTACGACTGATCGCCTCGGACGGTCAGGAACCTGTGAAAACGGAGTTTCAGCGGGTTGTCGATGCGCAGCAGGTGGGTATCGGAATCCCACAGGGTATCGAGCGCATGATGCTGACCATGCCCCTTTTTGAAGTCAGCTTCTTCAGCACCGTCATCAATATCCAGGCTCAGGCCGGTGGTAATCTTTCGGAGGCATTGTCCAACCTTTCAAGGGTATTACGCGACCGAAGAAAAATGCGCGCCAAAGTGAATGCCCTGTCCATGGAAGCGAAAGCATCTGCCGTGATTATCGGCGCATTGCCTTTTATTGTTATGGTGCTGGTGCACTTCACGTCGCCGGACTATCTCTCGGTGCTTTTCACCGACGTGCGGGGCCACATCATTCTGGGAGCATCCGGACTGTGGATGCTCATCGGGATTTTCATCATGCGCCAAATGATCAATTTCGATATTTGAGGGGCGGCCATGACAGCAAATCTGCTTTCTCGTCTGACAGACCCGCAGACGATTATCGCCATCCTCGTCACACTGGCAGTTTTCGCGACCCTCTATACGCTGATCATGCCCTTCCTGGAGCGGAAAGATCTTGCCAAGCGGATGAAAGCCGTCTCGTCGGAACGGGAACTCATTCGTAGCCGCGAGCGCGAGCGTCTGGCGACCGCGACCAGAGAGGGTAAAACCTCCCTTCGTAGCAATAACAACAAATCCGCACGGCGCATCGTTGAAAAATTCAATCTTCGCGAAGCGCTTGCCGACAAGAACACGATGAACAAGCTGCGCGCCGCCGGTTTCCGTTCACAGAATGCGCTCAATACATTTCTTGCTGCCCGGTTCGTCTTGCCGTTCATTTTCCTGGCCGTGGCATTCGCCTGGGTTTTCATTCTCGGAAACCTGGCTGATCAGGCTTTTGTCGTTCGGCTGATGGCGGTGCTTCTTTTCGGCTATGTCGGCTTTTACGCCCCCAATATCTATGTTTCGAACCGCATGACCAAGCGACAGGCGTCGATCAAGCGGGCATGGCCGGATGCGCTTGACCTGATGCTGATCTGCATCGAATCCGGCGTATCGATGGAAGCAGCCATGCGCCGCGTGGCGGAAGAGATGGGTGAACAGTCGCCTGAACTAGCGGAGGAAATGATCCTGACGACAGCGGAACTATCCTTCCTGCAGGACAGGCGCATGGCCCTTGAGAATTTCGGTATGCGCACTCAGCTGGAAGGCGTCAAAAGCGTGGTGCAGGCCCTTATCCAGGCGGAGCGGTACGGCACCCCGCTCGCTCAGGCCCTGCGCGTTCTCGCGCAGGAAGGCCGGGACGAGCGAATGAATGAAGCCGAAAAAAAGGCAGCTGCTTTGCCGCCGAAACTGACCGTGCCGATGATCCTGTTTTTCCTGCCGGTACTCATCGCCGTCATTCTTGGGCCGGCCGGCCTTCGCGTCATGGATACGTTCTGACGAAGACACGCGCAGGCAGGTCGAGCAGAACAGAAGCCATAATGTCGCGTGGATCGCGCCGATACAACCGAAAGCGTATCAGCCAGCCGACTTACCGTCCTTCTTCGCCAGTTGCTGCCAGGAGTTCTGTTGCGAAAGCATGGCACGCAGATAGGTGAGGTTAGCCTGCGCCTGCTGCGCGGAGAGCTCCTGAACCGCGATGCGCTCTGCTTCGGCAAAGCGGCCCTGTAGACCAACCACGAGCGCGAGGTTCTGGCGAACGCGGCTATCGGCTCCCGGCTGGGCGATGGCGGATTGCAGATATGTTTCGGCAGTGCGCGGATCGCTCGACAGGACATAGGACATGCCGAGGTTGGACAATACGCTCGGGTCGTTCGGCTTCAGGTCGAGCGCCTGCCTGTAGCGGGAACGCGCCTCGTTCGAGCGTCCAAGCTGATCGAGCACGGCGCCCTCGGCGGAATAAAGCCGCCAGTCGGGTCGATCCGGCGTCTGTGCCCGCTGGATGGTCGAAAGCGCCTGCTCCAGCTGGCCGGCGGCGGCCTGCGATTTGCCATAGGCGGCAAGGACATCGCGGTCGGCCGGATTGGCGATGGCGATCTGCTGCATGACGGCGAGAGCCTGTGTGTTCTTGCCGGTCATCATCAGCACGCTGGCATAATTCATGCCGACCGATTTATCCTTGGGGCTGCGTTCATAGGCTTTGCCGGCGCTCTCTTCCGCCTGCCGAAGCTGCTCCATGTTCATGTGATCATAGGAGCGTGTGGCGGCAGGAATGGAGCCGGTGGACATGCGATCGGGCTTGTTAGTGCTCGCGCATCCTGAAACCGCAAGAACCAGTGCGGCAAGACATGCTCCCCGCAGCAACCCTGTCCGGCCTGTCTCGCCCAAAGAAAATGCAGTCATGGCAGCGCCCCCGCCCAAGAATGATCGATCTTGCGCCCGACACACGACAGACTCACATGACGCAACTTTCGCTTAAGCAATAATCTGTTAACCCTAACAGAGCGTTAATCGCACCGATTCTCGACATTTACGGAAGCATACAATGGCGCCCTATCAGTTCATCGAACGCCCAACCCCTTTCAGCTCCAAGGCCGGCAGCACATTGCCGGTTTTCGCCGTCACGCCGGCCCATATCGAACAGGGCGCCATCGACCCTGTCGCTCTGGACTGGGCGAAGAAGGCGGGGTTCAAGGCCGAGGCAGGCGCCATCCTCCTCGTTCCTTCCGCCGATGGTTCGCTGGGCGGCGTGCTTCTCGGCCTTGGCGGCAATCCCTCGGAAATCCCCTTCATCACCGGGAAACTTGCCCGTGAGCTGCCGGAAGGCGAGTGGCATATCGAGACAGCACCCCTGACGGCCAATCGCCTCGCTCTCGGTTTCGGTCTCGGCAGCTACCGCTTCGACAAATACAAGACCACCAAGACGAACGGGGCAAAGCTCCTTATTCCGCAGGACGCGGAAGACGGCGAGATCAAGCGCGTTCTGGCCGGCGTTTTCCTTGCGCGCGACCTCATCAATGTTCCGGCCAACGATATGGGACCGGATGAGCTTGAGATTGCCTTCCGCGCGCTTGCCGCCCATTACAAGGCAAAGGTGAAGGTCACCACTGGTGACGATCTGCTCAAGGAAAACTTTCCCCTGATCCATGCTGTCGGCCGGGCCAGCGAAAGCGCACCGCGGCTTCTGGAGATGAACTGGGGCAAGAAGGGCAATCCGCGCCTCACCCTTGTCGGCAAGGGCGTCTGCTTCGATACAGGCGGCCTCGATATCAAACCCGCCGCTTCCATGGCGCTGATGAAGAAGGATATGGGAGGCGCGGCCAATGTGCTCGGCCTTGCGCTGATGATCATGGATGCGAAGCTGCCGGTCGATCTTCGCGTTCTCGTGCCCGCGGTCGAAAACTCCATCTCCTCCAATGCCTTCCGCCCCGGCGATATCTACCGCAGCCGCAAGGGGCTGACGGTGCAGATCGACAATACCGACGCTGAAGGCCGTCTTGTTCTGGCGGATGCGCTGGCCTATGCGGACGAAGATGCGCCGGACCTGATGATCGACATGGCGACGCTGACGGGTGCCGCACGCGTCGCGCTCGGCCCGGATCTGCCGCCCTTCTACACCGATGATGAGGATCTGGCGCATGATATCGCGGAAGCCAGCATCGATACGGACGATCCGCTGTGGCGCATGCCGCTCTATATGGGCTACGACAAGGATATCCGCTCACGCGCAGCCGATATCACCAACGCGCCTTCGGGCGGCATGGGCGGATCGATCACCGCCGCCCTGTTCCTGAAGCGTTTCGTCACCAATACCAGGCGCTGGGCGCATTTCGATATTTACGGCTGGTCTCTGAGCGAGAGGCATCATTCATCGATCGGCGGGGAGGCGCAGGGTATCCGCGCACTCTTCCATTACATCGCACACCAGTTCGCGAAGTAATCTGCTGATAGGTTCGGGCTTCCACGGGCGCTTCCTCAACCGGAGCGCCCGTTCTCAATTTAGAGCATTTCCGGGCGGAAAACCGGGCTCCACTTTTACTGGAAAGGCTTTAAACCAGAACCTTCTGTTCCTTGTGGTCTTCTTCGCCGAAGAACTTCAGGTAACGCTCCACTTCGGCCGGGTCACCGGTTGCCTTTTGCGGATTGTCCGAGAGTTTCACGGCCGGCCGGCCATTGGCGTCGCTCACCTTGCAGACGATGGAAATCGGCTTGAGGCTGGCGATGGTTTTGGGCGCGCAACCGGCAAAATCATTGGTGAGGTTGGTACCCCAGCCGAAGCTCATGCGGACGCGGCCTTCGAAATGCCTGTAGGTGTCGATAATGGCGTCAACATCGAGACCGTCGGAGAAGATCAACATCTTCTTTCGCGGATCGCGGCCCATCTTCTGCCACCACTCGATGATTTTTTCGCCGCCTTCGATCGGCGGCGCACTGTCGGGACGGAAACCCGTCCAGTCCGCCACCCATTCCGGCGCGTTGCGCAGGAAAGCCGCCGTGCCGAAGGCGTCCGGCAGCACGATCAGCAGGTTGCCGCCATAAAGCCGGTTCCAGTCCTTCAGAACCTGATAGGGTGCTGCAGCCAGTTCCTCATCTGTCTGCGCCAGCGCCGCAACCACCATGGGCAGTTCATGCGCGTTCGTTCCCACGGCTTCGAGATCGGAATCCATGGCGAGCAGGACGTTACTCGTACCGGTAAAGGCGGGCCCGATGCCTTCCTTCAGCGCTTCGACGCACCAGCGTTGCCAAAGGAAGCTGTGGCGGCGGCGGGTGCCGAAATCGGAAATGCGCAGGCCCGGCAGTTCCCGCAGCCGCTCGACCTTCTCCCACATCTTGGCCTTTGCGCGGGCATAAAGCACATCGAGCGTGAAATAACCGAGCGAGCGCATGGCGCTGCGCGAGCGCAACTCGTTGATGATGGCGAGCGCCGGAATTTCCCAGAGCGTCGTATCCATCCAGCGGCCATGAAAATTCAGCTCATATTGCCCGTCGCGCTTGAAAAGCTCGTATTCCGGCAATTGATAGCTCGACAGCCAGGAGAGGAATTCCGGCTCGAAAATCTGCGAGCGGCCGTAAAACGTGTTACCCGCAAGCCAGATGTTTTCCTTCTTGGAAAGACGCAGGGTGCGTGCATGATCGAGCTGTTCGCGCAGCTCCATCTCGTCGATCTCTTCCGCCAGCCGCACCGTCTTCGTGCGGTTGATCAGGGAAAACGTCGCATCGACTTCCGGATAGAGTTTCCAGATCATCTGCAACATCAAGAGCTTGTAGAAATCCGTATCGATCAGGCTGCGGACGATAGGGTCGAGTTTCCAGGTATGATTATGGACACGGGTGGCTATATCGGTCTTCGTCATACTCGCATTCCCCAATATCGGCCAAGGTCAGAATAGCCGATGTCACTCCGCACCCCGGCAGGTATCAACCTGTCATGCGGAAGATTTATCTGAAAAAGCGACAACAAGTCCAGAGCACCGGCCGAGCAAATGCCTGCCGCCACCGCCCGCGCATCGATTTTCCGAAAAGCGCGATGGGGTTTTCGATCCGGTGCGGGAGCAATGCCGCTTCAGAAGGTCGGGTCTACGGGGTTTATGCCGGGATACCAGTCCTTGGAAACCGGATTTCTGCCGCCGAAGCTGGAAATTCCGTTTTCATCGGTGCAGCGGTAACCCTGAACCGGAAGTCCACGGCTGCCGAAAACATTCCGGTAGGGGCCGCGCGAATATCCGGTCGAGCCAAGTGCGCTATGGCAGTTGTAACGGACCTTTGGCTGCAGCGTGCGCGGATCCTTGACGCCGGGCAGGTTTGCATAGGCATCCGGCGCGGGAGCAAAACCGTTCTGGAAAACAGTCTGCGCCTGCGCTGACGCGCTCAGCAAAACCGCCGTGAGGATCGCTGCCAATCGTGTCGCCGTTCTTGTCTTCATCGATGCCAGTCCCGAACCATCATCCAACCGATGTAGGCTGTCGGCGGCTCCCGCACAAAGGGCCACACAGGCACAATTTCGTGAAAGCCGCCTTTTCAGTCTTCCAGGCGGCGGAAAGCCGTCGGCTTTTCGTAAAGCCAGCCGATACGCTCGATGGCCGCATCGAGATTTTCGCGTGCGACGTTCATCGTATGGCCATTGGCGTGCAGCAGCGTTTCTTCGTTTTCCATGAGGCCGACATGGCCCTTCCAGAAGACGAGATCGCCGCGGCGCAATTCATCCCGCTCTATTTCCACACCGAGCGACTTCACCTGCATGTCGGTATCGCGCAGAACCCGCCGGCCCGTCATGGCCATGGAAAGCTGCACGAGGCCGGAACAATCGATACCGAAACCGGAACGGCCGCCCCACAGATAGGGGGTCTCGATAAAGCGCAGCGCCACCGCCACATAATCCTCTTCAAGCACCGCATCGACGGCGCGGCAATGGGCGGCGATGATGCCTTCGCCCTTTTCGGTCAGCAGGTAACGGGTGCCGCGTGTCTCCGCCTCGCCGACGATGCGGATGAGACTGCCCATGGACAGCGCTGCGACGGGCGGTTTGCGCAATTCAGCGGCTGGATAGAGAAAAGTGCGCGGTGCAATCACCCGATGGGTGGCGACAACGACATCGCCAATCGCCGTTTCCGGCACATAGCCGGCATAACCATCCGCATCCGCCTGCACCCATGCCCAGCCGTTCGCCCTGTCGAAAACACGGATGGTTTCGCCAGACAGCAGCTCGGTATCGATGCCGGCGGCAAGGTCCGGCGTCGGCCGCAGGCCAACAACCGGCACCGCGATCTGCGCGGGCGAGCCGCTGACAAAACGTTCGGCCTGCACCACGCCCTGCAGCTTTTCATCGGCGAGATCGGAGCGGAAGACATTCAGGCGGCGGTCGAGCATCATGGGTTTCACATCCAGAGGTTAGATCTTGCGCGCCTGATCAATAATCAGATCGCCGAATTTTTCCAGATAAAGCGCACCGGCCACGGTGCGTTTTATCACGACATTGCGTTTGTCCCGCTCATCCCGAACCCGATCGACCAGTCCGAGAGCACCCAGACTGTCGAGGGCACGGGTAATAACGGGTTTGGTCACACCCAGCATGGCGGCGAGACCCCGCACGGTGTGCGGCGGCGGCACGAGATAAATCTGCAGCAGGATGGCGGTCTGACGCAAGGTCAAATCCGGCTGATCGTCAATGACCTGCACCGTGGATACACGATGCCAGAGACCCAGGGCCTCCGTGGGCGACAATTGTGCAGGCAAACCGTGACCCTTCCAGTCGTTGTCTTATCGTTTTCATTCAACCGAACGGAAAACTCAAGAACCATCCCGCACAAACAGAACCGCCGCACGGCGCAGATCGGAAAGATCGCGCGGCGCGGCGGTATTTGCCGACCCGTTTTCGAGCCAATGTCCCCTCTGGACTTGCAGAATGAGAAGCAGGAAGCGTGCCAGTTTTGATGCAGCGCACAAATATTCGTAAAACAGCGACTTAAGGCAAAAAGCGCGCCTTTTGGCGAAATTTTTTGCAAAGGATAAACAGCAACAAAAACAGGCAAAAAATAATTCAATGCTTAAAAACTGCCTTCCGCCACGACAGCGGAAGGCATGGGTAATCGCGGATCAGATCTCCGCGCCGCGCGCGGCATCGACCGCATCGGCATTCTGTCGCCGGTTATAGCGGATCGACGACCAGAGCGAGATGCCGATCAGGCCCGCGCCGCCAAGGCCAGTGATGACCTCCGGAATATGCACCATGGTCTGCACGTACATGATGACGGACAGGATGAGGATCGCATAAAAGGCGCCGTGCTCCAGATAGCGATATTCGGCCAGGGTTCCCTTCTCGACCAGCATGATGGTCATCGAACGCACATACATGGCGCCGATGCCGAGGCCGATGGCGATGATGAAGAGGTTCTGCGTCAGCGCGAAAGCACCGATAACGCCATCGAAGGAGAAGCTGGCATCCAGCACTTCGAGATAAAGAAACGCACCGAAGCCGCCTTTCGCCGCGCCTTCCAGCATCTCCTGGCTGCGGTCGAGAATGCCGCCGACGACTTCCACCAGCAGGAAGGTCAAAAGACCCCAGATCGCCGAATGGAAGAAGGTGTTGGCCGCGACCGGACCAAGTTCCGGATTGTCGCTAGCACCGATGATGCGGGAAAAGATCAGCATGACGACCAGTACGAAGGCAATCTCGATGCCCTTGACGGAGGAATAGGTTGCAGCCTTTTCCTCGATCCAGCGCACCCAGTGCACGTCCTTTTCATGGTCGAAGAAGAAGTTGAGACCGACCATCATCAGGAAGGTGCCGCCGAAAGCCGCAATCGGCAGATGGGCGTCACGCATGATTTCCGCATAACGTTCCGGCTGCGTGGCCGCCATGACGATTGCCGTCCACGGGCCGACATTGGCCGCGACGACCACGATGAGCAGCGGGAAGACGATACGCATGCCGAAAACGGCAATCAGGATACCCCAGGTCAGGAAGCGGTGCTGCCAGACCGGTGTCATATCTTTCAGCTTGTTGGCGTTGACGATGGCGTTGTCGAAGGAAAGTGAGATTTCCAGCACCGCCAGCACGACGCAGATGAAGAAGATCGTCGCCGTGCCGCCGACCGTTCCGGTCATTTCCCAACCGAGATAACCGCCGAGGATCAAACCGACCACGGTGACGATAAAAGCCCACTTGAAGTAGGTAAGCGTGTTTTTCTGGGCAGCGCTCATGTCCGGTCGCCTCCCATAAAGAGGGCGTTCACGGACCGACGCGGGGCGTCAGACCGCACGCAGAAAGCACGCGCGCGAAGCACATTCAGGTTTTTCATAGTTTTTAATCCGCCGGCCAATTTTTGCAGGCGGTACCGACATCGCGAGAGCGCCGTAAAACTCTCGCCAGAGGGGCCCGGCACCTTTGTTTCCTCTGCCGTTGCGAGACAAATCATCGCAGGGCTCTTTCTTACTCCCCGAAGATCACGCCTTCGTCAAGTCCCGTGATCGTGATCGAGGCTGTGAGAAAGATCAAACCTGCTCCGCGGCCAGGTCTTCAGCGGTTTCGCGGCGTCGCTTGAGAGTATTTTCGCGGAAGAAGATATAAAGGCCGGAAAGAACGATCAGGCCCGCGCCGACGACGATACTCGTCTGCGGCACATCGCCGAAGAACAGCCAGCCGAAAATAACCGCCCAGAGCAGCAGCGTATATTGCAGCGGCGCGACGGTGGCGGCATCGGCGAGTTTAAGCGCCCGGTTGACCAGCACATGCGCCGTCATGGCGACGACGCCGAGCAGGCCGAGGAAGGCGAGATCGAAACTGGACTGAACCGGCAGCCATCCCGATGGCGTGAGGAATACCGCGACAATGCCCGCAACCGCCGCACCGATGATCTGCCAGAAGGCAAGCACCGTATCCGGCGTATTGCGCAGCTGACGGCCGGATAACATCATGAAAGCGAAGGCGGCGCTGCCGAGGATCGAAAACAATGCTGCGGAGGTGAGGCTTGCCGAACTGGGTTTGAGCGCGACGAGAACGCCGACAAAACCGATGGCGATGGCCGTCCAGCGACGCCAGCCCACCTTTTCTCCGAGCAGAAACGGCGAGAGCGCCGCCACATAGATGGGGGCGGCCAGCCAATAGGTCATGACATCGGCGAGCGGCAGGGCCGCGACCGCGAAATAGAAACAGAAAAGCTCTGCGGTGGAAAAGAAGACGCGCGCAAACTGAAGGCCGGGACGCTCAATTCTGACAAGGCCGGAGAGGCCGGCGCGCCAGACGATCGGAACGAGAATAATAAGCGCCGCCGCGCTGCGAATGAGGATCACCTGACCCTGGCTATAGGTGGCCACGAGCCATTTTCCCATGGCGTCGTTCAGTGCGAAAAGCAGCATTCCAAGCAGCATGACGGCCACGCCGAGGCCAGTCGGCGAAAGCTTACGTATCATAGACATGTCAGTTCCGATCTCTCCCAATGGCTGCATTGGTCGTCCAGTCAGCCATCCTTTGTCAAGCCCCGAACGGCCGGGCTCGAACAATTAATAGTACTAATAATATCGGCATGCGGATGTCAGATGAAAATTCGCCGTTCTTCGGCTACGAGTTCCTGGAGAAAATCGACCACCGTGCGGACGCGGACCAGTTGACGGGCGGATTCGTGATAGGCCGTCCAGTAGGACCGGCTGATGGTGAGTTGCGGCATGATACGCAGCAGTTCGGGGTATTGCCCGGCGATGTAATTATGCAGGATACCGATACCCGCACCGGAACGCACCGCCTCGGTCTGCCCGGTGGCGCTGGAGATTTCGAAGGCGGCGTCCCAGTCGCGCATGATCTCACCGGTAAAGTTCAGTGAGGGCGAAAAGATCAGGTCCTCCACATAACCGATCCGCCGGTGGCGCTTCAGCGCCTCGACATCATCAGGCGTTCCATGATCGGCCAGATAATCCGCCGAGGCATAAAGGCCGAGCGAATAATCGGTGAGCTTCGAAAACATCAGCCTGCCCTGCTCCGGCCTTTCGATGGTGATGGCTATATCGGCCTCACGCTGCGACAGTGAGAAAGAGCGCGGCACCGGCACGAGCTGGATTTTCAGATCGGGATAACGCGCCGTCAGCCGACCGAGCCTTGGCGCGAGGAAGGAAACGCCGAGACCATCCGGCGCGCCGATGCGCACCGTTCCCGCCACCGCCGTATCGACGCGGCCGAGATTTGCCTGGGCATTCAGCATTTCCGTTTCCATGCGCTCGGCCCCGGCAAGAAGGCGCTGCCCCTCTTCGGTCAACTCGCAGCCATTGGTGCTCCGCAGGAAGAGCTGCGTGCCGATGGCCGCTTCCAGTGCGGAAATGCGCCGGCTGAGGGTGGCGTGGTTGACGCCAAGCTTTCTGGCCGCCGAAAGAAACTGGCCGCTTCGCGCCACGCTTAGAAACAAACGCACATCATCCCAGTTCATGGCACCCTCTTTATGTCTATTTTTGCACAATGGATGCTTATTTCAGGCGATTGATTTGTGCAAATCGAAAGGTAATGCTGCGCCATCACATTCTGGAGGAAAACCCATGAAGGAAATCGGTCATTTCATTAACGGCAAGCATGTGCCGGGCACCAGCGGCCGCACATCGAATGTCTACAACCCCGCCACCGGTGAAGTTCAGGCAACTGTCGCGCTTGCAAGCGACGCCGAACTGCGCGCCGCCGTGGAGAGCGCCAAGGCTGCGCAGCCGAAATGGGCCGCCACCAACCCTCAGCGTCGCGCCCGCGTTTTCTTCAAGTTCGTCGAACTTCTGAACCGCGACATGAACGAGCTGGCGGTGCTGCTCTCGAGCGAGCACGGCAAGACCGTTGAAGATTCCAAGGGCGATATCGTCCGCGGTCTCGAAGTCTGCGAATTCGTCTGCGGCATTCCGCATCTGCAGAAGGGTGAGTTCACCGAAGGCGCTGGCCCGGCCATCGATATGTATTCGATCCGCCAGCCGGTTGGCATCGGCGCGGGCATCACCCCGTTCAACTTCCCCGGCATGATCCCGATGTGGATGTTCGCGCCGGCAATCGCCTGCGGCAACGCCTTCATCCTCAAGCCTTCCGAGCGCGACCCGTCGCTGCCGATCCGTCTTGCAGAACTGATGATTGAAGCCGGTCTTCCGGCCGGCATCCTGAACGTCGTCAACGGTGACAAGGGCGCCGTCGACGCCATCCTGACCGATCCCGATATCGGCGCGGTCTCCTTCGTCGGCTCGACGCCGATCGCCCGTTACGTCTATGGCACGGCCGCCATGAACGGCAAGCGCGCGCAGTGCTTCGGCGGTGCGAAGAACCACATGATCATCATGCCGGATGCCGATCTCGACCAGGCGGTAAACGCGTTGATGGGCGCGGGTTACGGTTCGGCCGGCGAGCGCTGCATGGCTGTTTCCGTTGCGGTTCCGGTTGGTGAGGAGACGGCAAACCGTCTCGTCGAAAAGCTCATTCCGCAGATCGAAAGCCTGAGAATCGGACCCTATACCGACGACAAGGCCGATATGGGTCCGCTCGTCACCAAGGAAGCGCAGACGCGCGTCAAGGGCCTGATCGACAGCGGCGTCGCACAGGGTGCGAAGCTTCTGGTCGATGGCCGCGACTTCAAGCTGCAGGGCTATGAAGACGGCTATTTCGTCGGCGGCTGCCTGTTCGACCACGTGACCCCTGACATGGACATCTACAAGACGGAAATCTTCGGACCCGTTCTCTCCGTCGTTCGCGCCAAGAACTACGAAGACGCGCTGGAACTGCCGATGAAGCATGAATATGGCAACGGCGTCGCGATCTATACCCGTGACGGCGACGCCGCCCGCGACTTCGCAAGCCGCGTCAATATCGGCATGATCGGCGTTAACGTTCCGATCCCGGTTCCGCTTGCCTATCACTCCTTCGGCGGCTGGAAGGCTTCGAGCTTCGGCGACCTCAACCAGCACGGGACGGATTCGATCAAGTTCTGGACGAAGACCAAGACGATCACCTCGCGCTGGCCGTCGGGCATCAAGTCGGGCGCTGAATTCGTGATGCCGACAATGAAGTAAGCGGGCAGAGCCCTCTACATTACAAAGAGCCTCGCTGTTTTCACGGCGGGGCTTTTTCGATTAAAAGATAACTTTAAAAATCAAGTTTTTCCTTCAAAATATTTCCACTTAAAGCTGTTATGGCGTAAGAGAGCAGTTGCGGCGTGGGGACGCTGCCAAACCGACGATAACGGGGAAGCCTGCAAACTCAATCTGCCCGGAGAGGGGCATGTCATGAGGGACTATTATGAGTGATATCTCAGTGAGTGCGGATCAGCGCGCGCTTGAACGCGGCTCGTTCAGTGGAAATGCCAAGGAATATTTCGGAATCTGGATCGTCAATATTCTGCTGACGATCATCACCATCGGCATCTATTCCGCCTGGGCAAAGGTGCGCCGCAAGCGTTATTTCAATGGCAATACCGTGCTGGCCGGTCGCGCCTTCGGTTATCACGCCACCGGCGGACAAATCTTCAAGGGCCGGCTGATCGCCTTTGCCTTCATCGTCGTCTCGCAGCTCGTCGGCCTCATCCATCCCTTCCTGGTTTTCGTGCCGGCAATCCTTCTGATGATCTTCTTTCCATGGCTGATCACGCGCAGCATTCGTTTCAATGCGCGGGTGACGAGCTATCGCAATGTGCGTTTTGATTTTGTCGGAACGGCATGGGGCGCTTTTGTCTCCATCCTGCTTGGCAGCCTCGTTGCGTTCTTTTCCTTCGGCATTCTGGCGCCGCTGTCCAGCCGCTGGGCGAACCGCTATATTTTCAGCAACCTGCGTTACGGCGACCGGCCCTTCAGCGCCGATCCCAGAATCGGCAAGCTCTACCAGGTCTGGATCATTCCCGCGATCATGGTGGTGATCGGCGGCATCGTGGTCGGCTTTTTCGGCATTGCCGCCTTTGCAGCCAATAGCGCGATGCTCGAAGACGAGACGGCAGCCATGGCCACGGCGCTGGCTTCCCTTTATGTCGGAATTTTTGGCGCTTTTCTGGTCTATGGTCTTGCGGGTGTCGTCTATCGCACCGGCGTTCGCAATGTCGTCATCTCCTCCATGCTGCTGGACGGAAAGCACGACCTGCACAGCGATCTTCATCGCGGCCGCTACCTGTGGATCGTCATCTCCAACCTGATCGTCACCGTCTTCACGCTTGGCCTGATGCGGCCATGGGCGGCGGTGCGCGAAGCGCGTTATACCGTTGAACGCACGGCAATCCGTTTCAATGGCGATGTCGGCGAGGTACTTTCCTCGATGGAGGCAACGGGGGCTGCGGTCAGCGCCGAATATATGGATATGGAAGGTTTCGAATTTGGTTTCTGATACCGGAGAAACCGTTGCGGGCGAGTGGCATGCCGCTCGCTCCAACCTTTCCAGCGCCGCCAGGCTGAAGCTTGGCGGCACGGTCCTTCTCGTGCTCGACGCAAAGGACAACCACGTCAGAACCCAGGCGGAGATAAAAACGGTCGAGATCAGCCATCGGGTCGGCACCATCCCCCGGGAGTTGCATTTTCCCGATGGGTCGCTGTTCGAAACCCGTGACAATGACGGCGTGGACCGGCTGCTTGGCCAGCACATTACCAAGCGTTCCGGTTTCGTGCACTGGCTGGAACAGTTCCGCCCACGACTGATCGGCATCACCGCCGCAGCCGTTCTGCTGGCTTACGGCACCTACAAGCTGGCGCTTCCGGCGCTGGTGGAACTGGCGGTCGCCGTAACGCCGCCCATCGTTCCGCAGGTCATGTCGGCCAGCACCATGCAGGCCTTCGACCAGGCGGTATTTTCTCCAAGCGAACTTCCGCAGGAAGAGCAGGACGCCATCCGTGCGGAATTTGCCCGGATCGCCGCCCATGCGGAAGGTTCGCCCGAGGACTACAAGCTGAATTTCCGCAAGGGCGGTTATATCGGCCCCAATGCCTTTGCGCTTCCCGATGGCACGCTGGTACTGACAGACGAGCTGGTGGAACTCGCAGGCGACGACAGGCAGATGATCATCGGGGTTCTCGCCCATGAAATCGGCCATGTGGAATATGAACACAGCCTGCGGCAGCTTTACCGCGCCGCCGGAGTTGCCGGTCTCGTCATGCTGATTGCCGGCGATGTCGGTTCGGCCATGGAAGATATTCTCACCCAGGGCGGCGGTCTTCTGGCGCTATCGCATTCACGCGATGCCGAGCGGCAGGCGGACCAGCGCTCCGTCGAACTGATGCGCAAGGCCGGGCTCGACCCAACCGCCATCGAACGATTCTTTGCGCTGCTGGAGGAAAAGCTGGGCGACAAGGACGGCACCAGCATTGTCTCCACCCATCCCGGAACGCCGGAAAGGCGCAAGGCCATTCTCGATTACAACGCTTCCCTGGACAACAAACCGGCGGGTAACTGACCCGCCGGTATCGCAACTCTCAGAGTTCGATCAAGAGCAAACTCAGTTGGTCGGGCCGTCGTTGAAACCCACTTCATCCACCAGTTCGGACGCCTGCTTGCGATGGGCGGCTATGTCCGTCAGCGGCAGCTTGTCGGGATTGATGGGACCGAAACCCTTCACGACATCGGATGGCTCCGCGCCGGGCAGCACCGGATATTCGAAGACCTGCTTGGCGTAGATTTCCTGCGCCTCGCGCGAGGCCAGGAATTCCATCAGCTTCAGAGCATTGTCTTTGTTGGGGGCGTATTTCGTCAGCGCCATGCCGGAGATATTCACGTGCGTGCCGCGATCGCCCGCATTGGGGAAGATCACCCGCACCGATCCTGCCCATTCCTTTTCTTCCGGCTCGCGATCGTTGGTCAGCATCAGGCCGACATAATAGGTGTTGCCGAGCGCGATATCGCATTCACCGGAAAAGATCGATTTCGCCTGGCTGCGGTCGGTTCCGTCAGGCTTGCGGGCGAGATTGTTCTTCAGGCCGGTCAGCCATGTACGGGTATAATCGACGCCGTGATGGGCGATCATCGAGGCGATCAGCGCGATATTATAGGAATGCTGGCCGTCGCGAATGCAGATCTTGCCCTTCCATTTCGGATCGGCAAGCTCCTCATAGGTAATGTCCTTCTGTGTCACCCGCTCCTTCGACGCATAGACCACCCGGCCGCGCGTGGTGAGACCAAACCATTCGCCCTCGGGATCGCGCAGATTGGCGGGGATATCCTTTTCGATGACGGGATCGTTGAGGACCGGCTGGGTGACCTTGCCCTCCTTCGCCTCGACGAGACGGGCGATATCGACCGTCAGCAGCACATCGGCCGGCGAATTGACGCCTTCGGCCTGAATGCGTTCCACCAGCCCCTTATCGAGAAAAAGCACATTCGCCTCTATCCCGGTTTCCTTCGTGAAAGCATCGAGCAGCGGCTGGATCAATTCAGGCTGGCGATAGGAATAGATGTTAACCTCCCCCTCTGCCAGAGCGACGGGCGCGGCGACAAGGATCGTCAGCCCTGAAAAAACGGCAGCGGAAAAGTATGATTTCAAGCTTGCCATTATGAATGCCTCCATTACATTCCGATTCTTGACTTGTTTGTTCATGAATCATCCGGACGGTCAACAAGGCTGTTCGAGAAATATCGGATGGGTGCCAGTTTTTTCAGTTTCTGGAATTGTTCTAAACTGAAAAAGAGACTATATAACTCCACATTGAGAGTTAGGAGACCAGCATGCGCTTGACCAAACAGACCAACTATGCCGTTCGCATGTTGATGTATTGCGCCGCCAATGAAGGCCATCTGAGCCGCATTCCTGAGATCGCCAAGGCTTATGGCGTTTCGGAGCTGTTCCTGTTCAAAATCCTGCAGCCGCTCAACAAGGCAGGCTTGGTGGAAACCGTGCGTGGCCGCAACGGCGGCGTGCGTCTTGGCAAACCTGCCGAAAAGATCAGCCTGTTCGACGTGGTGAAGGTGACCGAAGACAGCTTCGCCATGGCCGAATGCTTCGAGGACGGTGCTGTGGAATGTCCGCTTGTGGATAGCTGCGGCCTCAACTCGGCGCTTCGCAAGGCGCTCAATGCCTTTTTCGACGTTCTGGCGGAATATTCGATCGATGATCTCGTCAAGGCGCGGCCCCAGATCAACTTCCTGCTTGGCCTCGATACGGAAATGCCGAAGATCGCTGCCCTTCCGGCTGCCTGATCATCCCATTGCCGCATCGGCAATTGCCATAGCCCGTGTCCTTGAGGCCACGGGCTTTTTTATAGAATACGCATGAAATGTAATATTTTTGATCCTGCGTGTTGACGTCGCGAATGGAAGCGGCGCATTTGGTCGCGAGCTTTTTCAAGCAACCAATCAGCGTCGCAATGATCATCAAGCCTGAATTCCATACATTTGCGCTCACCGCGCTCGTCGGCAGCATAGGGGCGCTACTCGCCAGCCTCATCGATATTCCGGCACCGTTTCTGTCCGGCCCAGCGCTTGCCGTGACGATCACGGGGCTGGCCGGTGTGAGGCTTGGCGTTCCCGCCTTCATCCGCAATGCCTGTTTCGTCGTCGTCGGCATTTCCATGGGAACGAGCGTGACGCCCTCCGTAATCGACGCCGCAAAGACCTGGCCCGTGAGCTTCGTCGTTGTGCTCGTCGCTGTCGTCATCATGCTCTATGTCGCCTACTGGATCCTGCATTACGGCTTCGGTTACGACCGGACAACGGCGATGCTGGGCGCCTCTCCCGGCCATCTCAGCTATATCATCAGTCTCGGCGCCGAGACGAAAAGCGACCTTGCGACCGTCAGCATCGTGCAAAGCGTGCGGGTGCTGGCGCTGACGCTTTCCGTGCCGCTGATCGTCGAATATTTCGATCTCGTCAGCACGGAACCGCTTGTGGCCAACCCGCCAATGGGCCTTTTCACGCTGGCGCTGACCATCGGCGCATCGCTTCTGACTGGCTGGCTTTTCCTGCGCTGGAAGTTTCCGGCCGCGCTGCTGCTTGGCGGCGTCGCCATTTCCATCGGCACCCACATTACCGGCCTTACCGAAGGCGGCGTTCCCACCTGGCTCAGCCTGCCCGTCTATGTGCTGATCGGCTGCCTCATCGGCACGCGCTTTTCGAATGTCTCACTGATGGACGTGCGGAAAGGCTTTCTGGCGGGCTTAGTCGTCACCATCGCGGTGATGCTGATTGCCGGAAGCATTGCCTGGATGATTTCCGGCGTGACCGGCGTTCCGCTCAATGCCGTCATGATCGCCTATTCGCCGGGCGGCCTGGAGACCATGGCGGCGATGGCGGTGATGATGCATGCCGATACCGCCTATGTCGGCTCCCACCACGTCATCAGGCTCTTGTTTCTTTCGGTTCTCATGCCGCTCGTCATGGGCAAGGATGCACGCAAGCGCGACGGCGAAACCTGACCATCGGCGTGTAGCCGGAGCCATCGACGCGAAAAAGCAGATGGCGTGCAACCATTTTTCCTCCAGGCCGTTTATATTCGGCCGCAATTGCGGCGGCGATCTTTCGCCTGTTCGGCAGGCTGACCCACCGGAGGAACATCCATGAACCGCTTGATGACGTTGACGGGCGCCGGACTTGCGCTTGCCCTTTCTGTTTCCATCGCGCAGGCGCAGGTGGTCGTGTCGTCGAAGATCGACACGGAAGGCGGTGTTCTCGGCAACATCATCCTCGCCGTCCTTAACCAGAACAAGATCGAAACGACGGATCGCATCCAGCTTGGCGCCACGCCGGTTGTGCGAAAAGCGATCACGGCGGGCGAAATCGACATCTATCCGGAATATACCGGTAACGCCGCGTTCTTTTTCTCCAAGGCGGACGATCCGCTCTGGAAAGATGCAGCCAAGGGCTATGAAGAAGCGAAAACACTCGACTTCGACGCCAACAAGATCGTCTGGCTGACGCCATCGCCGGCAAACAACACCTGGGCCATTGCGCTGCGCAAGGATGTCGCCGACAAGAACAATCTGAAGACGCTTTCCGATTTCGGCAAATATGTTGCCGATGGCGGCGAGGTCGTTCTTGCCGCTTCTTCCGAATTCGTCAACTCCGCCGCCGCGCTCCCTGCATTTCAGACCACCTATGGCTTCACCATGAAGCCTGACCAGCTGATCACGCTTTCCGGCGGCGACACCGCGGCCACCATCGCCGCCGCCGCCAACCAGACGAACAACGCCAATGCCGCCATGGTCTATGGCACGGATGGCGGCATCGCGCCTTCAGGTCTCGTGGTGCTGGAGGACGACAAACATGTACAGCCGGTCTATCAGCCAGCGCCGATCATTCGCGAAGAGGTTCTGAAAAAGCACCCGAATATCGAAGAGTTGCTGAAACCAGTGTTCGAAAAACTCGATCTGGCAACACTGCAGGATTTGAACGCCCGCGTGCAGGTCGGCGGCGAACAGGCCAAGACCGTGGCGCTCGACTTTCTGACAAAAAACGGCTTCGTCAAGTAACCGCTCGCGGCGCCGGAGCGGGGTGCGGGAACCGGTGCGTTCCCGTGGTCCCGTCCCAATTTAGAGTACACGGGCGAGAAGACAGGGGAGCAGGATTTGACGAAATGGCCTGACAAAGTGGGCGTGGTGATTTCGTGCCTGCTTCTTTATGCGCTTTTTGCGTCGCCTTTCATGACATTCCGTGCCAACCGGATCGTTCAGGGCGAGACACGAACGGTCTTCGAAGCTCTTCCGGGTTCGGCTGCAACTGTTCTCGCCACCATCGTTCTTCTCTCGGCCTTCATCGCCTTTTTCCGCTTTCCCACGCGATTGAAGCTCGCCGTCGCGCTGGTCGGTCTTGCGGCACTGGCGGTTTTCGTCGGGCAGGCGGCTTCTTTCCTCACGCCGGAGGGTAACGGTTTTGCCCGCGTTTCACCTGGCAGCGGTTTTTGGCTGATATTTGCCGGGCTGGCTCTGCTCGCCACGGATTGTATTGCGCGTCTTGAGCCGAAGCCCGCTGCCCGGATTTTGTTGCTGATGGTGGCCATCGCCGCGCTCGCGGCCGTGCTGACAAGCGGCCTCTGGAATGATCTCTCCATCATCAAGGAATATACCGGCCGCGCCGATACATTCTGGACCGAGGCTTTGCGGCACGTGGAACTTGCCATCGGCTCGCTGATCGCGGCGACCTTAGTGGGCATTCCCCTGGGGATACTCTGTTACAAGGTCGAGCGGATGCGCGTAGGCGTACTGAACAGCCTCAACATCGTCCAGACCATTCCCTCCATCGCCCTTTTCGGCCTTTTGATCGCCCCGCTCGGGTGGATCGCGGCCAATGTGCCGGGTGCCGCGAAAATCGGCATTGCCGGCATCGGCATGGCGCCCGCTTTCGTGGCGCTGTTTCTTTATTCGCTGCTGCCGGTGGTTTCCAACACGGTGGTTGGTCTTTCCGGCGTTTCGCAGGCGGTCCGGGAAGCGGCGCGCGGGCTTGGCATGACGCCGGTGCAACGGCTGCTGCGGGTGGAGTTTCCGCTGGCCATGCCAGTCATCCTCACCGGCATCCGCATCGTGCTGGTGCAGAATATCGGCCTTGCGACGATTGCCGCCCTGATCGGCGGCGGCGGCTTTGGCGTTTTCGTATTTCAGGGCATCGGGCAGACGGCGATGGACCTCGTGCTGCTCGGCACCGTGCCGACCGTCCTTCTCGGTTTTGCCGCCGCGATAACACTCGACGCTCTCATCGACAGCAATCTCTTCAGCGCAGGCGGAAGGCAAAAGGCATGATCGAAATCGACACCATCACAAAACGATATGGCGAAGCAGCCGTCGTGGATCAGGTTTCGCTAACCGTCCCGCCGCGCACCGTCACCGTCATCGTCGGCACTTCCGGGTCGGGAAAAACCACCCTGTTACGCATGATAAACCGGCTGGTGGAGCCCACCTCCGGCACGATCCGTATCGACGGTGAGAATGTCAGCGCGATACCCGGCTTCAAGCTGCGTCGCCAGATCGGCTACGCCATTCAGGGCCATGGTCTGTTTCCGCACCGGACGGTGGCCGAAAATATCGCGACCGTTCCGCAGCTGATCGGCTGGGATCGCAAGCGGATCGAGGCGAAGATCGACGCGCTGATGCATCTCTTCCAGCTCGATCCCGCGCTTTATGCCGACCGTTTCCCGCACGAACTCTCAGGCGGTCAGCAGCAGCGTGTCGGCGTGGCGCGTGCGCTGGCCGCCGAGCCGAACATTCTTCTGATGGACGAACCCTTCGGCGCACTGGACCCGGTGATCCGCGCCAAGGCCCAGAACGATCTTCTCGATATCCAGAAAAAGCTCGGCGTGACCGTCGTTCTCGTCACGCACGATATGGACGAGGCCTTTCATCTGGCGGACCGTATCGCCGTGATGGACAAGGGACGCATCGTGCAGGACTGCCCGCCGGCCGAACTGGTGCTGAAACCGGCGACGGATTTCGTGCGCACCATGATCGGCGAAAACGAACGGGCGCTGAAACTGCTTTCCGTTCTCTCCGTTGCCGATGTCGTGGAGCCGGGAAACGCAGAGGGCGAACCGCTCACCGAGCATACAAGCCAGCGCGACGCCCTGTCGGCAATGTTATGGGCGGGCTGCGATGTCCTGCCGGTCGTCAGGGACAATGGACAACCTGCCGGCCGGGTGCGGCGTGACGTTCTCCTCCAGCGTGCCGCCGGAGCCCCATGAAAAACGTCTTATCCTTCTTTGCTCTCGGGCTACTGGTACTAGCGCTGATCGTCTTCCTTGCCGTGCCGCAGGTCTTCGCACCGGTGTTCCGCCCTCTCGTGCAGGCCAATGCACCTGCGATCTACACGCAGGCCAATCTGTTTTCCCTCACGCTGTCGCATCTAACCATCGTGGCGATTGCCACGGGGCTCGCCACGCTCACGGCGGGAGCGCTCGCGATTCTCGTCACCCGGCCATTCGGGGCAGATTTCCTGCCGTTGTCGCGCAGCATCGTCAATATCGGCCAGACCTTTCCGCCGGTAGCGGTGCTGGCGCTGGCCGTACCGATGATCGGCTTTGGCGAAAAACCAACGCTCATTGCGCTGTTTCTCTATGCGCTTTTGCCAGTATTCGAAAATACGTTGACGGGTCTTACGACCCTGCCCGCCACGGTGATGGATGCCGCGAGAGGCAGCGGCATGACCGGCTGGCAACGCCTTGTCAAAGTGGAGTTGCCGCTTGCCCTTCCAGCCATTCTCGCCGGCATCCGGCTTTCGGCGGTCATCAGCCTTTCGACCGCGACCATCGGCTCGACCGTCGCGGCGCGCACCCTCGGCGAAGTGATCATCGCCGGCCTGCAATCCAACAATCTCGCCTTCATTCTTCAGGGCGGGCTGATTGTTGCGGCGCTGGCGATCCTGATTCACGCTGCCTTTTCCGCGCTGGAGAAGAGTGCGGCGCGCAAAACCGGGCACTGACACAGGCAAGTCCCCGCATTTTTATATTCCCGATATCTGCCGCACATGATAGGGGCTGACCGTCGAAACAGAAACATTCGAGGTTCGGGTGACACAGGCAATTGTCGTGATGGGAGTGAGCGGCTCCGGCAAGTCCACGGTCGCGGAAGCAGTGGCGGAGAAACTGGGCGTTGCCTTCATAGAAGGCGACAGGCTTCACCCGAAATCCAATGTCGATAAAATGTCCGAGGGTATTCCGCTGACGGACGAAGACCGCTGGCCCTGGCTCGACCTGATCGGCGCGGAACTGCGCAAGGGCAGCGAAAGCAACGGTGTCGTCGTTTCCTGCTCGGCGCTCAAGAAAATCTATCGCGACCGCCTTCGCAAGGCCACCGGCGGCCCCCTGGCTTTCGTCTATCTGGATGGCAGCCTGGAGCTTCTCAGCCGGCGCATGGGCGAACGCAAGGGCCATTTCATGCCGCTTTCGCTGCTGCAGACCCAGCTTGCCACGCTGGAAGTGCCGACCGGCGAACCGGGCGTCGTGACCGTCAGCATCGATGCCACACCGGAGGATATTGCGAATAACGCACTTTCCGGTTTGAAGACGGTGACGTTCTAAAGTCCGAGCCTGTCGCGCAGGCCGTACCACCACGCGCCAAGCATGGTCAGCGGCACCCGGAAGGTCTTGCCGCCGGGGAACGGATAGTTCGGCAGCGAGCTCCAGATATCGAAACGTTCGGCGTGGCCGGCAACGGCTTCGCCCAGTATCTTGCCGAGCAGATGGGTTGTCGTAACACCATGGCCGCTGTCGCCATGCGAGAAATAGATATTGTCCGACAGCCTGCCCATATGCGGAATGCGCGTCAGGGTCAGCGCGAAATTTCCGCTCCAGGCAAAGTCGATTTTCGTTTTTTCCAGTTGCGGGAAGGTTTTGAGCATGTTCGGGCGGATCACACCCGTCAGATCGGCCGGATCGCTGCCGCCATAACCGATGCCGCCGCCATAGAGCAGGCGATTGTCCGAGGTCCGGCGATAATAGTCGAGAATGTAGTTGGCATCCTCGACACAATAATCGGCAGGCAGAAGAGCCTCGATCAGATCGGCATCGAGGGGCTCCGTCGCCATTACCTGGCTTGAGACCGGCATCATCCGGTCGCCGATTTCCGGCAAGAGTTTGCCGAGATAGGCGTTGCCGCAGACGAGGACATATTTCGTCTTAACGCTGCCTGTCGCCGTGCGCACCACGGGGTTTGTGCCCTGCTCCACCGCAATGACCCGCGAATTTTCGAATATGCGAGCACCGAGGCTTTCAGCCGCCGCCGCTTCGCCCTGCACCAGATTGAGCGGGTGGATATGCCCGCCGAAGCGGTCGATCATGCCACCGGCATATCGATCGGTTTTCACATAGTGGCCGACATCCGCCTTCGAGACCATTTCGAGCCCGCCATGGCCGTGTTTCTCCCAATGGGCCTTATGGGCCTCCATCTCGCGGATTTGTTTCGGCGTGAAGGCGGCGAAGAAACCGCCATCGACGAGATCGCAATCGATGGCGTATTTGGCGATGCGGTTACGGATGATCGCGCCGCCTTCAAGCGACATTTCGCCGAGTTTCACCGCCTTGTCATGCCCATAACGGCCGGCAATGGTTTCGAGATCGCGGCTATAGCCGTTGACGATCTGGCCGCCATTGCGGCCCGAAGCGCCGAAGCCGACGCGGACGCCTTCCAGAACGATAACGGAATAGCCGCGTTCACTGAGTTCCAGCGCGGCGGAAATGCCGGTGAAGCCACCGCCGATGATGCAGACATCGGCGTCCAGCGCGCCTTCGAGTGTCGGCCGCACGGTTTTGACATTGGCGGAGGCCGCATACCATGACGATGTGTGGCCGGGATTGGGAATGTTCGTTACCTCAGCCATTTCACACCGTCCTGATATAGGCGTCATATTCGACGTCGGTTACACGCAGGGAAAATTCGGAAAGCTCCTGCTGTTTGCAGGCGGAAAACAGCGTGCGATACTTCTGGCCAAGCGTCGCATAGGCAAAGCTCGACCGCGTGAAGCGCTGCAACGCATAGTCCCAGTTGGTGGGTAGCGGCTCGTGATTGATCGCGTGGCTATCGCCGGCAATCGCGCCGCCCGGTTGGCGCTTCTCCTTCATGCCGGCAAGCGCAGCGCTCAGGATCATCGCAACGACCAGATAGGGATTGGTGTCGGCGCCCGCGACTCGATGTTCGATACGCGTCGCCGCCTTGCTGGCAACGATGACACGCACAGCTGCGGAGCGGTTGTCGATGCCCCAGGAGGCGTAGGTCGGTGCATGTTCGCTGGGTGTCAGGCGGCGATAGGAATTGGCATGGGGGGCGAAGATCGCCATGCTTTCACCCATGTTTTCCAAGAGGCCGCCGACCGAATGCATCAAGGCATCCGATGGACCGTCCTCCCCGGCGTAGATGTTCCTGCCGTCCCTGTCGAGAACGGAAAAATGCACATGCATGCCATTGCCGGCCTGCAACCCATAAGGCTTGGCCATGAAGGTGGCGTCGAGATCATGCCGCCGCGCCACGCCCTTGACGATGCGTTTCAGGAAGACGGCGAAATCGGCCGCCTGCAATGCATCCGGCACATGGTTGAGATTGATCTCATATTGGCCGGGACCGTTTTCCCGCAGCGTCGTGTCGGCAAGCACGCCCTGTGCGCGGCAGGCCGTGGCAATATCATGGAAGACGTCCTCGAAATCCTGAAGTTCGGAAATCGACAAAACCTGTGTCTGGCCCGTATGCCACCGACCCTCGCGGCTGTGCGGCGGACGAACGGGATCGAGCGCGGAGCGAACGGGATCGATCAGGTAAAATTCGAGTTCGGTAGCCACCACCGGCGTGAGACCAGCCTTTTTATAAGCGCCCAGAACCTGCGCCAGAACATGGCGCGGATCGCCATAAAAGCCGGTTCCATCCGGATTTTTCATTGCCAGCAGAACCTGTGCCGTCGGGCGGCCAAGCCATGTCACCCGCGACAGTGTGCCTGGAACGGGGAAACAAAACCCGTCCGGATCGCCCGTGCCTTCCGCAAGTCCTGCGGCATGCACATCCCGGCCCCAGATATCCAGCGCATAGACCGAACGGGGAATGGCCATTCCCTTTTCAAGAACGTCGATTGCCCGTTCGCGCGGAATCCATTTGCCGCGCGGCACGCCGTTCGCATCTATGACGAAAGCTTCGAGAATTTCGATATCGGGATTATCGGCGAAAAATTTCTTTGCGTTTTCAATATCATCCATCATGCACCAGCAAGCCGTTTCCATCTCGTTTCATGCGCAGCGAGTTGCGCTAACGAAAGTCGTCCTGCTGCTGATAGATGAGAAACCTCGCCACCATGATGACGTTTTGCCCCTTTTCCCTTTAGATCATTACATGATCTAAATTATATAGTTAGAACGGGATTTCAGGCGAAAACCGCTTACACTTTTCGCCATCCCGCTCCAGCATGCGACCATGTTACGTGGCCTGTCCCCGGAAGGCCAGCGGATTTAGCTATCAGGGATTGAACCTTTCCGGGCGATAGGCGTCGATGGCGATAACCGGCGTTTCGCCCAGCATGGTTTCCGCCAGCACTCGGCCGGTGATCGGCCCAAGTGTGAGGCCATGGTGGGCGTGGCCGAAAGCAAACCACAATGTTTTATGGCGCGGCGCTTTGCCGATGATCGGCATCATATCCGGCGTGCAGGGCCGCGCGCCCATCCACGGTTCCGCATCCAGCCGGCCGCCGAGAGGAAAGACGGTGCGCGCCACCCGCTCCGCCCGCTCGATCTGCACGGGAGATTTCGGTGCATCTCGTTCGGCAAATTCCGCGCCCGTCGTCAGGCGGATGCCCTTTCGCATCGGCGCGAGGAAATAGCCGCGCTCGGCGTCGATCAGCCAGTTATTGAGCTTCGTGCCCTCCTGCGGCGCGTAATGCATGTGGTAACCGCGTTTCACGCCGAGTGGAAAGCGATAACCCAGCCGTTCCGTGACGGTATCCGCCCAGGGGCCAAGCGCCACGGCGGCATGTTCGGCCTCGACCGCTCCGGTTTCCGTGCGCACCGTCCAACCGCTCACCGTCTGGCTGAGGGTGGAGGCATCGCCCCTGACGAAGCTTCCGCCGAGGCTCTCGAACAGCCGGACATAAGCGAGCGTCAGCGCATGCGGATCGCGCACCGACCAGGGATCGTTCCATTTCAGGCCACCGACGAAATCATGGCTGAGATGGGGTTCGGCTGCGGCAAGCTCCTCGGCGTCGAGTTTCGTATGGGAAATACCGTGGTCGCGCGCCAGACGCTCGGCGAAAGCAAAATCTGCATCCCGCCTAGCGGCGGTCCTGTAGGCCTGCATCCAGCCGTTCTTGACGATCAGATCACCGGCTTTTGCCTCCTCGATCAGGATATTGTGCTCCGAAACCGAATGCTCGATCAGCGGCGCATAGGCGCGGGCAATTGCCGCGTGGCGCGTGGCTGCGGAATTGTACCAGTAGCGGCCGAGAAAAGGCGCGATTTTCGGCAAAGCGGAGAGGTGATAGCGGGCATCGATGCTGTTGTTCAGGGAATAGCGCAGCAGCAGGGCGAGATCCTGCGGGAAGGCATAAGGCACGACGCCTTCTCTCTGGATCAGCCCGGCATTGCCGAAGGAGGTCTCCTCGCCCGGCCCGCGCCGGTCGACCAGCACCACCGACTTACCCCTGCGGGCCAGCTGCAGGGCGACGGAGACCCCGATGATCCCCGCACCCAAAACGATCACATCCGCTGCCATGGCAATCAATCCGTTTCCGCGTCACTGCCCCTCAACATGGGTCGGCATTTTCCGCAAAGCAACAGAAAAATCATCACCTTAACAGAAACAGCAATGCGGCCTACTGGCTTATCGCCTTCGTTTTCATCGCTTCGATATTGAAGGCGGCCGCCAGCAGCGCCTTGGTATAGTCCTGCTGCGGGTTGGCGAAGATTTCCGCCGCCGGGCCGCTCTCCACCACCTTGCCGTGGCGCATGACGATCAGGTCGTTGGCGAGCGCCTTCACCACCTTCAGATCGTGGCTGATGAAGAGGTACGCGAGTTCATGTTTCGCCTGCAGATCGCGCAGCAGATCGACCACCTGCGCCTGCACGCTCATGTCGAGCGCGGATGTCGGCTCATCCAGCATGACGAAGCGGGGTTTAAGCACCATGGCGCGGGCAATAGCGATGCGCTGGCGCTGGCCACCGGAAAATTCATGCGGATACCGCCAGCGGGTGGCCGGATCGAGACCGACCTCTTCCAGCGCGGTGGCGACACGCGTATCACGCTCATCGGCAGACAGAGACCGTTCATGCACCTTCAGGCCCTCGGCGACGATCTCGCCGACCGACATGCGTGGGCTGAGCGACCCATAAGGATCCTGAAACACCACCTGCAGCCGGTTTCTGAGCGGCTTCATCATTTCATAGGAATAGTGGTCGATCGACTGGCCGATGAAGCTGATACGCCCTTCAGACGCAATCAACCGCGAGAGGGCCAGACCGAGCGTGGTCTTGCCGGAGCCGGATTCGCCAACCACACCAACCGTCTGCCCGGCGCGCAGGGTGATATCGATGCCGTCCACCGCCTTCACATGGTCGACCACCCGGCGCATCAGCCCCGCCTTGATGGGGAACCAGACCTTGATATCGTCGCCCTGCATGACCACCGGTTTGGTCGCGTCGGAATGCGGCGGCTCGCCCTTCGGCTCCGCCGCCAGAAGATGGCGCGTATAGGCGTGCTGCGGATCGTTGAAAACCTGCTCCACGGTGCCGGTCTCGACGATCTTGCCCTTGGTCATGACGCAGACGCGATCGGCAAATTTGCGAACGATGCCAAGATCGTGGGTGATGAACAGCATTGACATGCCGTGCTTCGTCTTGAGGTCGCTCAGAAGTTCGAGGATCTGGGCCTGAACCGTCACGTCGAGCGCCGTCGTCGGTTCGTCGGCGATCAGCAGTTTCGGCCGGTTGGCAAGCGCCATGGCAATCATCACGCGCTGCCGCTGGCCACCGGACAATTCGTGCGGATAGGCCTTCAGGCGCTTTTCCGGTTCGCGGATACCCACCTGCAAAAGGAGTTCCAACGTGCGCGCCCGCGCCTCCGCTCCGGTGATTGCCTGATGCAGTTCCAGAATCTCGCCGATCTGCCGCTCGATGGTATGGAGCGGGTTGAGCGAGGTCATCGGCTCCTGAAAAATCATGGTGACATCGTTGCCGCGGACCGCGCGCAGGGCGCGTTCCGGCAAAGTCAGCATATCCTTGCCGTCGAACAGGATTTTCCCAGACGGGTGGCTTGCCGCCGGATAGGGCAGCAATTTGAGAATGGAGTTCGCGGTCACGGATTTGCCGGAGCCGGATTCGCCAACGAGGGCAACGACTTCGCCCGGCATCAGGTCGAAGGAGACATGATCGACGGCGATGCTGGTCGCGCCGCCCTGATGGAAGGCGACGGAGAGATCCCGGACGGAGAGAAGCGGTTGGGTCTTTGTTTCCGTCATGGCGATCACCGGAACGTCTTGCGTGGGTCGAAGGCGTCGCGCACCGCTTCACCGACGAAAATCAACAGTGAGAGCATGATGGACATGGTGAAAAACGCAGTGAGGCCAAGCCAGGGGGCCTGAAGATTGTTCTTGCCCTGCGCGATCATCTCGCCCAGCGACGGCGATCCCGGCGGCATGCCGAAGCCGAGGAAATCGAGCGAGGTGAGCGTCGTGATCGAGCCGGAAAGGATGAAGGGCAGGAAGGTCAGCGTCGCCACCATGGCGTTGGGCAGAAGGTGGCGGAACATGATCGTCCAGTTGCCGACGCCAAGCGCACGGGCGGCGCGGACATATTCGAAGTTTCTGGCCCGCAGGAACTCCGCGCGCACGATGCCGACGAAGCCAACCCATGAAAAGAGCAGCATGATGCCGAGCAGCACGAAGAAGCCTGGAGGCAGGATGGCCGCGATGATGAGCAGGATATAAAGCACCGGCATGGACGACCAGATTTCGATGAAACGCTGCAACAAAAGGTCAGTCCAGCCGCCGAAATAACCCTGGATCGCACCGGCGGTGACGCCGACAAGGGCCGACGCAATGGTCAGCGTCAGGCCGAACAGCACGGAAATGCGGAATCCATAGATCATCCGCGCCGTGACATCGCGCGCCTGATTGTCGGTTCCGAGCCAGTTGAGATTGCCAAGCGTGCAGCCGGGATCGGCATCGCCCTGCGGGTAAGCCGAGCAGCGATCCTTTTTATCCATCAGCCAGAAGGGCGCGGTCGGCGCAGAATGCGGAATATTGGAATTAACGGTCTGATAGGAATAGCGGATCGGCGGCCAGATCATCCAGCCATTGGCGTTGATTTCGTCCTGAATGAAGGAGGATTTGTAGTCGGTCTGGGCCAGGAACCCGCCGAATTTTTCCTCGGGATAATCGACCATGACCGGCACCAGAATCTCGCCCTTGTAGGAAGCGAGAATGGGTTTGTCATTGGCGATGAATTCCGCAATCAGGCTCAGGAAAAACAGGATCAGGAACAGCCAGAAGGACCAGTAACCGCGCCGGTTTGCCTTGAAATTCTGCCAGCGGCGCTTGGTCGTGGGCGAAAACCACGGGCGCTTCGGCTCTACCAGCGTTTCCGTTTCGGCGGTATGGGCAAGCGTCATCACACGTCCCTCCGCTCGAAATCGATGCGCGGATCGATCCATGTATAGATCAGGTCGGAAATGAGGCCGACCACGAGGCCCATCAGCGAGAAAATGAAGAGCGTGCCGAACACGATCGGGTAATCGCGGTTGACGACCGACAGATAACCGAGGCGACCGAGGCCATCGAGCGAGAAGATATTCTCGATCAGCAGCGAGCCGGTGAAGAAGGCCGAGATGAAGGCGCCCGGAAAACCGGCGATCACGATCAGCATCGCGTTGCGGAAGACATGACCATAAAGAACCCTGCGCTCGGTAAGACCCTTGGCGCGGGCGGTGATGACATATTGCTTCTTGATCTCGTCGATGAAGGAATTCTTGGTCAGCAGCGTCGTCGTCGCGAAGGCCGAGAGCGACAGCGCAATGAGCGGCAGTGTCAGGTGCCAGAAATAGTCGATGATCTTCTGCCACCAGTTCAGTTGCGCGAAATTATCCGACACAAGGCCGCGCAGCGGGAACCAGTCGAAGAAGGATCCGCCGGCGAAGAGGACGATAAGCAGAATGCCGAAAAGGAAGCTCGGCACGGCATAACCGATGATGATGATGCCGGAGGTCCAGACGTCGAAGGTCGAGCCGTCGGACACGGCTTTCTTGATGCCGAGCGGAATGGAGATGATGTATGAAATGATCAGGATCCAGAAACCGAGCGAGGCCGATACCGGCAGCTTGTCGATGATAAGATCAATGACAGAGGAATTGCGGAAGAAACTGTCGCCGAAATCGAAGCGGATGTAGTTCCACATCATTTCGAGAAAGCGGGTGAGCGGCGGTTTGTCGAAGCCGAACTGCTTTTCGAGCTTGGCGATCAGTTCCGGATCGAGACCCTGCGCACCACGATATTTCGAACCGCTGTCATCGAAACCGCCGGACTGGCCCATGAGATCGCCGCCGCCTGAAAGCCGGTCGGAGGCGCTATCGCCCTGCCCGGTCAATTGCGCGACGACCTGTTCCACCGGCCCGCCCGGCGCGAACTGGATGACGAGAAACGAAATGCCCATAATGCCGACGATGGTCGGGATCATCAGCGCCAGACGTCTGAGGATATAGGCGCCCATCAGCCTCTGCTCCCGGCCGATACGTCAGCGGTTTTCGTCTCAGTCAAACCCGGTCCTTTCCTGAAAGCGCAGCCTGCGCTTTGAGCGATTCGTCTCGCCCTATGTGAATCAAGCCTTCGCCACGAAAGCAAGGCCGGCGTCAGTTTCCGGCCTGGCTGGACCACCATGCGTCTGGAAAACCGACGCCATATCGAGGCAGGTTTTCCGGACGGATGAGCGTGTTCCAGTAGGCGATGAACATCTCACCGCGGTAGAATTGCGGGATGACATAGCTGTTTGCCAAAAGCACCCGGTCGAGAGCGCGTGCTGCCGCCACCTGCTCATCCCGGTTGGGCGCAAAGATGACTTTTCTGACCAGAGCATCAACCGCCGGATTCTTGATACCGGCAATATTATTGGAACCCTGCCGGTCGGCGGCGGCCGAGCCCCAGAAATCCGCCTGTTCGTTTCCGGGGTTGGCCGAGGTCGCCCAGAGCTTGACGATCACGTCGTAATCGAAGCTGCGGGTGCGGTTGGTATATTGCGAGGCATCGACGGTCCGGATCGTCGCGTTGATGCCGATCTTCTTCAGATTCTGGACATAAGGCAGGATGGTTCTTTCCATGCCGGCGGAATCGATCAGAAATTCCATATCGAGCGGCTGTCCGGTTTTCGCATTGACCATGCGGTTGCCGCGCAGCTCGTAACCGGCTTCCTTCATCAGTTTGACCGCTTCGCGCAGATTGTCACGCTGCTTGGCCGGATCACCCGCGACCGGGTTGCGATATTCGGTGGTGAAGACCTCCGGCGGAACCTGATCCTTCAGTTCCTGAAGAATTTCCAGCTCGCGACCGGTCGGCAGGCCGGAAGAGGCCAGTTCGCTGCCCATGAAGAAGCTGTTGATGCGCTGGAACTGGCCGTAAGCCAGCGTGCGGTTCAGCTCCTCGAAATCGAAGGCGTAATTGAGCGCCTTGCGCAGTTTCGGGTTCTGGAACTTCTCCCTGCGCATGTTCGGCACGAAGGCCTGCATGATGCCGACGGAGCGATAGATGTTCGGCAGTTCTTCCTTCTTGACGCGGCCTTCCTTGACGGCCGGAAAATCATAACCCGTGACCCAGCGGCTGGAGGAGGCTTCCTGGCGGAAATCAACGGTGCCGGACTTGAAGGCCTGGAATTCCACATCCTGATCGGCAAAGAAGGTGTAGGCGATGGTTTTGAAATTGTTCATCCCCACATTCACATTCACGTCCTTGCCCCAGTAGTCGTCGCGGCGTTCGTAAGCGATTGTCGAGCCGGGAGAGACTGACGCAATCTTGTAGGCGCCGGAACCCATCACCGGCTCCAGCGTGCCGCGCGATATGTCGCGCGGCTTGCCATCCGGGCCGGCGGCTTCCCACCAGTGCTTGGGAACGATCAGCAATTGCCCGACGATCTGCGGCAATTCGCGATTGTTCTTTTCATCGAAAGTGAAGGTAATGTCCCTTTCGCCGCTCACCTCCGCCTTGGTGACATGGGTGTAATAGGTCGCAAGCTGCGGGCTCAAATCCTTGGCTTTTTCGAAGCTGAAGACGACATCTTCCGGCGTCACCGGCTTGCCATCGGCCCATTTGGCCTCCGCGCGCAGCCGGAAGGTGGCTTTCGAAATATCGTCCGGGTAGCTCACGCCCTCCGCCAAAAGACCGTAGGAGGCCGACAGCTCCTCTTCCGTCGATTTCATCAATGTATCGAAAACGAGCGAAAGGCCGGTCGCCGCCTCGCCCTTGGCAAGCAGCGGATTGAGGGTATCGAAGGTGCCCGCCGTCGACAGGCGAAGGGTGCCGCCTTTCGGCGCCTTGGTGTTCACATAGTCGAAATGATCGAAGCCATCGGGATGTTTCAGTTCCCCGACCGTCGAAATCCCCTTTCGCCACACATCGGCCGATTGTGCGGAGGCCGCCGCCGGTATCAGCAGGGCGGATGCCGCAAGAGCAATGAGGAGACGGGATTTCAGTGGTGCCAATATCATCGGGGGAATGTCCCTGTTTTCGCGTTTGTTGGAGAGAGCATAAAACAAAGATTGGCAAAAAACAGATGCGCCGGCTCACAAGCTCTTTATCGACGCCTTTATCTTCGCGCTTTGCGAGATGCGGGCGAAACATGGTTTCAACAAAATCCCGTTCCAGTTTATCTTAAGGGGAAGAGAATCATCTGATCGGACGGGCACGACTATATGACGGCGGGATCATCGAGAGTTTTCAAGGCGGCCATGCTGGCGATTTCGGTCGTCTCCGCGCTGCAATTGCAGATGGAAACCGCATCGGCCGAGGACAGGCCCGCGAAAGAAGTGTTCGGCCACATGGCGCTGCCTTCCGCCACGGGCTCGCAGCCGATCGGATCCTATGCCAAGGGCTGCCAGTCCGGCGCCATCGCCATGCCGACGGACGGTCCCGGCTGGCAGGCCATGCGCCTTTCCCGCAACCGGCGCTGGGGCCAGCCGCAGATGATTTCCTTCCTCGAGCAATTTTCGCAGGATGCCCAGAAGATCGGCTGGCCGGGCCTGCTGCTGGGCGATATTTCCCAACCGCGCGGCGGGCCGATGCTGACAGGCCATGCTTCGCACCAGATCGGCCTCGATGTGGACATCTGGTGGCGACCTATGCCGACCCCACGGCTGAGCGTGGAGCAGCGCGAAACGGTGCCTTTCATCTCCATGCTGGACAAGAGCAAGTTCCTGACGGTCGATGACCGCAAGTGGTCACCGCTCAATGCCCGGCTGGTGATGATGGCGGCAAGCTATCCGCAGGTGGAGCGTGTCTTCGTCAACCCCGCCATCAAGCAGAAACTCTGCCAGACATGGACCGGCGACCGCACCTTCATGGGCAAGATCAGGCCGATCTACGGCCATGACGAGCATTTCCACATCCGTCTCGAATGCCCGCCCGGCGCGCCCAATTGCAAACCGCAGGCGGCCGTGGGCAAAGGCGACGGCTGCGACAAGTCGCTTGCCTGGTGGTTCAGCAAGGAACCATGGGCGCCGCCGAAAAAGGACCCCAATGCCAAACCGGTGAAACCGCGCCCGGTCATGGTTTCCGATCTGCCCTCGGCCTGCGCCGCCGTGGCTGCCGCCCCTTCCGCTAACCCCGAGGGACTTGCGGCCCAGGCCTACTCCCCTGCTCCGGCAACGCGCCAGCAAAGCGTGGAACAGGTCATTCAGGCAGCCCCCGCCCTGCAGCCGCCTTCGGATATTCCGCTTCCCACCCAGCGCCCGACATTGAACTGAAACAGAAATGAGGCATTCAACAGCTTCCCTTTTCAAATGGCGGCAAGCTGTTATAGAAGGCTTCAAATCGATTTAATTCTTTGAGGACAGGCTGGGACCATGGAAGGACAACGCTGTATCGCGCTCATCGCTCATGACGAGAAAAAGGACGATATGGCGGATTTCGCCCGTCATCACCAGAAGGCGCTTGCGGGCTTCAGGATCGTCGCCACCGGCACAACCGGCGGGCGGGTACAGGAAGCCTGTCCGGGTCTTGAAGTCATTCGCCTCAAAAGCGGTCCGCTTGGCGGCGACCAGCAGATCGGCGCGATGATCGCCACCGGCGAGGTGGACATGCTGATCTTCTTCACCGACCCACTGACGGCCATGCCCCATGACGTGGATGTGAAGGCGCTGACGCGGCTTGCTACGGTTTACGATATTCCCATGGCGCTCAACCGCGCCACCGCAGAAAATCTCATCGACTTCCACGTCGCCAACTGAACCTCCCAACATGGAACAGGCAATGCCGAAGACGTCCGATACCGAATATCTGTCCTTTCCGATCCTTCTTGGCGACATCGGCGGCACCAATGCCCGCTTTTCCATTCTGATCGATTCCTTTGCCGAACCGGTGCACCTCACCACCGTGAAGACGGCGGAATATCCGACCATCGACGACGCCATCCAGCAGGCGGTTCTGGACAAGACCTCGCTGCAGCCTGTCTCGACCATTCTGGCGATCGCCGGCCCGATCGAAGGTGACGAGATTCCCCTCACCAACTGCCACTGGGTCGTCAAGCCGAAGGATATGCTGGCCAATCTCGGCTTGAAGGATGTCATCGTCATCAACGACTTTGAGGCGCAGGCTCTGGCGATTGCAGCGCTTGACGACGACAACCGCGAATCCATCGGCTCCGGCCGCAAGGATGTGCTGGCATCGCGCGTCGTTCTTGGACCCGGCACGGGGCTTGGTGTCGCCGGGCTGGTTTATGCCCGCCATATGTGGTTCCCGGTGCCGGGCGAAGGCGGCCATATCGATATCGGCCCGAGAAGCGCGCGCGACTATGCGGTTTTCCCGCATATCGAAACCATAGAGGGCCGTGTCGCCGGGGAGCAGATCCTGTGCGGGCGCGGGCTGGTCAATCTTTACCGGGCGGTCTGCACCGCCGATGGCATCGAGCCTGTCTTTTCCGATCCGGCCGACATTACCTCGCAGGGGCTTTCGGGCGATAACCGGCAGGCGAAAGAGACCCTGTCCCTTTTCAGCACCTATCTCGGCCGCGTGGCCGGTGACCTCGCGCTGATCTTCATGGCCAAGGGCGGGGTCTATCTGGCCGGCGGCATTTCGCAGAAGATCATTCCGGCGCTGAAGAGCCCGGAATTCCGGGCTGCCTTCGAAGACAAGGCGCCGCACAGCGCGCTGATGCGGACCATTCCCACCTTCGTCGTCACCCATCCGCAGGCGGCGCTTTCCGGGCTTGCCACCTATTCGAGAACGCCGTCCGATTTCGGCCTGTCGCTGGACGGACGACGCTGGAGGGCTTGATCGTTTCCAACGGTCAGCCCTTCGTGATGCTTGCGAAGCGGGCGGGCGGTCTTTAACGTCGCTGTAGCAAACATCAATCGACAGATACCGGCGGATCTCGATCCGCCCGAGATGAAAAGTGAGTGACAGCATGGGCAGCAGCGGCATGAAACTGGTGGTGGTCGGCGCGGCGGGCCGCATGGGACAGGCGCTGATCCGCCTCATTCACCAGACCCCCGGCGTCCAGCTGCATGCCGCCGTCGCGCGCGAAGGCTCGGCCTTTGTCGGCCGCGATGCCGGCGAGATTGCCGGTCTTGGGCCCATCGGCGTCGAAATCATCAGCGATCCGCTGCAGGCATTTCTCCACGCAGAAGGGGTGATCGATTTCACTTCTCCGGCAACCAGCGTCACCTTCGCCGGCCTCGCCGCACAGGCCCGTATCGTGCATATCATCGGCACGACGGGCTGCTCGGCGGAAGACGAGGAAAAATTCAAGGCCGCATCGCGTCATGCGCGCATCGTCAAGTCGGGCAATATGAGCCTCGGCGTCAACCTGCTCAGCGTTCTCACACAGCAGGCGGCGCAGGCGCTGGATGCGCAGAACTGGGATATCGAAATCCTTGAAATGCACCACAAGCACAAGGTGGATGCGCCCTCCGGCACCGCCCTTCTGCTCGGGGAGGCGGCGGCGGCGGGCCGCAAGGTCGATCTCACCGCATCGTCCGTTCGCGTGCGCGACGGGCATACGGGTGCGCGTGAAGCGGGGACCATCGGTTTTGCCACGCTGCGTGGCGGCTCGGTGATCGGCGAACACTCGGTGATCTTCGCCGGAGAGGGCGAGCGCGTCGAGCTTTCGCATTATGCAGGCGACCGCTCCATTTTCGCACGCGGCGCGATTGCTGCGGCCGTCTGGGCCTTCGACAAGAAACCGGGCTTCTATTCCATGCTGGATGTGCTGGGGCTTTCGCAGGCGGAGTAAGCTTTCGGCTTAATTCTCCACCGTGAATTCGACCGTATCGGCCGAAAAGCGGCTGATGGCGTATTGCACCGGTACGCCATCCATATCGGCGTTCAATGCTTGAGTAACAAGCAGGATCGCGCCCGGCGACAATTCGAGATCGGCCAGATCCTGCGTGTCCGCATGGCTGGCGGAAATGACGGTGGAAATACGCACGTAATCCGCCACGCCCAGCATATTGAAGGCAGCGGTAATCGAGCCGCTCTTCTGATAGGCCTCCCCTATTCCGGCGAAACGATCCGCCGGAAACCATGTGGTCGAGCGGGAAACTGGCCGGTTATCGGCCTTGCGGAGCGTTTCGAGACGTATGAGCGGCGCACCCGCCGGCAATTGCAGCCGCACCGCCAGATCGGCATTGGCCGGTTCGGTCGTGTGGGACAGAAGCAGCGCTTCCATTTCCTTAACCTGATCGCCGATGCCCTCCGTAAATCGCGTGCGCCGTGAAATCGGAAAACTCAGGCGCTCCTTGCGGGCGATCATGGTCCCGCGCCCCTGCATCGGCTCGAGAATACCTTCGCTGGCCAGCGCCGCAATGGCGCTTCGGACGGTATGGCGGTTGACGCCGAATTTTTCGGCCAGCGTCATTTCCGGCGGCAACATGCCGGTTTCATCGTGATCGCCCGCCGCGATCTCGCCTCTGATCCTGTCGGCGATCTGCCGCCAGAGCGCCACGCCGTTCTTTCTTTTCATCGCTGCCGAAGGGCCCATGTCACACGCTTGTCATTCATCAACGTTAAATGTAACTTATATTGTATAGTTGTCTATATCAATAGACATTAGAGGTCAAGCGATGATTAGCGAAACTGCGGATTTGCATGCAGACAGAAAGCGGGTGGCGGCGCTTCTTGCCCGCGCCACCGTGCACGAACTCGAAAGCGTCTGGAACCGGCAGGATGAGAGCCCCCGGACGGAAAACGTGCGCGGGCCGGAAACCGGCCTCGTCATGGTCAAGGGCCGTATCGGCGGCGGCGGCGCACCCTTCAATCTGGGTGAGACGACCGTAACACGGGCAACCGTCAAGCTTGCCTCGGGCACCGTCGGTCACGCCCATGTTCTCGGCACCGGCCGCAAGAAGGCCTGGTACGCCGCCGTTTTCGATGCGCTCTGGCAAGAAAGCCCGACCCGCGGCTTCATCGAAACCGAGCTTCTTTCCCCGGTCGAGAAGCGACTGGCCGAGGAGAAGGACAGGAAAACAAAAGAGACCGCCGCCACCCGGGTCGATTTCTTCACCATGGTTCGAGGAGAAGATTGATGAGCGTCAAGGCCGAAGCATTGACGGGCGGTTTTTCCGACGCCGTCTTCGATTCCCAACGGATTTTCAAGAAACTCATGGATGGCATGGCCCGGCCGGGCACGCCGCAGACAATCGAAACCGCGGTCGCCCCGCCATCGCCTCTCGCCCCCGCCACCGGCGCGGTCCTGCTGGCGCTCTGCGATCACGATACGCCGGTCTGGCTGAGCGGCGCCCTGCGGAAAACGACCGTCCCCGGCTGGATCGGATTTCATACCGGTGCGGTCCCGACCGAGGAAAAAAGTGCGGCACATTTCGCCGTCATCGAAGCGGGCAGCGCCATAGCCTCCTTCGGTCTCTTCGCGCAGGGAAGTCAGGAATATCCCGACCGCTCCACCACGCTCATCATCGAGTTGCCTGATCTGGATGGTGGGCAGGAATTGCTGCTCTCCGGCCCCGGTATCCGCCACGTCAACATCATCAGCCCCACCGGCCTGCCGGACATATTCCCGAGGCTGTGGGCGGAGAACAACGCCATCTTCCCGCGCGGCGTCGACGTCATCCTGACATCCGCCGACAGATTTGTCTGCCTGCCGCGCACGACGCGCATTCAATCCGTGGAGGCATAAGATGTATGTTGCTGTCAAAGGCGGGGAAACCGCCATTGCCAATGCCCACCGGCTTCTGGCCGACAAGCGGCGCGGAGACCGCGACCTGCCCGCCATGACGGTCGCGCAGATCGTTTCGCAGCTTTCGCTCGCCGTCGACCGGGTGATGGCGGAAGCGTCTCTTTACGATCAGTCGCTTGCAGCCCTTGCCGTCAAGCAGGCCCGCGGCGACATGATCGAGGCCATTTTTCTGCTGCGCGCCTACCGCACGACCCTGCCGCGTTTCGGTTATTCGGTTCCGGTGGATACCGCTGACATGACGGTGCAGCGGCGTGTTTCCGCGACCTACAAGGATTTGCCGGGCGGGCAATTGCTGGGGCCGACCTTCGATTACACCCATCGCCTGCTCGATCCTTCGCTTCTCGAGGACGAGGCCGTTGAGACAGCCACCCAGCGCGAAGGCGAGCCGGAACATGTCATGCGAGTTTCCGATATTCTGGCGCAAGAGGGACTGATCGAAACTGACGGCGATATGCCTGATGATCATATTGCCGGCGACCTGACACGGGAGCCGATGGAGTTTCCAATGCCGCGTGACCTGCGCCTGCAATCGCTGGCGCGTGGTGATGAGGGTTTCCTTCTGGCGCTCGCTTATTCGACGCAGCGCGGTTACGGCCGCACCCATCCGTTCGTCGGTGAAATCCGCATCGGCGAGGTCGAGGTTGAACTGGAGGTGCCGGAACTCGGCTTTGCCGTCTCGCTGGGCGACATACAGGTCACCGAATGCCAGATGGTCAACCAGTTCAAGGGTTCGGCCAAGGCGCCGCCGCAATTCACGCGCGGCTACGGTCTGGTGTTCGGCCAGAGCGAGCGCAAGGCGATGGCCATGTCGCTGGTCGACCGGGCGCTGCGGGCGGGCGAATTCGGCGAGGACGTCGTGGCCCCCGCGCAGGACGAGGAATTCGTCATTTCACACGCCGACAACGTTCAGGCGACCGGTTTCGTCGAACATCTGAAACTGCCGCATTACGTGGATTTCCAGGCCGAACTCGGTCTGGTCAGGAAAATGCGTGCCGATTTCGAGGCGATCAACGCCAATGGCGCGGAGTGGATGGGCGATGCGGCCGAATAGCTCAGCGGCTGTGCTGCTCGCCAAACCAGTAAGCGCAAAAGACGGTCGATGCTGCAAAGACAGCAAAGAACACGGCGGCAAGAATTCCAATCTCCATGAGCTTGTACTCCTTTTTTCACAAGGCTAACGCGCAATGCTTGAAGAAGTTTCATTTGACGACGGGCTGGCTGCCTACAACTTCGCCTATCTGGACGAACAGACCAAGCGGATGATCCGCCGGGCGATCCTGAAAGCCATCGCCATTCCCGGTTATCAGGTTCCCTTCGCTTCCCGCGAAATGCCCATGCCCTATGGCTGGGGCACCGGCGGTGTGCAGGTAACCGCCTCCATCCTCGGTCCAGAGGATGTGCTGAAGGTTATCGATCAGGGCGCGGACGACACGACCAATGCGGTTTCCATCCGCGCCTTTTTCCAGAAGGTGGCAAATGTTGCCGTCACCACCCGCACCAGGGATGCAACCATCATCCAGACGCGGCACCGTATTCCCGAAGAGGAACTGCATTCGGGTCAGGTCCTCGTCTATCAGGTTCCCATTCCCGAGCCGTTACGCTTCCTCGAACCGCGCGAGACCGAAACGCGCGTCATGCACGCGCTGGAGGAATACGGCCTGATGCACGTCAAGCTTTACGAGGACATCGCCCGCAACGGACGCATCTCCACCACCTATGCCTATCCGGTGAAGGTTGCCGGGCGTTACGTGATGGATCCATCGCCTACCCCTAAATTCGACAATCCGAAAATGCATCTCTCGGACGCCCTGCAGCTCTTCGGCGCAGGACGCGAAAAGCGCATCTATGCCGTGCCGCCCTATACCGACGTCGTCAGCCTCGATTTCGAGGACCATCCCTTCGAAATCCAGCGCTTCGACAAGCCCTGCGCGCTGTGCGGTGCGGAGAATGTCTATCTGGACGAGGTGGTGCTTGATGATAAGGGCGGGCGGATGTTCGTCTGCTCCGATACCGACCATTGCGAGGACCGCCGCGCCCATGGCCACAAGGGCCATCTGCTGGCGGATGTGAAGGAGGCCGCAGAATGAGCGACGCACCGCTTCTGAAAGTCAGGGACGTTTCCAAATATTATGGCGACCGCGCCGGCTGCCGCAACGTCTCCTTCGAGCTTTATCCGGGCGAGGTGCTGGCCATTGTCGGCGAATCCGGTTCCGGCAAGACCACGCTTCTCAACTGCATTTCCACCCGGCTGATGCCGACGGCGGGCAGCGTGGAATATCGCATGCGCGACGGTTCGGTGCGTGACCTCTATCATATGGGCGAGGCCGAACGACGTTTCCTGATGCGGACCGACTGGGGTTTCGTGCACCAGAACCCGGCGGACGGGCTGCGCATGGCGGTTTCGGCCGGCGCCAACGTCGGCGAGCGGCTGATGGCCGTGGGCAACCGGCATTACGGCAACATCAGGCAATCGGCCAGCGAATGGCTGGAGCGGGTGGAAATCGGCACCGACCGCATCGACGACCAGCCGCGCGCCTTTTCCGGCGGCATGCGGCAGCGCCTGCAGATCGCCCGCAACCTCGTCACCTCGCCGCGCCTCGTCTTCATGGACGAACCGACCGGCGGCCTCGATGTTTCCGTGCAGGCGCGCCTGCTCGATCTGGTCCGCGGTCTGGTCAACGATCTCGGTCTCGCTGTCGTCGTCGTCACCCATGATCTTGCCGTGGCGCGGCTGCTTTCCCATCGCATGATGGTGATGAAAGGCGGTGACGTCATCGAGCACGGACTGACCGACCGGGTGCTGGACGATCCGCGCGAGCCCTACACGCAATTGCTTGTTTCCTCTATTCTGCAGGTTTGACGCCATGCCGACGCCTCTCATCGTTTCGGAAGTCTTCAAAAGCTTCACCATGCATCTTCGCGACGGTATCGAATTGCCCGTCGTCCGCGATGTCAATTTCTCCGTTTGCGGCGGCGAATGCGTCGTGCTCGGCGGTCCCTCCGGCATCGGCAAAAGCTCGATCCTGAAAATGCTCTATGGCAATTACGCCATCGACAGCGGGCAGATTCTCGTCCGTCATGAGGGCCAGGTCGTCGATATCGGCAACGCCTCGCCACGCACGATCCTCGATATCCGTCACCGCACCATCGGTTATGTCAGCCAGTTCCTGCGCACCGTGCCGCGTGTCGCTGCCATAGATGTCGTCGCCGAGCCGCTTCTGGCGCGCAAGGTTGCCGCCGATGAAGCCCGCGAACATGCAGCCATGCTGCTTTCGAAGCTCAACCTGCCACGGGAACTATGGTCGCTCCCGCCTGCGACCTTTTCGGGCGGCGAGCAGCAGCGCGTGAATATCGCGCGCGGTTTCATCACCGACCATGCGATCCTGCTTCTGGACGAGCCGACAGCCTCGCTGGACGCCCTTAACCGGCGTGTCGTCGTCGATATGATCGTCGAGAAAAAACAGAAGGGCACGGCACTGCTCGGCATTTTCCATGACGAGGAGGTGCGGGAAGCCGTCGCCGACCGCATTCTGGACGTCTCACAGTTTTCTCCCAGAAAGGCAGCGGCATGAGCGTCAAGGTCGGCCTGGAACCCGTCATCCATGAGACCGCCCGTGTCAGCAATTCCTCGATTGGCCGCTATACCGAAATTTCGGAACGCTGCCGCATCGAGGAAGTCGAGATGGGCGACTACTCCTATGTCATGCAGGATGGTGCGATCTGGTGCGCCACCATCGGCAAATTCGTCAACATCGCCGCCTCCGTCCGCATCAACGCCACCAATCACCCGATGCAGCGGGCGACGCTGCATCACTTCACCTATCGTGCCCACAGCTATTGGGACGATGCGGAGGATGAGACGGACTTCTTTGCCGCGCGCCGCGCCAAACGCGTGATCATCGGCCACGATGTGTGGATCGGCCATGGTGCGACGATCCTGCCCGGCGTCACGGTCGGAAACGGCGCGGTGATCGGGGCGGGTGCAGTCGTCTCAAAAGACGTCGCGCCCTATACCATCGTCGGCGGCGTGCCCGCCCGGCTGATCCGGGAGCGCTTCCCGGCGGAACTTGGCCGGCAAATGGATAATCTGAAATGGTGGGACTGGGACCACGCGGCATTGCGCGTCGCTCTCGAGGATTTCCGTAATCTGGACGCCGAGGATTTCGTCGCGAAATATGGCGGATGAAATCTCCCTCTGCCGAACACCTGCAAATCCCGGGGCGCCCCCGGGATTTTTGTTTATTCGATCAAAAAAGACACGCGGAATTGAACGGTCCAAGATTCCTCCCGAAAGCTTTGTCGGCGAACAGGCAGATGCGAAATCCGTGAAATCTGTAATATTTTATTCATCAAACTGACATCCACACTTCACGCACCGCTGTTACGCCGAACCCCGTCAAAAAGAAGATTGGACGGGGAAATGAGCTTTCACCTGAAGCAAGTCACGCGCCGCTTTGGCAACCACACCGCGGTCGATTCCGTGAATGTCGAAATTCCGCAGGGCCAGATGGTTGGCGTTATCGGACGCTCGGGTGCGGGAAAATCGACGCTGCTGCGCATGATCAACCGCCTCGTTGATCCGTCCTCGGGTTCCATCCATTTCAACGACACGGAAGTTTCGGCGCTGAAGGGCGCGGCGCTTCGCAGCTGGCAGCGCGACTGCGCCATGATTTTCCAGCAGTTCAATCTGGTGCCGCGCCTCGATGTGCTCACCAATGTCATGCTCGGTCGCCTCAATCACCGCTCGACGGCGCTCAGCCTGTTCAACATCTTCACCAATGACGAGCGCCTGATGGCCATCGCCGCCCTGGAAAGGCTCGGCATCGAGCATGTGGCCATGCAGGCTGCCGGCACGCTTTCCGGCGGTCAGCAGCAGCGCGTCGCCATCGCCCGCGCCCTGATGCAGTCTCCGAAGATGGTTCTGGCCGATGAGCCGATCGCTTCCCTCGACCCGCTGAACGCCAAGATCGTGATGGACGCGCTGCGCGACATCAACGAACGCGAAGGCATCACGGTCATCACCAACCTGCATACGCTGGATACGGCGCGCAATTATTGCGAACGCATCATCGGCATGTCTCAGGGCCGCGTCGTTTTCGACGGAACCCCTACTGAGCTGACGGCTGCGGCCGTCACGGAGATTTACGGAACCGATTCTCAAGGGTCGGGCATCGACGAGACCATGACCTCGACCAGCATCAATATTCCCGGCGCGCAGCTTCCCGCGCGTCCGGTGCAGCAATCTGCCGGCCCCGAACCGCTCGCTCTCGCCGGGCTCTGAGGAACCGCTCAGCATCGTTTGCGCCCGCGTCAAGGGCCGATACTTCACAACAAACTCCGGCTCGCCGGGAAACAGGAGAAAGTCCATGTTGAAGAAAGTCCTTCTTTCGGCAGTCGCGCTTGGCGTTCTGGCCGGTTCCGCCATGGCTCAGGACGTCAAGGTTCTGCGCATCGGTCTCGACGGCTCTGAAAACGAAGCCGACCAGATCCGCAACACCAAGTGCGTTGCCGATGGCCTGAAGGCCGCGACCGGCGTTGCCGAAGTTCAGGTTTTCCCGTCGCCGGACTATAACGGCGTCATCCAGGGTCTTCTCGGCGGCACCATCGACATCGCTTCCATGGGCGCGTCCTCCTACGCCAAGATCGCTCTTGCCGATCCGAAAGCCGTCGATCCGATCCTGACCACCGCCGGCGCTGACGGTTCGACCGGTTATTACACCATCATGGTTGCCCGCAAGGACAGCGGTATCAAGACGCTGAAGGATGCCAAGGGCAAGAAGATCGGCTTCGCCGATCCTGACTCCACCTCCGGCTTCCTCGTTCCGAACGTGGCGATCCCGAAGGAAACCGGCGTTCCGGTCAAGGAATATTTCTCCGAAACCGGCTTCGGCGGCGGCCATGAGAACCTCGTTCTCGCCGTTCTCGACAAGAAGTTCGATGTCGGCACGACCTTCGGTTCGGGCGTCGGCAAGTGGGAAGAAGGCTACACCGCCGGCAACCTCTACCAGATGGTCAAGAAGGGCAACCTCGACATGGACGATATCGTCGAAGTCTGGAAGTCGCCGCTGATCCCGAACGGTCCGCTGATGGTTACGAACAAGCTCGGCGACGCGATGAAGCAGAAGGTCGAAGACTTCTTCATGGAACTGCCGAAGAAGGACCTCGCCTGCTTCCAGGGTTTCACCCAGGGCAAGAACACCGCCTACATCAAGGTCGATCCGTCCTTCTACCAGACGATCATCGACGCCCGTAAGTCCGTTATCGGCGGCTGATCCTCAGATCATATCCGGAAGCGGCGGTGCCTTGCGGCACCGCCGCTTTTGCCAATAAAGGAAAAGCGGCATGGCGACCACACTGCAGCATGGCACCCTCTCGCCCGAGGGATTGAGCGCATCGTCCCAGACGGTCATGCGTCACTATCAACAGCAGCTTGCGACACGGCGAATCTATACCGTCATTTCGCTCGTGATCTTTCTCGCCATCCTCGCCGCCTCGTTGAATTTCGCCAATGCGGCCAATTCGGGCAAGTTCTTCGAGCGTCTGCCCTACTTTTTCGACTTCATGAAAACCTTCGTGCCCGATAGTCCGCTGGAAATCTTCCGCGCGATGTTCGACCTGCCGTCACCCTACGCGGATGGCTCGCTGAAATACAATTATGTCGCGGACCGCGTTTACATCACCGACGGTTTCTACATACCGCACTTCATCTATCAGCTGATCATCACGCTCAATATTGCGCTGGTCTCGACAATCATCGGCACGGGTTTTGCCTTCGTGCTCTGCTTCTTCGCCTCCACCAACCTTGTCGGCGCCGGCCTCGTGCGCTGGGTGGTGCGCCGGGTGATGGAAGTGCTGCGCGCTTTTCCGGAAATCGTCGTCGCCGGGTTGCTCACCGCCATTCTATCCATCGGTCCGATAGCGGCGATCATCGCGATTTCGGTCCACACGATCGGCGCTCTGGGCAAGCTTTTCTTCGAAGTAGTGGAAAATGCCGACATGAAGCCGGATGAAGGCCTGCGCGCCGCCGGCGCCAACTGGCTGGAGCGGGTGCGTTTCGCCATCGTGCCGCAGGTTCTGCCCAATTTCGTGTCCTATGCGCTGCTGCGCGCCGAAATCAACGTACGCGCCTCCACCATCATCGGTGCCGTGGGCGGCGGCGGCATCGGCGAGGTCTTCCGGCTTTCGATTGGTAACGATCATGCGTCGAAGACCTATGCCATCATCATCCTTCTGCTGATCACCATCATCGCCGTCGACCAGTTTTCCAGCTGGCTGCGCCGCAGGCTGATCGGCCATCAATCCTTCGAATTCGGACGGGGAGCGGCCTGATGTCGTCCAGCTTCATTCTCAACACCGCCGACCGCGAGAGGTTGACGGCCGCGCATCCGCAAGTGTTCAATCGCAGTTTCATGCAACGATATGGTCTGCTGGCCGGCATCCTCATCGTCTTCGCCTATCTCGTCGGCTGCTTTTTCTTCTTCAATGTCGGGCCGGCTTTCATGCAGGGCCGGTGGGATCGTGCCTCGAGCTATATTCAGGACTGGTATTCCTGGCGCGCCCAGCCGCGCCTGCGTTTCGAAGACGGCAAGGTTGAGCCGCAATGGTCCAGCCGCGGGCAATATCCGGTCGATGCAAAGATCGACTGGCTGCAGCCCCTGCCGGATGGCGGCTACAGTGTCGTTTATGCGGGCATGGAAAACCGCCTCGACGTGACCCCGACCCGGGTGGATGTCTATGTCGACGGCAAGAATTATCCCGTCATCATTAATGGAGAACAGGCCCGGGCATCCAACGATGTGCCGCAGGAAATCCAGCAGGACGGCAACAAGGTTCTCGTGCATTTTGGTTTTGCCGGACAGGCGGAAATCCGCACCAGCCAGGTCTATGTACAGCGCCGTTTCCTTGGATGGGCGAATTTCCTGTTCGACACCAAATCGGAATTCTGGGGCAAGGGCTTTGGCGAACTCGCCGCTCTCGCGCTGTGGGGAGAAAGGCTCGATCCCGAGCGCTCCAATATCGGCCATATGGTGGATGATTTCCTCGACAACAGCGTTTGGCAACATGCCGATATTCTTTCCAAGCTGATGCAGACGCTGGTCATGGCCTTTGTAGGCACGCTGTTCGGCACGCTCGTCGCCCTGCCGCTCGCCTTCATCGCCGCGCGCAACATCACCGCCAACAGGGCCGCAAATTGGGGCATGAAGCGGCTGTTCGACTTCCTGCGTTCCATCGACATGCTGATCTGGGCGCTGTTCTTCACCCGCAGCTTCGGCCCCGGACCGATCCCCGGCATTGCCGCGATCTTCTTCACCGATACCGGTGCGCTCGGCAAGGTCTATGCCGAGGCGCTGGAAAATGTCGACGACAAGCAGCGCGAGGGTGTCAAATCGGTCGGCGCTTCCCCGATTGCGGTCAACCGCTTCGGTGTGCTGCCGCAGGTCCTGCCGGTCTTCATTTCGCAGTCGCTCTATTTCTGGGAAAGCAATACCCGCTCCGCTACGATCATCGGCGCGGTGGGCGCGGGCGGCATCGGTCTGAAACTGCTGGAAGCGATGGGTACCAATGCCGACTGGGACAAGGTCGCCTATATGGTCCTGCTTATCCTCTTCGTTGTTTTCCTGTTCGACCACATCTCCAATTCGCTGCGTTCACGCCTGATCGGCAAAACACAACACTAGCTCTGAAGGGATGGAATGACGAACGTTGTAACGACGTTCGCTATCTCTGCCGGATACTCGCGCAGTCCCAATTTATGCCGGCCGTATCCCGTCATCATCTCTGCCTGTGTCTTCAGCACATTCGGAAGTTTGCCGCATTTCCAATGCGCTTTTTTCCTTCGGCATCATCATTCTGTCACGGAAACCAATTACGTCGCACTCCTGACCTTGCGGGAAGCCGGCGAGTCACGCCAAATAGCTTCTCATCCCTGGTCTCCCATGACACTGAAGAGTGCTTGCCGTGCGCTATGCCATCTATTTTTCTCCGGCTAAAGATCACCCGCTAACTGAGGCAGCGTCACGCTGGCTGGGCCGCGACGCATTTTCCGGCACGCTGCATGACGACCACGACGACTATGCCGACATGACGGAGGAGCCACGCCGCTATGGTTTCCACGCGACCCTGAAGGCTCCTTTCGAGCTTGCCGAAAAATATAGCGAAGCGGAGCTGCTCACGGCCTTCGAAGATTTCGCGGCCAGCCAGTCCACCTTCGAAATTCCGCGCGTCGTCGTCGGTGCACTCGGGCCGTTTTTTGCACTGGTCCCGGACCGCACCTATCAACCGCTGCAGGATTTTGCCGCCGAGATCGTCGATCATTTCGACCGGTTTCGCGCCCCCCTGTCCGAGACCGATATTGCCCGTCGGCGGCCACAGATGCTGACGGAGAGCCAGCGGCAAAATCTGTCACTCTGGGGTTATCCGCATGTCATGGATGATTTCCGTTTTCACATGACGCTGACCGGCCGCATCGATGAAACCGAACAACCCGCCATGCACGAGGTGCTTTCGGCGCGGTTTTCCGAATTCACCGATCGACCTCTCAGCATTTCCGGCCTCGCCTTGTTCATTGAAGAAACGCGCGGCGCGCCCTTTACCGTTCATAGCTGGCACCCCCTTGGCCAGCAACCAAAGAAAGATGCGAACCCATGACCGAGCACGCCCTTTCCAATGCCCGTATCGTTCTGGAAGACGATATTATTCTGGGCTCCGTCCTGATCCGTGACGGCAAGATCGCCGATATCAGCGAAGGTGCTTCCAAAACCGGCGAAGACCTGGAAGGTGATTATTTGATCCCGGGTCTGGTGGAACTGCATACCGACCATCTTGAGCAGCATTATTCACCGCGCCCCGGCGTGATCTGGGACAAGATCGCCGCCATTCAGGCCCATGACGCGCAGGTGGCCGCCTCCGGCATCACTACCGTGTTCGACTGCCTGCGGCTCGGTTCGGATGAAGACGGCGGCTTCAAGAAGGGTGAAATGCGCGAAATGGCTGACGCCATCGAGGCCGCGGCGGATCAGAACCGCCTTCGTTCGGATCATCTGCTGCATCTGCGCTGTGAAGTCGCCTCCTCGGATGTGCTTGAAAATTTCGAAGACTTCGAAACCGATCCGCGCGTGCGGCTGATTTCGCTGATGGACCACTCCCCGGGGCAGCGCCAGTTCCAGTCGATGGATCAATATATCTTCTATTACCAGAAAAAGCGTGGGCTGAGCGACGAGGCTTTCGCCGAGTTCGTGCGGCGTCGGCAGGCGGCGTCGGCGGAATATTCCGCCAGGCACCGCGATTATCTGGCCGCCCGCTGCGCCGAACGCGGCATTACCGTCGCAAGCCATGACGACGCCACCGAAGCGCATGTCGGCGAGGCTATCGGCCACGGTGTGAAACTGGCGGAATTCCCCACCAGCGTCGAGGCTGCAAAAGCCTCGCACAGCGCCGGCATGAGCGTGCTGATGGGCGCGCCGAACATCGTTCGCGGCAAGTCCCATTCCGGCAACATCGCCGCCCGCGATCTTGCCGAGATCGGCGTGCTGGATGTTCTTTCTTCCGACTATGTGCCCTTCAGCCTGCTCTTCGCGCCATTCCTGCTCGCCGACCAGGTAGAAGCCATCAGCCTGCCGGAAGCGCTGCGCATGGTCACCGCCACGCCGGCGCGCACCGTCGGCCTTCTTGATCGCGGTCGTATCGCGACGGGATTGCGGGCCGATCTGGTCCGGGTTCACCGCGAAGATGGTGTGCCGGTCGCCCGCTCCGTCTGGCGTCAGGGCAAGCGCGTGGCATGACCCACGATGGGCAGGATAGCCGGCGCGCGGCATCGCCCGGCACGATGATCGTGATTGTCGGCCCGAGCGGGGCCGGCAAGGACACGCTGATGGACTATGCCGCAGCGCGACTGTGCGGACGGCCGGGCTTTCACTTCACCCGCCGCGTCATTACCCGCAGCGGCGATGCGGGGGGTGAAAACCACGATGCCGTTTCGATGCACGAGTTCAACCGGCTGGAAGATGAGGGCGCCTTCGCGGTGTCCTGGCAGGCGCATGGACTGAAATACGGCATCCCTGCCGCTGTCTATCATCATCTCAATGCGGGAGACGTGGTCATCGCCAACGGTTCGCGTTCCGCCCTGCCGCATTTCGGCACCGCCTTTTCCCGTCTTAAGGTCTTGAACATCGTTGCGCGGCCGGAGGTTTTGGCAATGCGCCTGGAGCAGCGTGGGCGAGAGAGCCGGGACGATATTCTTCGGCGGCTGGAACGCAGTTCGCTGACGGTCGCTGGAAATTTCGACGTCACGACCGTCGATAATAGCGGCGCTATCGAAGATGCCGGCCAAGCCATCATGCAGGTGCTGGAGCAAAGCGCAGATACCGACCGCACTTAAAATCCCGGAGCCGGGCTGCTCGACAAACGCTCTTTCAAGGCTTACCATCAGGCGACAATTTCCAAACATGGTACGCCAAGGCGAGGGATGCCCGAGAAGAGGGTCAGCGACGAGATAAGTGTGGTGGCCGGTCTGGCTGCCGGCGTCAGCAATTATGCCCGGTCACGGGGCATCGATATCGCGCCGATCTGCAAGGCTCTGGACATTGATCCGGCCACATTCAGCAGCCTGACGGAACGCATCAGCCTCGATAGATTTTCCCGTCTGCTCGAAACCTGCGCACTGATTTCCGGCGACGACGCCTTCGGTTTGCAATGCGCCTCTACCTTTCCAGCGGGTGCATCCGGCGCGTTCGGATATGGGCTGATCAGCGCACCGACGGTACGGGCGTTCCTGCGTTTTCTTCAGGACCATGTTTATTACGCGACCAATAACAGCAATTTCACCATGGTAACGGATGCCACGCAGGTAACCCTGTCATGGTCCTTCGCGCCGGTTATCGCCAAACGCGATCAATATGTGGATTTGTCGCTCGCCGTCCTGGTACAGCGTCTCCGTGATATTCTCGGAGATCGCATCAACCAGATCGAGATCGGTCTGGAGCGGCCGAAACCGAATAATATTCAGCTATTTAAAGAAAGAATGACCAGGCGCGTCAGTTTTTCCCAGCCCATCCATACCATGCGTCTTCCGGTATCGCTTCTCGATGTGGTTAATCCGAATGCGGATGAGCGGCTGTTCGAGCTGATGAACCTGCAGTGCCGCATGTTGCGACCGGAAACATCGGCGGACGCGACCCATTTCATTGACCAGGTGAAGCGGTACATGCAGATGCGGCTTTCGGATGCCGAGCTTTCGCTCGGCGAGATCGCTCCCTATTTCAACCTGTCGGAGCGGAGTTTTCAACGGCGGCTCGCAGAGCTCGGCACCAATCTCAACGAGATAAAGGATGCCATTCGCAAAAATGCCGGTTTCAAACTCCTCGTGGAAAGCGATCTTCCGGTATCAGACATCAGTTACAGGCTTGGCTATTCGACACCCGGTGCGTTTTCGCGTTCCGTTTCCCGCTGGTTCGGGGCAACACCGACCGACATTCGCAAGAAACACGCGCATCATTCCGCCGGATGATACATGTTGAAGGCATCAATATTTCGGAATGACGCATTAAATTTGAGAAATATGTCGGCGCTCATCGCAATATGTGCCGAAACATAACAATAAAACGAAAAACTTGGCGCGAGATGTTATTCTATCGGTGAGGCACATCGCCTATTAGAGCGCCGCATATCCTTCGGGTGTGACGAAAACATTCCAGAGCTTTGAAGCTGCATTTCGCGCCAGACCGATTGTGGTCTCTGGCGATATTGGTGTCGCAGTTCGTCTCAATGCCCAGAATAGAGCGTCCGGGTCGGGATGGGCTTGCTGCGAAAGCGGCCCTTTATTGCATAATTACTGATGCCCGATGAAACCTATTGGCGAAATTAGCGTTTCTGTTCGCGTATAGACAGAGCGGTAAACGAGCTGGTTTCGGGGAATGAATCATTGACTGATCGCGCCCCGGGAAGGCCAATCTCTTTTAAGGCTGAAAGAAAATGTCTTCAAATATGCCGCATGAACATCGCCAGACGCGTGAAATCATCCTTTCGGAGCGTGAGCGGCACTATTTGGGGCTGGTCGCGCGGGGCAAGCATCCGTCCCACATCGCCTTGATAACCGGCGCGGACGAAGCGGACGTGAAGGACACTCTTGAAAGGGTGCGCCACAGGCTGGGTGCGGCCAATCTGCTGAATGCCGTCAGCATCGCCTTGCTGCGCGGCCTGATCGAGCAGCACGCATAATCGCCCACCTGATCATCCAAGCTTACGCGAAACGTCCCCTCCCGTAAGCTGAAAACCGAATGAGCGGCTTTCTGCGTCAAAATCCTTCCATATCAATGGAGGGATGGCGGACCAAAGCGGGCTGGACATGATGTCCGGCCCTATCGACGCAAATGCAAAGCATGCCATTTACGGTTTGCCCGGCGGGTCATAGTCGACCCGCCGGGTTTTAATTGTCGCATCAGAGCGATTTAATTTCGGCCAGAATATCGCTTTCGATCACGATGCCGCTTACCAGCGCCTGCTTGCGAATCCCCTGGCTGCGGCGGCCGGGCAGACGCACATTTTCCTGCTTTTCTATCTCGCCGGCTATGAGCCCCAGCCGCTCGGTAAAGGCCGCGCCGCCTGACGATACCGGGTCTATGGCGATGATCGTGTGGCCGAGAGATGGTGGTGCTCCCTTGTCGTCGAGAAGGGAAGATGCCTCGAATGCGAAGTTTCCGCCGGTAATCGCAGCGGCCATGATCTCCACCATCAATGCCAGCGCAGCGCCCTTGGCCTCGCCTGCGGGCACCATGGTTCCCTCTATGGCCTCTTTGGGATCGGTCGTCGGCCGGCCGTTTCGGTCGAGCGCCCAGTCGCCGGGAATGGTTTCACCCTTCTGGCGGGCCGCCATGATCTTTCCGCGCGCGACCTTGGAGAGTGCGAGATCGATGACCAGCGGATCGGCGCCGCTGACGGGGGTAGCGAAGGCGATTGGATTGGTTCCATAAAGCGGTTTGCTGCCGCCCCAGGGGGCCATGGATGCCGGGGCGTTGGCAAACATGAGCGCGACAAAACCCATTTCGGCGAGGCGCTCGACGGTTAGCGCCATGACACCCGCATGATGGGAGCGATGGATCGCAGCAAGCGCAATGCCCTGCTGCCGGACCATGTCCGGCAATTCCTCAAGGGCGCAATCGATCGCCGGATAGGCATAGCCGTGATTGGCGTCGACCGAGAGCACGCCCGGCCTCACGCGTGTCGCCACCGGACGCGCCTTGCCATCGACCTTTCCAACCCGCGCCTGCCGGACGTAAACGGGGATGCGGCGAAAACCGTGACCACCTTGGCCGGCCGCCTCGGAGGCGACGAGCGCCTTTGCCACCGAACGGGCGTTTTGCGGCAGAACGCCGTTGCGCTCAAAGATAGAGGATACGAGATCCTCCGCCTCTGCGATTGAGAATTTCATGATTTTCGTGATTCCTGTTGGCTTGCATGCGATGGGACGGACTGGTCCTACTTTGCGGTATACGGTCGCTGCAAATCAACATGGAAAATAAATCGGGCATCCCATCCTCTCCAGAGTGGGGATGCCCTTATGCGGTCGGGCTGCTTCACCCTACTTGAAAAGAATCGGCAGTGTAAAACTCGTATTTGCGCCTGGCGGCGGCGGCGAGACGGACGCTCTTTGTATGACGGCCAGAAGCTTCTGATCCATCGCCGAGTCACCGGTGGATGAAATAATCCTCGCACCGCCGACGGAACCACCGCTGTCTATCTTGAATGAAACCGTAATGGTCATTCCCGATTTTCCAGCCGAACGCACAAGTCGCCGCTGCATCGCCGAGCGCACTTTCGCACCCCAATCGGCATTTGACATGGACGAGGACGAGAAGGAGCCGGCATTGCTGCGCGATGCCGCCGTCCGGTCGGACTGCTGGGCTTCGGCCTTCGCCGTTTCGCGCAGTTCCGATGCCTGCTGCGGTTTGGGACGCTGGCGCTCGACCTTCTTCTTCTCTTCCGGCTCTTTCTTTTCCACCTTCTTTTCGACGGGCGGCGGAGGAGGACGCATGACGGGCAGAGGGACCTCGACATTTTCGAGTTCCGCCATCATCTGCTCCTGAACGGGATCGACCGGCTCCACGGGTTCGGGAATTTCCTGCGGTTCGACGATCTCCTCGACCGGCGGTTCGGGCGGCTGCACCGGCTCTGGCGGCGGCGGCGGCGTTTCCGCAACCGGTTCCGGTGGCGGCGGCTCTTCCGGGGCGGCTTCCTCCACCGGTTCGCTGCTGTCGCTCTTCACCTCTTCGGCGTCTTCGACATCCTGCGCCGGGGTCGTTTCTTCGGTCTTGACGGCTTCCGGTATTGCCGCCATTTCGATCATGATAGCGGCAGGCGGCGGCCCGCCGGCATCCAGCTCCTCGGGCTCCTGCATGAGATAATAGGCAAAACCGGCGTGAACGCCCAGCATGAGCAGCGCCGCGGCGGACCACAGCGTCACTTCCCCGATACGGGAATGCCGGGCCTGCGGGTAGCCGTTTTCAGTCATGGCGCGGTTCCCGGCGCTGCGGGTTGGCCAGCGGCAGCGGGCTGCGATGCGGCAGCCGCGTTTTCCAGCCCGACAAGGGCGATCTTCAGATAACCGGCATCTCTCAGCAGGTTCATGATTTCCATGAAGTGGCCGTAATCGACCGCCTTGTCGGCCCGCAGGAAGATGCGCGTATCCTTCTTGCCGCCCGTCTGCCGGTCGATGGCGGCCGCCAATGCTTCGCGGGCAACCGCATCATTACCGAGATTGAGCGAGAGATCGTCCTTGACCGTCAGATAAAGCGGCTCCTCCGGGCGTTCCGCCGGCTTTGCGGTGGATGCGGGCAGATCGACATTCACGTCGACGGTGGCGAGCGGTGCCGCCACCATGAAGATGATGAGCAGAACCAGCATCACGTCGATGAAGGGCGTAACATTGATCTCGTGGTTTTCGGAGAGATCGTCTCCGCTATTTTCGCGAATACCGCCAGCCATGGCCGATCACCGTCCAACCAGCGATACTGCGGGCTTACTGGTGCTGCCCGGCGGAATACGGCGGAAATCGAGATCGCGGCTGACGAGGCGTTCCACACCGGCTGCGGCATCCGCCAGCAGATGGCGGTAACCGGTGATGGAGCGGGCGAAGACGTTGTAGATCACCACGGCCGGAATGGCGGCGACAAGGCCGATGGCGGTGGCGAGCAGCGCTTCGGCAATGCCCGGCGCGACGACGGCAAGGTTGGTCGTCTGCGATTCCGAAATGCTGATGAAGGAGTTCATGATGCCCCAGACGGTGCCGAACAGACCCACGAAGGGAGCGGTGGAACCGATGGTCGCAAGAACACCGGTCCCGCGCGACATGCGGCGACCCGCATGGGTTTCGATACGCGACAGCGCCGAAGAGACACGCTCCTTGATACCGCCGCCATCCGTGTGTTCGACCACCGCATCGGAAAGCTGCATTTCGTGGGTTGCCATGCGCAGCATCAGTGCTGCCGGCCCGCCCTTCTTTTCGACGGCCTCGGTGGCCTCGGTCAGGGTTTTTGCCCTGCGAATGACCTTGAGCGTCGAGCCGGCGCGCACCCGCGCACCTGCAAGCTCGATAGACTTCGCGACCCAGACCGTCCACGTGACCAGAGATGCGAAGGCAAGGCCGATCATGACACCCTTTACGACCCAGTCGGCCGCCATGAACATGCCCCAGGGAGAAAGGTTGTGCGGGATATCCGCACGATGTTCAGCACTCGCGGGTTCGGTGCTGACAGGCTCTATCGGGGTCGCGGCTTCATTCGGCGCGGTCGTCTGGCCCGTCTGTGCGGGTTGCTCGGCCTGCGTCGGCTGCGGCGCCAGACCTTCGACGCCCGGTGCGGTATTCGTCGCGGGCTGAGCGGGTGCAGGCTGGACCGGTGCGGGCTGAGTTGACTGAGGCTGCGAGGGTGCGGTGGCGGCCGGTTGTTCCGGTACAGTCGCGGAAGGCTGGACGGGCGTGGCCGCCGGAGCGCTCGGCGTCGCAGGAGCGACCGGCTGAACCGCTTCCGTTTGCGGTGCGGGCTGTATCTGGGTTTCCGATGCCGTCTGAGCGAAAACCGCGCCGGCACTCAGGCCAGCACTCAAGCCGGCCAGCAAGGTGACAGTCATGGCAAGGGAGAGATGCCTTGTCGTGTTTGCCTTGTTGAAGGATGCGGAAGAAGTTGAGGTCTCAGCTGACATAATTTTTATCCCGGATTTCCGTCGATGAACTCATCCGCAGATTGACCGGTTCCTGAAAACCGGGGTCATGAACGGATACCGTCGTGAAAGCTTGACGTTCCGATAATAAACCTGAGTTCTTTTGACAACTATTATATTGTCAAAAGACGACCCGTAAACTCTTCTTTACAAAAAATTGACCGATCAAAGGCCTTCAGCTGCTCTGCGAGGGCGAAAACTGCGCAACGAGGGCATGACGGTCACCGGGATAGGTGACACGGACACGGGTGATATAATCCGCCCCATGCCAGGTCCGCCGATCGATGACCAGACAGGCAGCACCGGAAGCAATACCGAGCGCCGCCGCATTTTTACGGTCGGCGGAAACGGCGCTGATGCGATGTTCGGCAGCGCTCCAGGGCACCATTTTCAGCAGCCATGTCCCCGGCCCGATCTGTGAAAAATCCGCGGCCTCCGCCTCCGGAACGGCGGTGACATTGATGATGCGCTCTTCAAGGCAAAAGGGAACGCCGCCGGCGAAGTGCGTGCAGGTGAGTTCCAGCACCGGGGCGTCGGCGGCAAGCGCCATGGCCGCACCGTCTTCTTCCCCCGCAGGGCGCAGCCTTCGTTTGTCGAGACGGTAACCATAGACCAGACCCAGCGCCTGCACTTCCCGCTCGATATCGTGGATTTCCAGAACGGCGGATTGCGCATGGGGCTGGCGAACGAAGGTGCCGAGACGGCGGCGTCTTTCGATAAGTCCGCGCTGCACCAGTTCGCTGAGAGCCTTGTTCACCGTCATGCGCGAACAGGCATATTGCCGGGTCATCTCGTGTTCGAAGGGAATACGATAACCCGGCGGCCATTCGCCCGACATGATGTGGCGCTCGACATCATTGCGGATGCGCTCGTGCAGCGATTTTTCCTGAAGATCGGCGCCTGTGCTCCTCATCCCGATACTTTTATCCTCCCCTTTGCCGGATCAACTATCCATGGGCAGCGGCAGCAATCGCCTCGCTGCGGATTTCCTCCGTAAGCTTGGCGCGCAGTTCGGAAAATTCCGGGCTGGCCTTGACGGTATAGTGACGCGGATGCGGCAGGTCGACCGGCGTGATCGACTTGATGCGACCCGGCCTTGCCGACATGGTCACCACACGCGACGCCATGAAGACCGCCTCTTCGATGTCATGGGTGACGAAAATAACGGTCTTCTGCTCGCGCTCCCAGATACCGAGCAGCAGTTCCTGCATCAACCCGCGCGTCTGGTTATCGAGAGCGCCGAAAGGTTCGTCGAGCAGCAGGATTTTCGGGCCGTTCGCCAGGGCGCGGGCAATGGCCGTTCTCTGCTGCATGCCGCCGGACAATTGTTTCGGCCAATGGTTCTCGAAACCGCGCAGGCCGACCTTGTCGATATAGCTGTCGACGATCTCCCATTTTTCCTTCTCGGCCACCCCGCGTTCGCGCAGGCCGAAGGCGACGTTTTCGCGGATCGTCAGCCAGGGAAACAGGGTATAGGACTGGAACACCATGCCGCGATCCGCCCCCGGGCCCGTTACCGCCTTGCCGGATAACAGCACCTCGCCCGTCGTCGGACGGTCGAGACCGGCGATGATGCGCAGCAAGGTCGATTTTCCGCATCCCGACGGGCCGAGGATGGTGACGAAATCATTGCGGGGAATTTCCAGATCTGTGCGCTGGAGGGCCAGTGTCGGTTGCCCGCCCTGTACGCCAGGAAAGGTGCGGCTGACGCCCTTGATAACGAGTTCGCTCATCAGGCAAGCCTCCAGGCGAAAAGCTTCCGGTTCAGCGACTTGAACGCGAAGTCCGAAATAAGACCGATAATGCCGATGACGATGATGCCGAAGATGATCTGCCCGGTCGCCATCAGCGCCTGGCTGTTGATGATCATATAGCCGATGCCCGAGGAGGCGCCGATCAGTTCCGCGACGATGACATAGGTCCAGGCCCAACCGAGAACGAGACGGAGGATTTCCGCAATATCGGGCGCATTGGCGGGAATGAGAACCCGGCGCACGACGCCCCGGTCCTTCGCACCAAGCGTATAGGCGGCCTCCACCAGATCCCGTCTTGTGCCGGCGACAGCCACGGCCACCATCAGGATGATCTGGAACACCGCGCCGATGAAGATAACCAGCAGCTTCTGCATCTCGCCGATTCCGGCCCACAGAATGAGGAGCGGCACGAAGGCGGAAGCCGGCAGATAGCGCGCGAAGGAGACGAAGGGCTCCAGCAGCGCCTCAATGGGCTTATAGGCCCCCATGGCGATGCCGACCGGCACGGCAACGAGCGATGCCAGTACGAAACCGCCGACCACGCGCCAGATCGTCATGCCGATATCGCTGGCAAAACCCTGATCGGTCAGCAGATAGATGCCGTCCTTCAGCATGGTGATGGGGTCGGCCAGAAAGGTCGGCGATACGAAACCGCCCAGCGTGGCAATGCCCCAGGCAGAAAAAAACAGCACGAAGAACAGGATGCCGAGAGCAATTCTCGTGCTGTTCCTTATGGGTTGAAGAGGTTGCATCTGTCGCCTGTCCGGAAAACCGGCGCGGCACCTTCGCCGCGCCATCAGAACGCCGTGCGCGTTTCGTGACGCACAATCGACGCACTCACCTGTTTTGGCTGCAATATTCCCTGCAGGGAATGCGGCCGCCTTTTCTGTTACTTGATGAAGGACGTATCCGCGAGGGTCGAAAGATCGGGTTTCGACTTTATCACGCCGATTTCCAGCAGCAGGTCCGCCGATTTTTCCGAGAATGTCTTGAACTCACCCTCGAAAAACTTCTGGTTGGCGGCCTTGTCCTGCCATTCGAGGAACTTTGCCGAAGCGGCAAAGGCCTCCCCGGTCTGCTTCACATCCGCCCCCATCGTCGCATAGGACTTTTCGGGATCGGCCTTGATGAGCTCGAGGGCCTGGAAATAGCTGTCCGCCAGGGCTTTCGCCGCCTGCGGATTGGCCTTCAGGAAATCCGGGGTGCAACCGAACGTATCCATGACGGCGGGATAATCCAGCGTCGTGGCGAGGATCTTGCCCTTGTCGGGGGCGGCGCGGACAGTGGACAGATAGGGCTCATAGGTCATGGCCGCATCATTTTGACCGGCAACGAATGCCTGAGCAGCCGGTCCCGGCTCGAGGTTGACGACCTTGACGTCTTTAAGAGTCAGGCCGTTTTCCTTGAGAATCCAGGCAAGGAAGAAATAAGGAGAGGTGCCCGGCGCGGAAGCGGCAACCGTCTTGCCTTTCAGGTCCGCGACCTTGGCGACATCACTGCGCACCGCAATGCCATCGGCACCATGCGACTTGTCCATCTGGAAAATCTGGGTGGATTTCACGCCATTGGCATTCCACGCGATCCATGTTTCGACCGTGGTGGCGGCGCACTGGATGTCACCGGAAGCAAGGGCCAGATGGCGGCTCGCCTGCGGTATTTTCTTGATATCGACCTTCAGGCCGTTCTTTTCGAAAATGCCAGCCTGTTTGGCGAGCGTCAGCGGCGCAAAACCGGTCCAGCCGGACATGCCAATCGTCACCGACGTCTCGGCATAGGCGGAAGCGGATGAAAAGAGCGCGGCGACTGTGGCGAGAACCCATGTTTTCTTCATGATCTGAACCCCTTTTGATTTATTTTTGTGCGATGTTGTTTATCGCTTTATTTGAGGCATGGTAGGCAGGGAATTTATATTTGTCTAGACAAAATAGAAGCTTCCAAAGGCCTCCAGAAAGATTGCAAATACACCGCCCGGCATTCTAGACATAGGATAACACGGCCCCGCGCACAGGCCCGTCGTTTTTCCATATCGAGCTTTTCCATGACCAGACAAAGACGCCGCAGTATCATCAGGGCAAGGCGAACCGGAACCGGAATTGCGCTGGTTGCCGCCATTTCCTTCATCGCGGGCATGACGGATGCGGTGGGCCTGCATATTTCAGGCGACTTCGTGTCCTTCATGACCGGCAACACCACGCGCGCCGCAGTCTCGATGGAGGCTGGCCTCTATTCCCACGCCGCGAAACTGCTTTTCGCAATCGTTGCTTTCGTGGCGGGCAATGCAGGCGGCATCGTGGTGGCGCATAAGTTCGACCGGCGCATCTTCGCCGTTCTGATGGCGGTGGGATTGCTGGTAACTATTGCCGCGCTGCTCGGCGGCGAGACTTCCGCTCTTGCGCAATTTTATCTCGTCGTTTTCGCCATGGGCATGGTCAACGCCGCCGTTGAGCACATAGAGGGACTGCCAATCGGGCTTACCTATGTGACCGGCGCGCTTTCCCGCTTCGGCCGCGGCATCGGTCGTTTTCTTCTCGGCGAACGAAGCCTCGACTGGGGCATTCAGATCGTGCCCTGGCTGGGCATGATATGCGGCGCGATCTGCGGCGCCGTTCTCGCCGCCACGCTGCAATCGAATGCCCTCTGGGTGGTTGCGGCCACGGTTTTCGCCGTCGCCATCGCCACCTTCATCATTCCGCGCTCGCTTCGCCAGCGCTATAATCAAAGGGTCAAAATCCGGCGGATTACGCCCTGAAAATCGTCGCCGTCACTTTCGCGAGATGGTGACGAATTTCGTGCCGCGCACCCGCACCGTCATCAGGCAGGGTTCCTTGTCGGTACGCTCGCAATAACGCGGATGCATCTTCAGCACGAAGACCATGTTGCCGAAGCGCTTGATGAAATCATAGTCGTAAATCCGGGCTGTCGCGATCATCAGATAACCGCCCTCTTTCACCTGAACATAGAAATTATAGGGGCATCCCTCGTCGTCGCAGCTGCGGCCCTTTTCGCCATCACAATCGAGAACACCGTGATTGACGACGGCGTCCATCAGCCCGTCATTGTTGATATCCAGCCGCGTGACGAAATCGTCGCCGAAGGCCGCCACCTTGCACTCATTGCGGAAATGGTCCTTCTCGTAGATCTCGGGGTCGTTCACCAGCTGCTGCTGCGCCGAGAGCGCCACCGGAAACATCAAGAGAACCAGCGCCTGAAGAGCGGCAACGAGAGCGATTCGCACGGCATTTTCCTTTGCATCCGTTTCGGTTATGGATGTTGCGATCATCCGGGCGGCCAGCCTAGAGTTTAGTGCTTGCGCGACACTGACGTGTTCGCAGCCCGTGTTTCCGGGGGGAACCTTTTCATGACGCTTCTGGGTTTTCTCGATTATGCCGGGGTCGCCATCTTTGCCGCAACCGGGGCGCTCGCCGCCTCGCGCAAGCAGCTCGACCTGATCGGCTTCCTGTTTTTCGCCGCCGCAACCGGCATTGGCGGCGGCACGGTGCGCGATCTGGTGCTTGGCAGGACGCCGGTATTCTGGGTGGTGAACCCGACCTATATCCTCGTCTGCGTCTCCGTCGCGGTGCTGCTGTTCTTTACCGCGCATCTGTTCGAATCCCGTTACCGCGTACTGATCTGGCTCGATGCACTCGGCCTCTCCGCTTATTGCGTCATGGGAGCAGCCAAGGGGCTTGCCGCAAGCGGCTCCGCAACCGTCGCCATCGTCACCGGCGTTTTGACGGCTACATTCGGTGGCGTGCTGCGCGATATTCTCGCCGGCGAACCTTCCGTGCTGCTGCGACCGGAAATCTACATCACCTGCGCGCTTTTGGGCTCCTCTACCTTCATTGTCGTCTATTTCCTCGGCGCACCGCTTTATGCCGCATCAGCCGCAGGCGTCCTGACGGCCTTCGCCGTCCGATCCGGTGCTCTGGTCTTCGGCTGGACTTTTCCGCCCTACAAGGCAAAGCCCGGCAGACGGCCCGAAGATGTCATGAAGTGACATAAAGAAATGACCGCCGAAAACAGAAATGGCGCCCGTGGGCGCCATTTTCATGTCTGTTGTCGGACTGAAGCCTCATCCGCGCTTGCGGCGAAGGCGGATGACCACGTCCACATGGGCGATTTCCATGCCCTCGGGCGCTTCCGGCAAATTGTCGATCTGGAGGTTGTTGACGGGAATATCCAGAACCTCGTTCTCGCCCTCCACGAAGAAGTGGTGGTGGTCCGAGACGTTGGTGTCGAAATAGGTGCGGGCGCCTTCCACGGCGAGAACGCGGATGAGGCCGGCTTCGGTGAACTGGTGCAGCGTATTGTAGACCGTGGCGAGAGAAACGGGCACGCCAGCGGTGACCGCCTCATCGTGCAGTTCCTCGACCGTCAGATGGCGATCGCCCTTTGCGAAAAGCAGATCGCCCAAAGCCACACGCTGTCGCGTGGGGCGCAGCCCCGAGCGCCGCAACCTCGTCCCGATATCCAATGTGGCGTCAAATGCCATGCAATCCCATTCCAAACAGAGGTATGAAACTTACCAATTGCATTAGCATATATCTTTTGCGGCGAGTGCTTTCAATAGTTTCGGCGTGGCTTAGGCGTGGCAAATGGCGGCAAACCGGCCATTCCTGCAAATTTCCTCTGGTTCCAGCCGTACGGTTCCTGTATGCGGACGGCATATTGAGGTAATGACTTCTGGGAAGAAGGTTCGAAGACAAAGAATGGGGGCGGAGCGGCTTCTGCCCTTGCAGCGCTTCATTTTGAACCTAACTTGCTCTAGTGAAGTCGATCAACACCAGTAACTGGGGAAGTGAAAGCGGTATGGCAACGAGGCAATCAAGTTACAATTACGAGGAGATCCTGTCCTGCGGTCGCGGCGAATTGTTCGGCCCGGGAAATGCACAGCTCCCATTGCCCCCCATGCTCATGGTTCACCGCATCACCGAAATTTCCGAAACCGGCGGCGCCTTCGACAAGGGTTTCATCCGCGCCGAATACGATGTCAGCCCCGACGACTGGTATTTCCCCTGCCACTTCCAGGGCAACCCGATCATGCCGGGGTGCCTCGGCCTTGACGGCATGTGGCAGCTGACGGGGTTCTTCCTCGGCTGGCTGGGCGAAGAAGGTCGCGGCATGGCGCTTTCCACCGGCGAAGTGAAGTTCAAGGGCATGGTGCGCCCTCACACGAAGCTCCTTCAATATGGTATTGATTTCAAGCGCGTGATGCGCGGCCGTCTGGTGCTCGGAACCGCCGACGGCTGGCTGAAAGCGGACGGCGAAACCATTTATCAGGCGACGGACCTGCGCGTAGGCCTGTCGAAGGAAAAGGCTGCCTGAGGCAGACGGAATAGTCCTGACAAACGCCGGGCGACTTCGGTCGTCCAGCCGAAATCTTAAGAAAAGGTCCCTTTCATGAGACGAGTTGTTGTCACCGGCCTCGGTATTGTTTCTTCCATCGGCGGTGATGCCGCTGAAGTCACCGCATCGCTGCGCAATGCCAAATCCGGCATTTCATTTTCGCCGGATTTTGCCGAACACGGTTTCAAATGCCAGGTCTGGGGCAAGCCGTCTCTCGACCCGACCGATCTGGTCGACCGCCGCGCCATGCGCTTCCTGTCGCAGGGCGGCGCGTGGAACCATGTCGCCATGAAACAGGCAATCGCCGATTCCGGTCTCGAAGAGAGCGACATCAGCGGCAATGAGCGCACCGGCATCATCATGGGTTCGGGCGGTCCTTCCACCCGCACCATCGTCGAGGCAGCCGATATTACGCTGAAGAACAACAGCCCGAAGCGCATCGGCCCCTTTGCCGTGCCGAAGGCCATGTCCTCCACCGCCTCCGCGACGCTTGCCACCTGGTTCAAGATCCATGGCGTCAACTATTCCATCTCGTCGGCCTGCTCCACCTCGGCGCATTGTATCGGCAACGCCGCCGAAATGATCCAGTGGGGCAAGCAGGACGTGATGTTCGCGGGCGGCCATGAGGATCTCGACTGGTCCATGTCCAACCTCTTCGACGCCATGGGCGCCATGTCGTCCAAATATAACGAGACGCCGAGCGTCGCCTCGCGCGCCTATGACGTCAACCGCGACGGTTTCGTGATTGCCGGTGGTGCGGGCGTGCTGGTTCTCGAAGAGCTGGAACATGCCAAGGCGCGCGGCGCCAAGATTTACGCCGAGATCGTCGGTTACGGCGCGACCTCCGACGGTTACGACATGGTGGCGCCTTCAGGCGAAGGCGCGATCCGCTGCATGCGGCAGGCGCTTTCCACCGTGAAGGGCGATATCGACTACATCAATACCCACGGCACCTCGACGCCGGTTGGCGACAGCAAGGAAATCGGCGCGATCCGGGAAGTCTTCGGCGACAAGATCCCGCATATCCAGTCGACCAAGTCGCTCACCGGCCATTCTCTGGGTGCGGCCGGCGTGCAGGAATCGATCTACGGCCTGTTGATGATGCAGGAACGCTTCATCGGCGAAAGCGCGCATATTTCCGAGCTCGATCCCGAATTTGCGGGCGTTCCGATCGTTCGCAGCCGCATCGACAACGCCAGGATCGACACCATCCTTTCCAACTCCTTCGGCTTCGGCGGCACCAACGCCACGCTCGTCTTCCAGCGTCATAACGGATAATTGCCCATGAACGGCATCATGCAGGGTAAACGCGGCCTCATCATGGGCGTCGCAAACAATCATTCCATCGCCTGGGGTATCTCCAAGGCGCTTGCGGCACAGGGCGCGGAACTGGCCTTCACCTATCAGGGTGAAGCGCTCGGCAAGCGTGTGAAACCGCTCGCCGCCGAACTCGGATCCGATTTCATCGTACCATGCGATGTCGAGGATATCGCCTCGGTCGACGCCCTGTTCGCTACGATCCGCGAAAAATGGGGCTCGCTGGATTTCATCGTCCACGCCATCGGCTTTTCCGACAAGAACGAGCTGAAAGGTCTCTACGCGGATACGACGCGCGAGAATTTCAGCCGCACCATGGTCATTTCCTGTTTCTCCTTCACGGAAATCGCCAAGCGCGCCGCCGAACTGATGACCAATGGCGGCTCCATGCTGACGCTGACCTATAATGGTTCGCAGCGCGTCATTCCGAACTACAACGTCATGGGCGTCGCCAAGGCGGCTCTTGAAGCGTCCGTCCGCTATCTCGCGGCCGACTACGGCCCGCGCGATATTCGCGTCAACGCCATCTCGGCCGGTCCGGTCCGCACGCTGGCGGGCGCCGGCATCTCGGATGCGCGGGCGATCTACGCATGGAACCAGAAAAACGCACCGCTTCGGCGGACCGCGGACATCGACGATATCGGCGGATCCGCGCTTTACCTGCTGTCCAATCTGTCGCGCGGCGTGACCGGCGAATGCCATTATGTGGACTGCGGTTATAACATCACCTCCACGCCCACGCTGGAGGTCCTCGCCAGGGCCGATGCTGATTAAGCCTCCGCCTCATCCGCTTTCAAGAAAGCCCGGCCCTGAGCCGGGCTTTTTTATTTTGGCACGTACCAAATTCGGAAATCACTAAAGTATAATTTATCGAAGTAATAGAATCTAAACATCGGGGTGGTTATGGTCCGCAACAAATTCAACGGTTGCGCTTGCCGCATATTCTTAGAGATAGACACCACCTCATGCGACTGGCCAGACTGAAGCCATTGCTGGAAAAATTCGGAGTCTCGCGCGACGGGACAGCAGCTATCGAATTCGCGATACTCGCGATCCCCTATTTCCTCGTGGTCTTTGCGATCATCGAGACCTTCATCGCCCTGATGGCGGAACAGGTCGTCGCCAATGCCACCGAGAACATGGCGCGGCGTCTGCGCACCGGCCAGATCAGCAGCTCGATTTCGAAAGAGGATTTCCGCAAGAGCTTCTGCAATGAAGTTTCGGTGATGATCACCTGCTCAGCGGATGAAATCCAAAAAGAACAGAAGCTCTATATCGACCTTCGTTCCTTTACCGCCTTCAAGGATATTCCGACCACGATTCCGCTGAAGGCCTATGGCGAATATTACGATCTCGATACGGCTCAATTCGGCTTCAAACCGGGCGGGCCGGAAACCATCAACATGTTGCGCGTCTATTATCGCTGGCGTGTGGTTGCCGATATCATCCGGCCATACCTGACCAAAATACGTCCGGCCGATGGATCGATGCCCTCACATTTCCTCATCGTCGCGACAAATGCGTTCATGAACGAGAAATACATCACAGGCGGGGGCTCATGATGGCAGGGCTGGTGTCCGTTGCGGCAAATGGCAAACGACGCCTGATGGCGCTCGTTTCACGCTTTGCCAAAGATCGCCGTGGCGTGGGCGCGGTGGAGTTCGCGATCCTCTTTCCGATATTGCTTGCGCTTTATCTGACCTCTTTCGAATTGACGATCGGATACAACACCTACAAGCGGGCAAGCACCGCCGCAGCCTCCATCAATGATCTTATATCGAAAACAGGTTCCGTCGATAAAACCTATCTCGCCGGCATGCAGGATGTCGCAGCCGCCGTGTTTGCGCCCTACAGCACCAAGGGTCTGCAGCTGAAGATCAGCGGCATCAAGATCGATGCGCAAAAACAGGCGAAAATCACCTGGTCCTGGGATGAGAAAAATCTGAGACCTTATGCGGTGGGGGCACCGGTCGCCGTTCCGACGCGCCTGCTCGTGGAAAACAGCTTTCTCATCCACGTCGAACTTTCCATCCCGCATGAATTGCTGATGTTCATGCCCGACATTGCCTCGTCCGGGGTGAAGTCGATCACGATCGGCCGGGAGTATTTCTTCAAGCAACGCGACGCCGAGACCGCCTGCACCAATTGCTGAACAATCGGTACAACGGCGGCGGTCCCTTTATCGGTTGCGTTTAATAGACGTCACGCAGATAACGTTTTTCTCGCTTCAGCCGGTTCACGTACTCGCTCGCCGCTTCGGCGGAGATGCCGGCCTCATCGCTGACGATACCGTGCAGGGCATCATCGACATCCTTCGCCATGCGGGTCGCGTCGCCGCAGACGTAGAAATATCCGCCCTCTTCAAGCCATTGATAGAGCGCCTTGCCGTTCTGTCGCATGCGGGTCTGGACATAGATCTTCTCCGCCTGATCCCGCGAGAAAGCGAGGTCGAGGCGAGTCAACACGCCGTCGCGGCTCATGTCGCCAAGCTCGTTTTCATAGATGAAATCCGACTGCCGGTGCTGGTCGCCGAAAAACAGCCAGTTTTTGCCCTTTGCGCCTCGGGCTTGCCGTTCCTGCAAAAATGCCCGGAAGGGCGCGATGCCAGTGCCCGGTCCCACCATGATAACAGGCGCATCATTGTCCTGCGGCACACGAAACGCCTTGTTCGGCGAGACGAAAATTCCGGCATTCTGCCCTGCCTTCACCCGGTCGGCGAGATAGGTGGAGCATACGCCGCCACGCTCACGGCCCTCGGCGCGATAACGCACGCTGGCGATGGTCAGATGCACGCTGTTTTTCGCGACCAGCGGGCTGGAGGAAATGGAATAGGCGCGATGTTGCAGCGGCTTCAGGAATGTCACGAATTCAGCAATATCGAATAGCGGCTTTCCGCCGAGATTGATGAGGTCGAGAATATCCTTGCTCCAGAGAAAGGCGGCCAGCTGCTCCCTGTCTCCGTTTGCGAGAATGTGGCTGAGTTCGTCATGCCCCGCCCGCTTGCCAATTTCGGCGACGAGTTCGCGCGAAGGCGTCGATATCTCGAACATGTTGTGAAGCACATCGCCGACCGGCCGGTCCAGCCCGACGATTTGGCTGTCCGCAGCCGCTCCGAAGTGTTCCAGCAGCGCGCCGACCAGTTTCGGATCGTTCAGGGGCACGACGCCAAGAGCGTCACCCGCCTCATAGTCCAGGCTACTTTCGCCGAGATCGAATTCATAGTGACGAATTTCCTTGGACGAGCCTGGACCGGAAAGGCGACGATTGACGCTTACCTCAGCCGAATAGGGATTTTTGCGGCTCCAGCCCTGCTTTGCCCGCACGGGCGGCTCGGCAATGTCGGACATGGTGACAGATGCCGCGCTGCCGCCATCGACAGCAAGCGCGAGCGGCAGGGCCTCGCCGATCCATGCGGCGGCGGCGTCCTCAAAGTCGATATCGCAGTCGATACGCGTCTTCATGCGCTTGCCGCCGAGTTGTTCGAACCGCGTATCGATAAGCTTGCCCGCCTGGCAGAAACCGTCATAACCGGTATCGCCGAGCGCGAGCACGGCAAAATTCGTCTCGTCGAGACGCGGCGCGCTGTCCGCGGCGAGCGCTTCCCAGAAAAGCTGGGCATTATCAGGCATTTCACCTTCGCCATAGGTCGAGGTGACGACGATGACCCGCTTCATGGCGCCGAGACTGTCCATCGAGACATCATCGAGTGCCGTCACCACCGGCTGCATGCCCTGCGCGCGGGTGGCGGCGGCAATATCCATCGCCAGCGCCTCGGCATTGCCGGTCTGGGTGCCGAAAAGAATATTCAGCAGACTGGCCGCCGCCCTGGGAGCAGCAGCGGCAACCGATGTCTCCAGGCCGATGGCGGCGCGGGAATGGAGCCCCGCCAGAAAACCGGAAAGCCATGCGCGCTGATCACCGTTGAAGGGCGCGTCTTCGGGAATATAAGGTATCTTCATCATGCTGCCCTGTGGCTGGATGCGGTGGCGAGGTCGGGAATGGCGCGGGCCGCGAAAAGCTCCTCGAAGCCCGGCAGGCGGCCGATCTTCTCGATGTTTTTCCGGTTCTGCTGGATGATCCAGCCATAGGTGCCGGGGCTGTCCACCGACCAGATGTTCCTGCGCGCCAGCGCCTGCTTGTAATCGTCGAGACGCTTGGCGGCGATCATCACCGCAAGCTGTTCATCGCCATGGTCTGAAAGCGCCTCGCGGGCATATTTCAGCAGCCGCTGCATCAGCGCATAGTCTTCCGTGAGGATGAGATTGCGCACGGCTTTTTCAATGGCCGGGTCGGAAGGACCTGACGCCATCGGTACCCGCTGCATGGCGATGGCCTGCGCCATGCTCAACACGGTATAATTGTTGAGCAGCGCATACATTTCCTCCGTATCCGTCTCGCCATAACCCGGCACCGTTCCGTTCAGGACGGCCTTGCGGTCACGATAAGCGAGCTTGAACTTGCGCAGCTGGTGGGCGGCAAGCGCGGATGCCAGTTCCTCCAGCAGTTCCTTGCGGGGCTTCGCCTTCAGAATCTCATCGCTATCCTGATAAAGCAGCAGGGCGCGTGGCATGCCGTAAACGAAGTTGTGCTGTTCACTTTCCCAGTTTTCCAGAAGCCATGCCGCCTTGGCCGAGCCGGTCTCCGCAACATGCCAGGTCAGAAGCTGGTGGATGGCCTGATTATGAATTGCGGCCTGTTCATCCTCACCCGTGATCGAACCGAGCAGGATGGAATCATGGCTGACTTTCTTCGGCAGATCGCCATAGGGGTCGTACTGATAAACGAAACCGCCGCTCATGCCGTTGCCGAAGCCCTTGCCGAAGCTGCCGAGGTTCAGCACCGCGCCGTTGGTCATATATTCGCACGCGAAATCCCCCACGCCTTCGACCACGGCGGTGGCGCCGGAGTTACGCACCGCGAAACGGTCACCCGCCTGCCCTTCCACGAAGGTGCGGCCGCCGGTGGCGCCGAACAGCGCGAAATTGCCGACCAGCACATTGCCGCCCGCCTCTTCCGAGCCGCCACCGGGAGAGCGCACAACGATGGTGCCGCCGCAGGCGCTTTTGCCGACACCGTCATTGCAGGTGCCGGTATGGATCATGACCATACCGTCATTGCAGAAAGCGCCGAAGGACTGCCCGGCGGAACCGGAGGTATCGATGCGCACCGAACCCGCCTCCAGGAATCGGCGGCCACGGCTGTCCCGCTTCACCGCCGGCAGCGCATCCGCCTCTTCATCGGAAAGTTCATGGTTCAGCATGCGTTCGATATCGACGGCGAGCTGGCCGCCGACGCTCTTGTTGCAATTGTTGAGGAAACGATTGCCGCCAAGCTCGATGTTTTCCCGCTTGCTGTCGATCAAAGCAGAGCGCACGAGTTCGATGAAGGCGTCGTCCAGCGCAAAATCCTTTTCCATATAGACGGGGCTATCGACCTTCACCTCTTCGACCACGGCAAGCATTGCCCGGAGGTCAAGCTGTCCGACGCTTGCCGGATGATCGAGGAGGTGAAGAAGATCGGAACGGCCGCGTGCTTCCCGCAGCGAGCGCAGCCCGAGTGCGGCCAGAATCTCGCGCGTTTCATGGGCGATGTTCATGAGATATTGCGCCAGCGCGCGGGGATCGCCGTTAAAGGCTTCCTGATTGGTGGTTAGCCCGGCAGGGCACTTGATGTTGCAGTTCTTGGCCATGACGCATTTCAGCATCATGAGCGCCGTCGTGCCGAATTCGAAACTGTCGCCGCCGAGCAGCGCGGATTTCACCACGTCGCTCGCCGTCTGGTGCGCGCCGGAGCAGCGCAGCAACACCTTGGCGCGCAGGCCGGTGGCGCAGAGCGCCTGATGCACTTCTGCGATACCGATTTCCGCCGCGCGGCCGGTATATTTGAGGCTGGTGACGGCCGCCGCCCCTGTGCCGCCGGTATTGCCGGCAACATTGATGACATCCGCCCCCGCCTTGGCGACGCCGACCGCGATCGTGCCGATGCCTTCCGACGAGACCAGCTTGACGATAACGCGCACGCGCGCCGCCTTGGCGTCATGGATGAGCTGGGCCAGATCCTCAATGGAATAGGTATCGTGATGCGGCGGCGGCGAGACGAGTTCGACGCCCGGCGTGCCTCCGCGTGCCGCCGCGATTTCCACCGTCACCTTGGGAGACGGCAACTGCCCGCCCTCTCCCGGCTTTGCACCCTGGCCGATCTTGATCTCGATTTCCTCCAGCATCGGATCGGCAAGATAACCGGCCCAGACGCCGAAGCGGCCGGAGGCGAACTGCTTGATGCGCGAGGCGCGGATGGTGCCATAACGGGAAATATGCTCGCCGCCTTCACCCGAATTCGACATGCCGCCGACCATGTTGGTGCCATGCGCCACCGCCTCATGGGCAGCGGCAACCAGTGCGCCATGGCTCATGGCACCCGATGCGAGGGTTTTGGTGATCTCGCTCGCCTTCTGCACGGCATCGAGCGCAATGCTTTCCGGTGCGGTGCGGATAAGCGAGAGATAGGCGGAGGCTTCGCCCTTCGCCTGAACCATGAGCGCGCCGCCTTCCAGCCAATGGCCGGGAATATCCGCGCCGAAACGGTCGAGCAGTGACTGGCCGAGTGCGGCAAGCCGGGCAAGCTCATGACCGTGCGGGCCGGTCAATTGCAGCCGGAAAGCGCCGTCTCTCGCCTCTTCGCAACGCAATCCGCGCACCATGAAGCTATTATTGCCCTGCCGGGAAAAACGGCCCATTTCCCGGCGGAATTCTTCCGCGGAACCGGCGAAGGTCACATCGGCGGGCAATTCCAGAACGTCGCGCAGAGCGGCGGGGCGGCGCGCCCTTTCCTCGGCCATCATGCGGGCGAAGGCGCGGTAACCGGGCGTTACCTCGAATTTGTCGATTGCGTCAGGCGTCAGCCGGTCGAAGCTGTTGTGATAATAGGCCGCATCGTTGAGACCGAAGGCATCCTCCAGCCGGTTAAGCGGCAGCAGGCGTAGCGCCTCCTCGTTTTCGGTTCCCTTGTCGAAACCGATCTTTTCCTCCGTCATATCCACGAAACCGCGTACCGCCGTCGTGCCATAGGAATGGCCGGCGCCTTCCGCACGCTCCTTGAAGAGACCGAGCAGCGGAATGTCGTTTTCGCCCTTCACAGACAGCGCCTTGCGGTGCCAGTCCGCCACGGCCTGCGCGATGACGGCGAAGTTGACGCCGCCGACCGGGGTCTTCACGTTGGGGAAATAGCGCTTCAGCACCGCATCGTCTGTATCGAGGAAATTCGGTTCGAAGAACTCGCCGCCGATGTAGCTTTCCGCCGTACACAGGCCGACCTTGCCCATGGTCTTCATCAGCGACTTTTCAGCCGCCTTGGCGAAACGCTTGAAGGCCTTGTCGGCATCGGCACCGAATTTCTCCTCGGCGCGAAACTGCACGCCGAGCGGATAGGCGGCCGAAGCGCCGAAGCCGAGGCTTGCTGCTATGTGATGCGAAGAGGAGAATTGCCCGCTTTCAACGATCAGCGACACGCGCAGCCGCAAACCTTCCTCGATCAGCCGCTGATTGATGGCGGAGACGACCATGATCATCGGCAAGGCCGCACGGTTTGCCGAGACGTGCCGGTCGGTGATGATGGCGATGCCGCCTTCCTCAGCCGCAAAAGCCACAACTTCATCGCAGAGACCATCGATTGCCTGCCGCAGCGCGGCTTCGTTGGCCTCCGCAACATCGAAGACCGGCGAATAAAGCATTTCGAAACGGCGAAGGGGAGTCTCCGACTGCTCGCGGATGCGCAACATATCGAGATGGGTCAGGATCGGAGAGCGCACGACGATCTGGCGGGCCTTCTTCGCGCCGCTGTTTGGCTTCGCACCGAGGGCGACACGCAACGTCATGCCGTCGGCCTCACGAATACTGTCGAGCGGCGGATTGGTGACCTGCGCGAAGCGCTGTGAGAAATACTTCGCAACCCCGCCTTCCTGGTCGGAAAGCGCGTTGATGGCATTGCCGTAGCCCATCGCCGAAATCTTTTCCGCGCCGGAGGCCAGCATGGGGTCCATCAGGAACTTGAAGCTTTCCTGATTATGCGAATAGGCGACGTAACGCTGGTGCCGTTCCAGATCGCCATTGTAACGCAGCGGCGAGCCCTGCTTTTCCGCCGGCACTTCCGGCAGATCCTCCAGCATGACACGGGCTTCGCGCAGCAGGGATGAATAATCGCGGCGTGAGGCGAGAAGCTCCAGCGCCTCGACGGTGGAAAAGGCGCGGCGTTCTGAATGGTCGTAATAAAGCATGCCGCCCGCCTCGATGCGGCCGCGACGGATGACGCTCTCCGCCGGAAAGGCGATCTGCCCGGCTTCCGACATGACGCAGAGATAATCTTCCGTCTCGACGGTGCGCAACGGGCGCAGGCCGAGGCGATCGAGCCGCGCGCCGATGATGGTGCCGTCGCCGAAAATCAGCGCGGCCGGGCCGTCATTCTTCTCTTCATAGAGCGAGAAATATTCCAGCATCGCCTTGACGTCGGATGACAGGGTATCGTCGTTTTCCCAAGCCGGCGGCATCATCGAGACCACGGCGGTGACGAGGTCGAGACCGTCTTCCATTACCCGCGCCTGCAGCGTCTGGTCCAGACGGCAGCTATCCGACTGGCCCTTCGGGCGGATGATGCTGGCATTCTTCGCCAGCGCCACGGCCGCTTCCGACAGCCGGTTTTTCTTGTCGGTATTGAGCTCGCCATTATGCGCCATCAGGCGGAAGGGCTGCGCCATGGAAGGGTGCGGATCGGTATTGGTGGAGAACCGCGTGTGGAAATACATCGTATGCACTTCATGGCGCGGATCGGTGAGGTCGCAGAAATAGGGCATGACCTCATGGGAGTTTAAACGCCCTTTCAGAACCTGCGTGCGGGCGCTGAGCGACAGCGGATAAAAGCCGGCGAGTTCCGGCACCGTATAGGCAAGCGCCTCGATGGCGAGCAGCGCCTTGTGGATGCGCCAGTCAAATTCGGCGAGGGTTGCGCATTCGGCCGGAGCCGAAAAGACCGATTGGCGGATCGGCAACTGGTAAGGGACGGCGGCGGGACGAATGGCCGCGTCATTCACCGGCACATCGCGCACGAGCAGGATTGCAAAGCCCTGCTCTTTGAGAGAGTCTGCGATGATACCGACCGCCTCGCCGTGGAAAGCCGGATTTTGCGGCAGGAAAAAATTGCCGACGCCGAACCGACCGGCCGGCAAGCCGTCCTCACCGGTCAATTCCCGAAAGAAGGAGAGCGACAAATCCAGCGACACGCCGGCACCGTCACCGACACCTTCCGCCGACATGCCGCCGCGATGCGGCACGGCACAGAGAGCCTCGTGGCCGCGCTTCAACACATCATGCGTCTGCACGCCGTCCTTGCGGGTGATGAAACCGACGCCACAGCTGCTTTTTTCAAAAGCCGCATCGTAAAGGCCGAATTTTTGTTCCGTCACGCTCAAGGCACTCTCCTCTCGTTGCGCATTTCGCGCGGCATCGCCCTCTTTCCCGAAACCCGGCGCGTCAGCCGGCACTCTGCGGGCGGAGCCGCAGGCGACCTGGCTGCTCCTCTTCATTTTGCTTATCGGCGTTTAATGGCGCGAACGGTCGTTTTGCGGCCGTCGAACGGCTTGGCGGCGATGGCCGCTTTTTCGCAAATAATGATCGTCGTCGTTCGCATCGCGTTCCCTGAAGGCCGGCTTTCCGGCGGTGAGACACACTGAATTACGTCAGTATTACTTACATAATATTTCATGATCTACCGAGTCAAGATTAAAATCGACCCAGCGCAATAAAAAAACAAAAACGCCGCGAAATCCGACAGGATTCCGCGGCGCGATGGCTGCAGGGATTTTTAAATTGCCCGGATCACTCCGAAGGCATGTCCAGCGTCCGGCTGAACCAGAGGGCAATCAGCGTGCAGAGCGCACCCGACATCAGGTAAATGCCGACCGCGAAAAGGCCGAATTTGGACGAAAATCCGAGCGCGACGAGCGGCGCGAAGCCAGCACCGATCAGCCAGGAAATATCCGAGGTGAGCGATGCGCCGGTATAGCGGTATTCGCGGCTGAAGCGGGAGGCGAGCGCACCGCCGGCCTGACCGAACGACAGACCCAGCAGCGAGAAGCCGATCAGCACGAACAGATAGCGGCCGATATCGCCCGAACTCAGGAGAACCGGCGCTACGAGGCTGAAGAGGCCGATCAACACCGCAGCGACAGCCAGAAGCTTCCGCCGGCCGATCCTGTCGGCCAGAATGCCTGAAACCACGATCATGCCGCCAGCGATGATGGCGCTCACGAATTGCACGAACAGGAAGTCCGAGACGCGCTGGCTGGTGTTGAGGGACACCCAGCTCAGCGGAAAGACCGTGACGAGATGGAAGAGAGCGAAGCTCGCAAGCGGCACGAAGGCACCGGTCACGACGACGGGAAACTGCGACCGCAGCATCTTGAACATGGGACGCGGTTCCAGCTCGTGCTGTTCGAGCATGGCCTGGAATTCCGGCGTCACGATCATGCGCAGGCGGGCGAAGAGCGCGAGAACATTCAGCGCCAGCGCCACGAAGAACGGGAAACGCCAGCCCCAGGCGAGGAATTCCGCATTGGAAAGCTGCGTCACGAAGACGATGAAAAAGGCGCTGGCGAGACCGAAGCCCATGGCCGCACCGATCTGCGGCATCATGGCGTACCAGCCGCGCTGTTTCTGCGGTGCATTCATGGCGAGCAGCGAAACCAGACCGTCCCATGCGCCGCCAAGCCCAAGGCCCTGGCCGATGCGGAATACCGCCAGAAGACAGGGGGCAAGCATGCCCGCTTCCGCATAGGACGGAAGAAAGCTGATCGCCATTGTGGAACCACAGAGGGTGAAGAGGGCGGCCATCAGCTTCACGGCGCGCCCGAATTTGCGGTCGATCTGGAGGAAGATCAGCGAGCCGATCGGCCTTGCGATAAAGGCCAGCGAGAAAACCGCGAAAGAATAAAGCGTCGCCGTCAGCGGATCGACGAAAGAAAAGAAGACGTGGGGGAAAACGAGCGCGGAGGCGATGGCATAGATGAAAAAGTCAAAGAATTCCGTCATTCTCGCAAGAATGACCGCAATCGTGATGCGATCCGGATCGACCTTGACGGGACCGGCCCCATTTCCGTTCGCCTCCGGCGCCTGCCCAAAGGATGGAGCAGCATTCGTATAACTCATAATATCCCTCCTGCGTCATGGACGAACCATTCCTGTAACGCGCCGGCTCCTCTTCCGTTGCGTTACGATGCGGCGGATTGTCACACGCACCCTACGTAACGTCAATTGAAGTTTGACAATAAAGGGTTGCCCAGTCGGTCGACCATGCGATAATGCACGCGCTCCGCCTTCAAACGCAGCTCCGCCCGGCACATGGTGCATCGCGAAGGTTTCGCTGCACCGCGACAATATACCTCATTTGAAAAATGATGTTCGGCAATTAATCGCGGCATAATCCAAACTGTACAAGTTCAGAGAACGTGCGCATGATCAAAAAAATCCCATCCGCCCTTCTGGCTATTCCGGTACTGCTGCTGCTCAGCGGCTGTAACCTCGTGGTCATGAATCCCTCGGGCGACGTCGCCATCCAGCAGCGCGATCTCATCATCACGTCCACGGTTCTGATGCTGCTGATCATCGTTCCGGTCATCGTCCTCACGCTTTTCTTCGCATGGAAATATCGTGAATCGGCCAAAGCGGAGGATTACGATCCCGAGTGGCACCACTCCACGCGCCTTGAAATGGTGATCTGGTCGGCTCCGGTCGCCATCATCCTGATGCTCGGCACGGTGACCTGGATTTCCACCCACCGTCTCGACCCCTATCGCCCGCTGGAGCGTATCGACGAGAGCCGCCAAGTCACCGCCGATATCAAGCCGCTCACGGTCGAAGTGGTGGCCATGGACTGGAAGTGGCTGTTCTTCTATCCCGAACTCGGCATTGGCAGCGTCAATGAATTCGCCGCTCCGGTCGATGTGCCGATCAATTTCAAGATCACCGGCACAACGGCGATGAATTCCTTCTTCGTTCCCGCGCTCGCCGGCCAGATTTACGCCATGGGCGGCATGCAGACCAAGCTGCACGCCGTCATCAACAAGGAAGGCGTTTATGACGGCTTCTCGGCCAACTTCTCCGGCCCCGGCTTCTCCCACATGCGCTTCAAGTTCCATGGCCTCAGCCAGCAGGGCTTCGACCAGTGGGTGGCGAAGGCGAAGGAAGGCGGCAAGGGTTTTGGCCGCCAGGAATATCTGGAATTCGCCAAGCCCTCCGAGCGCGAACCGGTACAATATTTCGCCTCGATCGATCCCGAACTCTACAGCGCCATCCTCAACCGCTGCGTCGAGCCCAACAAGCTCTGCATGCGTGACATGATGCATATCGACGCCAATGGCGGCGGCGGCAAGGAAGGCATCGATATCGCCAAGGCGCTGAATTCCGTCGTCTGCACGCCGCTTGCGCCCTTTGGCGTCGCCAGCGGTCCCCAATCCACTCCGGCTGCGCTCGAAGGACAGACTTTCGAGCCTGCGGCGCTGCCGGAAACGAAACAAGTCGCTGGCTGACGGATACGTCCCGGCATTATGCGGCGCGGCCAATGGCTGCGCCGATCTTATGTCTTAGAATCGCAAGAGGCTAAAAATGATCGTCAATTCCGATCAAACGTCGTTCCTGTTCGGGAAGCTGACATGGGAGTCCATCCCGCTTCACGAGCCAATCCTTGTCGCGACCTTCGCGGCGGTGGCTCTGGGCGGTATCGCCGTCGTCGGCGCCCTCACCTATTTCCGCCTCTGGGGCTATCTCTGGAATGAATGGTTCACGAGCATCGATCACAAGAAGATCGGTATCATGTACATCATCCTGGCGCTGGTCATGCTTTTGCGCGGTTTCGCCGACGCCATCATGATGCGCGTCCAGCAGGCGATCGCGTCGGGCGGATCGGAAGGTTACCTCCCTCCGCACCATTACGACCAGATCTTCACGGCCCACGGCGTCATCATGATCTTCTTCATGGCCATGCCGATGATCACGGGTCTGATGAACTTCGTCGTGCCGCTGCAGATCGGCGCCCGCGACGTTTCGTTCCCCTTCCTCAACAACTTCTCCTTCTGGATGACCACGGCCGGCGCCGTCATCACCATGATCTCGCTGTTCGTGGGTGAATATGCGCAGACCGGCTGGCTCGCCTATCCGCCGCTTTCCGGCATCGACGGCAGCCCGGGCGTCGGGGTGGATTATTATATCTGGGGTCTGCAGATCGCCGGCGTGGGAACGACACTCTCAGGCATCAACCTGATCGTGACCATCATCAAGATGCGCGCGCCTGGCATGACCATGATGCGCCTGCCGATCTTCGTCTGGACATCGCTGTGTTCGAACATCCTGATCGTGGCTTCGTTCCCGATCCTGACCGGCACGCTCGCGCTTCTCACCCTCGACCGTTACGTTGGCACCAATTTCTTCACCAACGATCTCGGCGGCAACCCGATGATGTACGTCAACCTCATCTGGATCTGGGGCCATCCCGAAGTTTACATTCTGGTGCTGCCGGCATTCGGCGTCTTCTCGGAAATCGTTGCGACGTTCTCCCGCAAGCGTCTCTTCGGTTATGCCTCGATGGTTTATGCAACGGGTGTCATCACCATCCTTGCCTACATCGTTTGGCTGCACCACTTCTTCACCATGGGTTCCGGTGCAAGCGTGAATGCCTTCTTCGGCATCACCACGATGATTATCTCGATCCCGACGGGCGCGAAAATCTTCAACTGGCTCTTCACCATGTATAAGGGCCGCATCAATTTCGACGTTCCGATGCTGTGGACGATCGGTTTCATGATCACCTTCGTCATCGGCGGCATGACCGGCGTTCTTCTCGCCGTTCCGCCGGCGGATTTCGTGCTGCACAACTCGCTGTTCCTCATCGCCCACTTCCACAACACCATCATCGGTGGCGTCGTGTTCGGTGTGCTTGCGGGTATCGTCTACTGGTTCCCGAAGGCATTCGGTTACCGTCTCGATCCGTTCTGGGGCAAGCTGTCGTTCTGGTTCTGGTTCATCGGCTTTTATTTCGCCTTCATGCCGCTTTATATTCTCGGCCTGATGGGCATTACCCGCCGTATCAGCCAGTTCGAGGACAATTCCCTGCAGATCTGGTTCCTGATCGCCGCCTTCGGCGCCTTCCTGATCGCGCTCGGCATCGCCTCCTTCGTCATCCAGCTCATTGTCAGCTTCCTGAAGCGCGACCAGCTGCGTGACGTGACCGGCGACCCCTATAACGGCCGTACGCTGGAATGGTCGACGTCTTCGCCGCCGCCCGCCTACAACTTCGCCTTCACGCCCGTCATCCATGATGTCGACGCCTGGGCGGATATGAAGAAGCGCGGTTACAACCGTCCCAAGGAAGGCTTCATTCCGATCCATATGCCGAAGAACACCGGCGCCGGCGTGATCATCAGCGCCATCAGCGTGGTTCTCGGCTTCGCCCTGGTATGGCACATCTGGTGGCTTGCGGCTCTGTCGATGCTCGCCATCATCGCGGTCTCCATCGCCCATACCTTCAACTACAATCGCGATTATTACATTCCGGCTTCCGACGTTTCGACGGTCGAGGCGGAACGTACGAAGCTGCTCGCGGAACAGGCGTAACGAATATGGCTCATACACCTGCACAAAGCGTCGACGGCGCTGAACCGGTCTTCTACCTGAAGGAAGACCACCACTCGGAGAACGGCACCTCGCTGGGCTTCTGGCTCTACCTGATGAGCGACTGCCTCATCTTCGCGACCCTGTTTGCCACCTATGCCGTTGTCGGCCGCAACTATGCGGCCGGCCCTTCGGGTGCGGACCTGTTCGACCTGAAGCTGGTGGCAATCAATACCGGCTTCCTGCTTTTCTCTTCCATCACCTATGGCTTCGCCATGCTGGAAATGGAAAAGCAGAAGGTAAAGGCCACGCTGGTCTGGCTGGGTGTGACCGGCCTCTTCGGCCTCGCCTTCCTCGCCGTCGAACTCTACGAGTTCCATCACCTGATCGCGGAAGGCGCGGGGCCGCAGCGTTCGGCGTTCCTGTCGGCCTTCTTCGCGCTGGTCGGCACGCACGGTCTGCACGTCACCTTCGGCATCATCTGGCTCGTCACGCTGATGTTCCAGGTCGCCAAGCACGGCCTTATCGCGGCCAACAAGCGCCGCCTGATGTGCCTGTCGATGTTCTGGCACTTCCTTGACGTCATCTGGATCGGCGTCTTCTCCTTCGTTTATCTCATGGGAGTTCTTTGATGAGTTCCGAAGCACACGCACACCACGACGCGCATGGCGACGACCATCACCATGATGGCGCGAGCCACGGCACCTTCAAGAGCTACATGATCGGCTTCGTCCTGTCGGTTATCCTGACGGCGATCCCCTTCTGGCTGGTCATGGGCGACGTACTGGAAAACAAGACGCTGCTGGTCATCGCCATCATGGGTCTCGGCGTCATCCAGATCTTCGTGCACATGATCTACTTCCTGCACATGGACACCAAGTCCGAGGGCGGCTGGACCTTCATGGCGCTGATCTTCACCGTCGTGGTGCTCCTGATCACGCTCTCCGGCTCGCTCTGGGTCATGTACAACATGAACAAGAACATGATGCCGCTGCACATCGAGGATGTGAAAAACCTGCCCTGAGCAGCAGAGACCTACGGCCTGCCGGGTTTCCGGCGGGCCGCCTTCGCGCCAACACATAACCCCATGAATCGTGGTGCGATTTATGGGGTTATTTGCTGGAAGAAGCGCATGCGGGCGCTAGAGTTTTTTCGCTTTTCTTCGAATCGCGAAAACACCCTAACTCTTTGTTTTGGCGCATTCCGGACGGAAAACCGGGTTCCACTTTTCCTGGAAATGCTCTAGGAAACCCGCCAAAGCAGACCGGTTTCTGCCAGGCGCGCTTCGCAAGGACCGTGACATGAGCGAAACCACACCCCATAACCGGCGCATCCGCCCTGCGGCCATCGTCGTCCTGTTCCTGACCGTTGTTCTGACGGGTCTGCTGCTTGCGCTCGGTACATGGCAGGTCAAGCGCCTTTCCTGGAAGCTCGATCTTATCGAGCGGGTCGAAGCCCGCGCCCATGCCGATCCCGTCGACGCCCCTGCCGCCAAAGAATGGCCGGCGCTCGGCGATCCGGCGGAATACGAATATCGCCGTGTGAAACTGTCCGGCACCTTCCTCAATGACAGGGAGGTTCAGGTCTATACGGTCACGGATCTCGGCCCCGGCTACTGGGTGATGACGCCGCTCAAGCGCGATGACGGCTCCAGCATCATCGTCAATCGCGGCTTCGTGCCGTCCGACAGGCGCGACCCATCCTCCCGCCAGGAAAGCGAACCGGCCGGAAACGTCGAGATCGTCGGACTGATGCGCGCGCCCGAAACCGGCGGGCTTTTCCTGCGCACCAACGATCCGGCAAATGGCCGCTGGTATTCCCGCAACATTCCGCAAATCTCGCAGGCATCCGGCCTTTCCGATGTCGCGCCGTTTTATGTCGATGCCGATGCGACACCCAATCCGGGCGGCCTGCCGGTGGGCGGGAAAACCATGCTTACCTTCCCCAATAACCACCTGTCCTATGCCATAACGTGGTATATTCTGGCGGCCATGGTGGTTGCGGCCGGCTGGTACGTCCTGCGCAACCTCAACGCCCCCAAACCGAAACGGGACAAGGACTAAGCAGCCGGTTTTACCGGATGGTTCATAAAAGCACTTCCTTCTTCACGTTTTGCTGATCTATAACGACAGTTCGGCCTGACATTGCCCGTCGGCGCATTTTGTTTCGGTGAGTTATGGCAAGAGCATTTCTTCTCGTTCTGGATTCCTTCGGCGTCGGCGGCGCACCCGATGCGGAGCGCTATGGCGATCTTGGCGCAAACACGCTCGGCCATATCGCGGAATTCTGTGCAGCAGGCGCTGCCGACAAAGCGGGGCTTCGCTCCGGTCCGCTGAAACTGCCGAACATGTGTTCGCTCGGCCTGCTGGAGATCGCGCGGCAGGCAAGCGGCGACATTCCCGCCGGCATGGAACCGCCGGAGCGCATTTTCGGCCTGCACGGTTCCGCGAGCGAAATCTCCAAGGGCAAGGACACACCTTCCGGTCACTGGGAGATCGCCGGTACGCCTGTCACCTTCGACTGGGGATATTTCCCGACGGAAGGCGATGCCTTTTCGCCGGAACTGGTGGAAGCGATCTGCAGGCAAGCCGATATTCCGGGCATTCTCGGCAATCGCCATGCTTCCGGCACCGAGATCATCGCTGAACTCGGCGAAGAACATATCAGGACCGGTAAACCGATCTGCTACACCTCATCCGATTCCGTTTTTCAGATCGCCGCGCATGAAACGCATTTCGGTCTGGAGCGGCTCATCTCGCTCTGCGAGACGGTGCGCAAGCTGCTCGATCCGCTGAATATCGGCCGCGTCATCGCCCGCCCCTTCACCGGCGAAACGGTCGCGACCTTCGAACGCACCGGCAACCGCCGCGATTTCTCCGTTCTGCCGCCGGAGCCGACCCTGCTCGACAGACTTGTGGAGGCCGGCCGAAAAGTGCACGCCATCGGCAAGATCGGCGATATCTACGCTCATCAGGGTGTGACGCGCGTCATCAAGGCAAATGGCAACAGCGCCTTGATGGATGCGACGTTGCAGGCCATCGACGAGGCTGAAAACGGCGATCTCGTCTTCACCAATTTCGTCGATTTCGACATGCTTTATGGCCATCGCCGCGACGTTGCCGGTTACGCCGCCGCCCTTGAGGCCTTCGATGCGCGAATCCCCGAAATCCATCGCAAGATGGCGCCGGGTGACATCGCCCTTCTGACCGCCGATCACGGTTGCGACCCCACCTGGCGGGGCACGGACCATACACGGGAAAGGGTGCCGATCATGGCATTCGGGCCGGGTATTCGCTCGCGCGATGTCGGCATCCGTTCAAGCTACGCCGATATCGGCGAAAGCATCGCCCACCATCTTGGCATCGAGGCCGGTTCTCACGGCAGGAGCTTCATTTGACATCGCATTTGCTGAAAGCGGAAATTCACTGCCACATCGAAGGTGCGGCACCCCCTGCCCTCGTCGCGAAACAGGCCGAGAAATACGGCATCGACACCAGCGGTTTTCTGCGGGACGGCCAATATGTCTGGTCGGATTTCGCCGAATTCATCCGTTGTTACGATGCGGTGGCGCAGGTGTTCAAGACGGATGAGGATTATGCCGTCCTGACCGAAACCTATCTGACCGAACTTGCGCAAGCCAATACCATCTATAGCGAACTGATCATTTCGCCCGATCACGGCGACCGCATCGGGCTTGGCGCCGACGCCTATCTGGCTGGCATTGCCGAAGGCATCCGTATCGCAAGGGAAAAGACAGGGATCGAAACCCGCATCATCGTCACCGGTGAGCGCCACTTCGGCCCGGAACGGGTGATCGCCGCAGCCGAATATGCGGCACGCGCTCAACATCCGCTGGTAACGGGCTTCAACATGGCCGGCGAGGAGCGTATGGGCCGCGTCGCCGATTATGCGCGCGCCTTCGACATCGCCCGCGATGCCGGCCTTGGACTGACCATTCATGCCGGCGAGGTTTGCGGACCGGAAAGCGTTGCCGATGCGCTCGACCTCGTCAAACCGTCCCGCATTGGGCATGGCGTGCGCGCCATCGAAGATGCCGGTCTTATCGCCCGGCTAGCCGAGACGGGAACGGTTCTGGAGGTCTGCCCCGGTTCGAATATCGCGCTCAACGTCTATCCCGATTTTGCCAGCCACCCGCTGAAAGCTCTGAGCGATGCCGGAGTGCGTGTCTGCATCAGTTCCGACGACCCGCCATTCTTCTTTACCTCGCTTGCACGGGAATATGCGCTGGCTGCGGACGAGTTCGGCTTCAGCGATGCCGAGATCGACCGTATGACGCGGACCGCACTGGAATGCGCCTTCGTGGACGAGGCAACACGCGCACGACTGCTTGCGAAACTCGACGGCGCCTGACGCTGCGGTTCGCGGGGTAAAACCGCGAAGAAGGCTTGCGAAAAACGCACTTTCGGTGAATTACAAGGCATAAGATAAAAAGGAAGGCCAGTTTCATGGACGGCGTCACAGTCATCGAACATCCGCTGGTGCGGCACAAACTTACCATCATGCGCAAGAAGGAAACTTCCACGGCCGGCTTCCGCCGCCTGCTCAGGGAAATTTCGACGCTGCTCTGCTACGAAGTGACGCGCGACCTTGAAATGACGATGGAAACCATCGATACGCCGCTCGAAACCATCGAGGCCCCCGTGCTCGAAGGTAAGAAGCTGGTTTTCGCCTCCATCCTGCGCGCCGGCAACGGCCTCCTGGAAGGCATGCTCGAGCTCGTGCCTTCGGCGCGTGTTTCCCATATCGGCGTTTATCGCGATCATGACACGCTGGAAGCTGTCGAATATTACTTCAAGGCTCCGGAAAGCCTCGATGCGCGCCTTATCATCGTTGTCGATCCGATGCTGGCAACCGGCAATTCCTCCATCGCCGCCGTTGAGAAGCTGAAGGAGCGCGGTGCGAAGAACATCCGCTTCCTGTGTCTGCTGGCGGCGCCCGAAGGCATCAAGAACTTCCGTGAAGCGCATCCCGATGTGCATATCTACACCGCCGCCATCGACAGCCATCTGAACGAGAAGGGCTATATCGTTCCCGGTCTCGGCGATGCCGGCGACCGCATGTATGGCACCAAATAACGCCGTTCATCATCGCTTAACCGTTTGAGCCATTCGCCGCCCGATAAGCGGCGGATGGCTTTTTCTTTTAAGATTTCAGCATGTTTTGCGTCTATTCTCGGCAAGAATAACCCTGCCCTTTAAGGAGCAACGACTTGCTGGCGTGCGCGATTTTTCTGCTTGTTGGCCTTTCCCTCGGCGCAACGCAAATTCCGGCGCTGGTGGAAAAATTTCAGCCGCGCCCGGAAACAAGCATCGAGAAAACGGAAGCCAGACCCGAAGCAGCCAAACCGGAGGCCGTCTCCCTTGGCGGCGTCAATCTGAAAGCGGATGCCCGCGGCCACCTCAATGCCACCTTCCGCATCAATGGCAAATCCTTCGACGGCCTTGTCGATACCGGTGCTTCCATGGTCGCCATCAACGAGACGATTGCGCGCCGGCTCGGTTACGGCGTCAACAGCCTCGATTTTAAGTATGCGATTTCAACGGCCAATGGCCAGACCATGGCCGCCTATGTGAAACTCGACCGCGTGGAGATCGGCGCTATCCGGGTTCAGAATGTCGACGCCATGGTGCTGAAAGACAATGCGCTCGGCAACATGCTGATCGGCATGAGCTTCCTGAAGCAATTGTCGTCTTTCAAAGTATCGGGCGGCGAGATGCGGCTGGTCAGGTGATCCGCTCGAGAACGGGCATACCGATCTCCGGCGCGCTGTCAGCAATTCCATAACAGGCCGCTATCCTTTTCACGGCACGTTCCGCTTCGTCACTGGAAGCGGCGTGGACAATGGCGATTGGCTCGCCTTTTTCCACTTTCGTACCGAGCGGCAGGATATCCGAAATACCGACGGAAGGATCAATCGTGTCTAATGGCTTTCTTCTGCCGCCGCCGAGTTCGACGACAACCATGCCAAGATCGCGCGTGGCGCAGGAGGCGAGAAAACCGCTGCGCTCCGCCAGAACCGGAAGAGTGACCGGCGCGGATTGCAGATAATGGGACGGATGATCAACGAAATCCGATGGACCGCCGAGTGCCGAAACCATCCGTGCAAAGATTTCCAGCGCCCGGCCGGAGGAGAGCGCAGCCGACGCCAGCGCATGTCCCTCCTCCAGTGTGGCCGCCTTTTGCGCCTGCACCAGCATTTCCGCCGCAAAGGACAGGACCACCTTTTCAAGACGGGTACCAGCCTTGCGACCGGCCAGAAAATCCAGACAATTGACGATTTCGACCGCATTGCCGGCAGCATCGCCAAGCGGCTGGTTCATGTCGGTTATCAACGCCGTTGTCGGCAGGCCTGCACCATTCGCCACATCGACCAGCGCGCGGGCCAGATTGCGGGCATCCTCGACGCTCTGCATGAAAGCACCGTTGCCGACCTTCACATCCAGAACCAGCGTCTGCAACCCGGCCGCAAGCTTTTTCGACAGGATGGAGGCCGTGATCAGCGGTATGGAATCCACCGTCGCGGTCACATCGCGAATGGCATAGAGGCGTTTATCGGCGGGGGCGAGATCGCCCGTCGGGCCGATGATGGCGCAGCCGACCGTCTTTACCGTCCGGCGAAACAACGCCTCGTCCGGCATGACGTTGTAACCGGGGATCGCTTCCAGCTTGTCCAGCGTGCCGCCGGTATGGCCAAGGCCCCTGCCGGAAATCATCGGCACGGCGAGACCGCAGGCGGCAACAATGGGGGCGAGCATCAGGGAGACATTGTCGCCGACGCCGCCGGTGGAATGCTTGTCCGCCACAGGCCTACCGAGATCGCTCCAGGACAGGACCTCACCGCTGTCGCGCATCGCCAGCGTCAGCGCCACCATTTCATCCCGGTTCATGCCGCGAAAGAACACCGCCATGGCAAAGGCAGCCGCCTGCCCTTCCGAGATGCCGTCTTTCGAAAGCGCCTCTATGAAAGCGGCAATCTCCCGAGGCTCAAGTGTCAGGCCATCGCGTTTGCGGCGGATGATTTCCTGCGGGATCAAGCTCAATACCCGCTGGCGGCCTTGGCGGGCTCGCCGCCGGCCAGCACGTTCAGCACATCGTCGAGAACACCCGAAGCGCCGAAACGGAAGGTGGACGGCATGGCCCAGTTGGGCGCCATGATGGTTTCCGCAAGCCTGAGATAAAGCGTGGCGTCCTCCACCGTGCCGATACCGCCGGCGGGCTTGAAACCCACCTTCTGCCGGCTGTCGCGGATCGCCTGCAACATGATGTCGGCTGCTTCCAGCGTGGCGTTGACGGCAACCTTGCCGGTCGAGGTCTTGATGAAATCGGCCCCTTCGGCAATGGCAAGTTCGGATGCGCGACGGATCAGCGCCTTGTCCTTCAACTCGCCGGTTTCAAGAATGACCTTGAGAAGCACGGGTGCGACGCAGGCCTTGCGAACGGCCGCCACCATGGTGGACACCGCCGTTTCATCGCCGGCTATGAATTTGCGATAGGGAATGACGAGATCGATTTCGTCAGCGCCGTCGCGGATCGCCGCCTCGGTTTCGGCAACCACGGTCGCGATGTCGAGATCGCCCGAAGGAAAATTGACGACCGTGGCGATGCGGATAGCATGGTCTTTTCCGAAAGCGGCACGGGCCTGCGCCACGAAGCGCGGCCAGATGCAGATTGCGGCCGTATTGCCATATTCCGTATGCGCCCGCTGGCACAGAGCGGCGATCTGCTCGGGCGTGCAGTCTTCCTTGAGATTGGTCAGGTCCAGCAAGGACAGGGTGAGGGCAGCCGCTTCGCGCGGACGCTGGAGTTCCATGGTCACGCTCCTCCTGCGATCATTTCCTTCAGAATGGCGGCAAGCCTCTTGCCACCCACGGGAGCCATATCCTTGGTTTCTTCATGGCTCAGTTCCGCGCCGGTCATGCCGGCACCGTAATTGGTAATAACCGATGCGGCGGCAACGCGCATCCCGAAAAAGCGCGCAAGGATGACTTCCGGCACGGTGGACATGCCAACGGCATCCGCCCCCAGCAGCCGCGCCATGCGGATTTCCGCCGGCGTTTCGAAGCTCGGGCCGGAAAACCACATATAGACGCCGCCGAACAAAGGCACTGTGGCGCGGATGGCGGCGTTGCGCATGGCAAGCATCAGATCGGGATCGTAAGCGGTGGTCATGCCGACGAAGCGGCGGTCGCTTTCCTCGCCGATCAGCGGGTTCATGCCGGAATAGTTGATGTGATCGGTGATCTGCATGACCGAGCCGGGCGGCATATCCTGCCTGACCGAACCTGCCGAATTGGTGAGGATGAGCGACTGCACGCCGAGACCGGCCAGCGCCCCGATGATCGCGCGCATGGCGGACGGATCGCCCTTTTCGTAATAATGTACCCGGCCGGAGAGCATCATGACCGGCTCACCACCAAGATAGCCCGCCACCAGCTCACCCGCATGGCCGGAAACGCCGCTTGCGGGAAAACCGGGAAGTTCGGCATAGGGCACCCGGATCGGGTCGCTGACGTCTTCCACCAGCGAACCGAGACCCGAACCTAGGACGATGGCGACGCGCGGCATCAGACCGTTCAGGCGCTCCACCAGAATATCGATCAGCGTATCCGGCATCAGGGCAGCTCTGTCTTGAAGCTGAAGGGCAAAAGCTCTTCCATGGTCATGACCTTCTGCACGCCGGTTTCGTCGCAGAGATAGACTTTCGTCTCCGGCGTGGCGAATTCGGCGATCTTCTGCCGGCAGCCGCCGCAGGGTGGGCAAAGAGCAAGCTTTTCGGCGATAACGGCGATTTCGTTGATCTTCTTCGCCCCACCCATGATCATGGCGCTGATGGCGGAAGGTTCAGCGCACCAACCCTGCGGGAAGGAGAGGTTCTCGATATTGGCGCCCTTGTAAATCTTGCCGTCTTCGGCGCGGATCGCCGCACCGACCGGAAATTTCGAATAGGGCGCATGGGCAAAGGCCATGGCCTCCACCGCTGCCTCGAACAGGGCATGGGACATCGGGTCTCGGGACATGGATTTAACGCTCCTTCGCATAGGCAACGCCACCCGCCTTGGGGGGCTTCGCGACGCCGATGAAACCGGCAAGCAGGATGCAGGTCAGAATATAGGGCATGGCCTGGAAAATCTGCACCGGCACCTCGCCGATACCCGGCACGGATTTACCCTGCATGAAGTTGGCGAAGGCATCCAGAAAACCGAAGAGCAGGCAGGCGAACATGACCGGCACCGGCTTCCATTTCGCGAAAATCAGCGCCGCAAGCGCGATATAGCCCTTGCCGGCCGACATGTTGGCGATGAAGGCCGCCGACTGCGCAACGGCGAGATAGGCGCCCGAAAAACCGCAGAGGAAACCGGCGACGATGACGGCGCGGAAGCGCATCCATGTCACCGAAATGCCGGCCGTATCCACCGCACCCGGGTTTTCACCGACGGCGCGCAGACGCAGGCCGAAGCGGGTGCGATAAAGCACCCACCAGGACAGCGGCACCGCCAGAAAGGCAAGATAGGTGAGGATATTGTTGCCGGAAATGACATTGGCATAGAGCGGGCCGATGAAGGGCACCTCACGCATCGCATCCGCACCCGGCAGGATGATCGGCGCAAAACGGCCCTCTGCCGGCAATTGCGGCGTGCGGCCGCCCTGCCCGAACCAGGCCTGCCCCAGAACAACCGTCAGGCCGGCGGCGATGAAGTTCAGCGCCACCCCGGACACGATCTGGTTGCCACGGTTGGTGATGACGGCAAAACCATGGGTGAGTGAGAAGAGGATCGAGACAGCAATGCCCGCAAGCAGACCGGCCCATGGATTGGCCGTGATATAGGCCACACAGGCGGAGGCGAAGGCCGCCGCCAGCATCTTGCCTTCAAGCCCGATATCGAACACACCGGCGCGTTCGGAAAAAAGTCCGGCAAGTGCGGTAAAGAGAAGCGGGATGGTGAGGCGGACGGTCGAGCCGAGGATGCTGACCAGCATATCGAAGAAATCCATATCAGCTCACCCCTTTGCCAAACGCTGGTAGATGCGGACGACCGCCGGCCGGTACATATATTCCAGCGCACCGGCGAAGAGGATCACCAGACCCTGAATGACCACAATCATCTCGCGAGTGATGTTCGGCATCTCAAAGGAAAGATCCGCACCGCCCTGATAAAGAATGCCGAACAGCAATGCCGCGAAGATGATGCCGAGCGGATGGCTTCGCCCCATCAGCGACACGGCAATGCCGACGAAACCCGCACCGCCGACGAATTCCACCTGCAGGCGGGCGGAAGCGCCCATGACCGGGTTCAGCGCCATCATGCCCGCCAGACCGCCGGAAATGAGCATGGCGATGATGACCGTTCTCGCATAGGGAATGCCGGCATAGATGGCGGCCGACGGGCTGATGCCGAGCGTGCGCATCTCATAACCCAGCTTGGTGCGCCAGATGAGCACCCAGACGAGGAAACACATGACCAGCGCGATGATGAAGGAGACGTTGAACGGCGCCGGCCCGAGCTTGAGGCCGAACAGCGCCATCAACCAGTCGAGCTTCGGCAATTGCCCGCCCGGCAGAAAGGTGCGCGTTTCCGGCGCCATCTTGCCCGGCACGATCAGCACATTCACCAGCAGATAGACCATCAGCGCAGCCGCGATGAAGTTGAACATGATGGTGGTGATGACGACGTGACTGCCGCGTTTTGCCTGCAGCCATGCCGGAATGAAAGCCCAGGCCGCGCCGAACACCGCAGCGCCGATGACGGCGAAGGGCATCGTCACATACCACGGCACGTAGCGATCAAGCGCCAGCGCCACCAGCGCAGCACCCAGACCGCCAATATAGGCCTGACCTTCGGAGCCGATATTGAAGAGGCCGGCATGGAAGGCGACCGCGACGGAGAGGCCGGTGAAGATGAAGCTCGTCGTGTAGAACAGCGTGAAGCCTATGGCGTCGCCACGGCCGAGCGCACCTTCGATGAGTAGGCGGAGCGCCGCCAGCGGGCTTTCACCGATCGACCAGACAACGAGGCCGGAAATCAGAAAGGCGGTAACGACGTTCAACAACGGCAGCAGGCCGTAAGTGATCCAGTTTGGCAGGGGTACGGAAGCGGTGCTCATTCATGCCTCATGCGGCGATGCCGGCCATCATCAGGCCCAGCGTCTGTTCTTCGGCTTCCGCCGTTTTTTCTCCAACGACACGGCCGGCGAACATGACCATGATCCGGTCCGAAAGGGAACGGATTTCATCGAGTTCGACCGAAACCAGCAAAATCGCCTTTCCGGCATCGCGCATTTCGATGATGCGGCGATGGATGAATTCGATGGCGCCGATATCCACGCCGCGGGTCGGCTGGCCGATGATCAGCATCTTCGGGTCACGTTCGATTTCGCGCGCAACGACGATCTTCTGCTGATTGCCGCCGGAAAAATTGGCGGTCTTCAGCTGCGGGTTCGGCGGGCGGATATCGTATTTCTCGATCTTTTCGACCGCATCCCTGCGGATGGCCTCGGGGTTGAGGAAAGGTCCTTTGCCATATCGCTCATCATGGTGATAACCGAGGATGGAGTTTTCATATTCCTCGAATTTCAGCACCAGCCCCATGTGGTGGCGGTCTTCCGGAATATGCGCGAGGCCGAGCCTGCGCAGAATGGCCGGATCGGGGCGGTCCACCTTCTGGCCATCCACCCATATCTCGCCCGAATAGGGCTTGCGGATGCCAGCGATGGCTTCGAGCAGCTCCGACTGGCCATTGCCCGCAACTCCGGCAATGCCGACGATTTCACCGGCACGGACATCGAGCGAGACATCATCCACCATGGTGACGCCGCGACTGTCCTTGACGGTCAGATTGCGGATGGAGAGCAGAACATCGCCCGGTGTCGTCTCGCCCTTTTCCACCCTCAGCAGCACGCGGCGGCCAACCATCAGTTCGGCCAGTTCCTCGACGCTGGTTTCGGAGGTCCTGCGGGTCGCGACCATTTCACCGCGGCGCATGACGGAGACGGAATCCGTGATCGCCATGATTTCGCGCAGCTTGTGAGTGATGAGGATGACGGTCTTGCCCTGCTCGCGCAGGACACCGAGAATCTTGAAAAGGTGATCGGCCTCGGCCGGCGTCAGAACGCCGGTCGGCTCATCGAGGATCAGGATTTCGGCGCCACGATACATGGCTTTGAGGATTTCGACGCGCTGCTGCAGACCGACCGGCAGTTCCTCGATCACCGCATCGGGATCGACTTCCAGACCGTAATCGTCCTCGAGGCGCTGCAATTCCTTGCGGGCCGCCGCCCGGCCCTTGGCGAGCGATGCGCCGCCTTCCGCGCCGAGCATGACGTTTTCCAGCACGGTGAAATTTTCCACCAGCATGAAGTGCTGATGCACCATACCGATGCCGGCGTTGATGGCCGTCTGGCTGTCGCGGATCGCGACGGGCGTGCCATTCACCCGGATTTCACCGGCGTCCGCCTGGTAAAAGCCGTAGAGGATCGACATCAGGGTCGATTTCCCGGCACCGTTTTCCCCGATGATGCCGTGGATCGTGCCCCTGGCGACAGTCAGATTGATATTCTTGTTGGCGTGAACGGCACCGAATTTCTTGTCGATGCCCACCAGTTCGATTGCAGGGTCCATACTCAAACCGAAACCTCTCCGAAGGCTGGATATGAAAAGGGCGCAAGATGAAAAACATCATGCGCCCCCGTTACATATCATATCATTTCGGGCAGGAATTATCCGCCATGTAGTCATGAACCTTGACGGCGCCGGAGATGATATCGGCCTTCGCCTTGTCCACGGCGGCGGTCATTTCCGGCGTGATCAGGGCCTTGTTGTTGTCGTCGACCGCGTAGGCGACGCCATCTTCCTTGACGCCGAGCGCAACGATGCCGGGGGTGAACTTGTCGTCCTTGGCATCCTTGTAGGCATTATAGACGGCCAGATCGACGCGCTTGACCATGGAGGTCAGAACCGAACCCGGATGCAGGTGGTTCTGGTTGGAATCGACGCCGATCGAGAACTTCTTGTTGTCGGCGGCAGTCTGCAGCACGCCGATACCGGTCGCACCGGCTGCCGCGTAAATCACGTCCGCACCCTGGTCGATCTGGTTCTTGGTGAGTTCGCCGCCGCGCACCGGATCGTTCCAGGCCGCACCCGTGGTGCCGGTCATGTTCTGGAAGACTTCGATCTTGTCGTTGGCAGCCTTTGCGCCCTGCGCATAACCACAGGCGAACTTACGGATCAGCGGAATATCCATGCCGCCGATGAAGCCGACCTTGCCGGTCTTGGAGGCCATGCCGGCCAGCAGACCGACGAGATAGGAGCCTTCGTGCTCCTTGTAGACGACGGAGCGGACATTCGGCAGTTCGACGACGGAATCGACGATGACGAACTTGGTGTCGGGGAATTCGGCTGCGACCTTTTCCATGGCCGAGGTCCAGGCGAAGGAAACGGCAACGACCGGGTTGAAGCCCTTGCTCGCAAAGTTGCGGATGGCCTGTTCGCCCTGCGTGTCGCTGGTCGGCTCGAAATCGCGGAACTCGATGCCCGTTTCTGCCTTGAACTTTTCAGCGCCGGCCGCAGCGGCTTCGTTGAACGATTTGTCGAACTTGCCGCCCGTGCCATAGACCAGCGCCGGCTTGATATCGGCGGCGAGCGCGGAAGCCGACATTGCGGCGAGCGCAAAAAGCGTCAGAAGGGATTTTTTCATTGTGCAGCCCTGTTGTTGCAATTGATATTATAAGGGTCCTCCCGCAATCCCGTTGACCGGGAATGTCTGCGGAACCGCCAGCCGTTTTCCCGGCTGTGCTTGCCTCATATCCTTGCATGGCTCAATGAAAAATTCATCCGGTTTTTTTGACCCGGTGGAAAAACTTTATTCTGGCGCTTTTTTGGTCTTTCCACCGGGGCGACCTGCAAAAAATCTAGTCGATATTGCAGCTTACGCCGGTTCCCCTCAGGCCGCAGTAGCCGCCCGGGTTCTTGGCAAGATATTGCTGATGGTAGTCTTCAGCGTAATAAAACTTTTCAAGCGGCCCGATCTCGGTGGTGATGGCGCTGCCATGGCCAGCCTCGTCCAAAGCCTGTTGAAAAGCATCGCTCGCCTTCTGCGCCTGCTGCAACTGTCCTTCCGTCGTCGCGTAAATTGCGGAACGGTAGGTCGTGCCGACATCGTTGCCCTGCCGCATCCCTTGAGTCGGATCGTGCTCCTCGAAGAATATCTTCAGCAGACCCGGGAGCGAGATAACCGCCGGATCGTAGACAACCTTGACCACTTCGGCGTGGCCCGTCTGGCCCGTCGTCGTCTCCTGGTAAGTGGGGTTGCGGGTGAAGCCGCCGGCATAACCCACCGCCGTCACCCAGACGCCCGGCGTTTTCCAGAACAAGCGTTCCGCGCCCCAGAAGCAGCCCATGCCGAGATAGATGGTTTCAAGTCCGTCAGGATAAGGCCCCTTCAAGGGCCGGCCATTGACGAAATGGGCTTCCGGTACCGCAAGCGCCTCTTCACGGCCGGGCAAGGCGGTTTCTTCGGTCGGCATCGTCGTTTTTTTTGAAAGCGTATCGAACAGGAACATTCGGTCCTCCATGCGGCCAGTTCCGCCGCTTCTCATGGTTCACATCTGCGGGCGCCCAATTCGACAGACACGAGGTCAGGCCGATAAACGCCTCATCGCCTTGTATTTCCTGTAACCCGCCATCCAGCAGAGCAGGGAAAGCGCAAGGGAAACGGCAAATGCGGGCACCGCCGACAGGGCATTTTCAATGAAGCGCCACGCTTCAGGGTGAATATAGTGAGCCATGGCCGCTTCCACCATGGTACGGGAAGCAGGAAGAAGATAGTTCCAGACGGACAGGATGCCGGTGATGTTGACCGAGGATGTGGAAACCGAGCGGATCGAATCGAGCACACCCAGAAAAACCGCCGCAACGAGGAAAAGAAAGCTCAAAAACCGCAAAAAAGCTTTCATCGGGGACACCTCGCTTACGATCTGCCGGTCAGACAGCCATATTTTGAAATCTATAATGCATCGATAAAGGCGGGAAAACCGGTTTGCAATCGCATCGGAACACAGGAAATTGCCGACATTTCAAAAAACTGTCAGATTCGTGTTGATCCCTGCGAATTCATCGGTATATATCGCGCCGTTCCAGTGATTTGCATTCTTCAAAACATGCAGATTTGAAAAAGGACAGGTGGCCGAGTGGTTTAAGGCGCACGCCTGGAACGCGTGTGTGCGTGAAAGCGTACCGTGGGTTCGAATCCCACCCTGTCCGCCATTTCACCCCAACCCGATGCCGTTAAAAGCAAGCCTCACCGGTTCGCCCGCCGCGATGCCGAACGGCGGCGCCGTGCAGCACACAAGCCGCGTTTTCCCGCTTCCGCAAGCCGTGATGGCTATGCTTCTGCACAGACAGGGGTTTCTTGCGCTTTTTTGCTGCGCTTCCCCCTCTCTTGCGCCTTGCAGCAGGAAAAATCGCTCCTTATATACGCCGCAGAACTGCAGCAAATACTGCAAATCCAAGTCAAGGAGCTGCCACAAGAATGCCTCACGGGGTTCCGACAGCTCGCTTCAAGGAGAGAAGAGCATGGCAAAAGTAATCGGTATCGACCTTGGCACGACCAATTCCTGCGTTGCAGTGATGGACGGCAAGGACACGAAAGTAATTGAAAATGCGGAAGGCGCGCGCACCACGCCGTCCATGGTGGCATTTTCCGACGATGGCGAACGCCTTGTCGGCCAGCCGGCCAAGCGCCAGGCGGTCACCAACCCGACCAACACCCTGTTTGCGGTCAAGCGTCTTATCGGCCGCCGTTATGAAGACCCGACCGTCGAAAAGGACAAGGCTCTGGTCCCCTTTGAAATCGTCAAGGGTGACAATGGCGACGCATGGGTGAAGGCGCAGGACAAGAACTATTCCCCTTCGCAGATTTCCGCGATGATCCTTCAGAAGATGAAGGAAACGGCTGAATCCTATCTCGGCGAAAAGGTCGAGAAGGCCGTTATCACCGTTCCGGCCTATTTTAACGACGCCCAGCGTCAGGCAACCAAGGATGCCGGCCGCATCGCCGGTCTGGACGTCCTGCGCATCATCAACGAGCCGACTGCGGCAGCGCTCGCCTATGGCCTCGACAAGAAGGACGGCAAGACCATCGCCGTTTACGACCTTGGCGGCGGTACTTTCGATATTTCCGTTCTGGAAATCGGCGACGGCGTCTTCGAAGTGAAGTCCACCAACGGCGACACCTTCCTTGGTGGTGAAGACTTCGACATGCGTCTGGTCGAATATCTCGCCGGTGAGTTCAAGAAGGATCAGGGCATCGACCTGAAGAACGACAAGCTCGCCCTGCAGCGCCTCAAGGAAGCTGCCGAAAAGGCGAAGATCGAACTTTCGTCCTCGCAGCAGACCGAAATCAACCTGCCGTTCATCACGGCCGATGCCTCCGGTCCGAAGCACCTGACGCTGAAGCTGACCCGCGCCAAGTTCGAAAGCCTGGTCGACGACCTCGTCCAGCGCACCGTCGCACCTTGCAAGGCAGCGCTGAAGGATGCCGGCGTTTCCGCTTCCGAGATCGATGAAGTCGTTCTGGTCGGTGGCATGAGCCGCATGCCGAAGGTGCAGGAAGTCGTCAAGCAGCTGTTCGGCAAGGAGCCGCACAAGGGCGTGAACCCGGATGAAGTGGTTGCCATGGGCGCCGCCATCCAGGCCGGCGTTCTGCAGGGCGACGTCAAGGACGTTCTGCTGCTCGACGTGACCCCGCTGTCGCTCGGCATCGAAACGCTGGGTGGCGTCTTCACCCGTCTGATCGATCGCAACACGACGATCCCGACCAAGAAGAGCCAGACCTTCTCGACCGCCGAAGACAACCAGTCGGCCGTGACCATCCGCGTCTCGCAGGGTGAGCGCGAAATGGCGCAGGACAACAAGCTGCTCGGCCAGTTCGACCTCGTCGGCCTGCCGCCGGCACCGCGTGGCGTTCCGCAGATCGAAGTGACCTTCGATATCGACGCCAACGGCATCGTGCAGGTTTCGGCGAAAGACAAAGGCACCGGCAAGGAACAGCAGATCCGAATCCAGGCTTCCGGCGGTCTCTCCGACGCCGACATCGAGAAGATGGTGAAGGACGCCGAAGCCAATGCCGAGGCCGACAAGAAGCGTCGTGCGGGTGTGGAAGCCAAGAACCAGGCCGAAAGCCTCATCCACTCCACCGAGAAGTCGGTGAAGGAATATGGCGACAAGGTTTCCGAGACCGACCGCAAGGCTATCGAAGACGCCATTGCCAGCCTGAAGACCGCCGTCGAAGCCGCTGAGCCGGATGCAGACGACATTCAGGCCAAGACCCAGACCCTCATGGAAGTTTCCATGAAGCTCGGTCAGGCCATCTACGAAGCGCAGCAGGCCGAGGCCGGCGATGCTTCCGCAGAAGGCAAGGACGACGTCGTCGACGCCGACTATGAGGAAATCAAGGACGACAAGAAGTCCGCCTAATCGCGTGACTTCCCGTCTCCTGAAAACATATGCAAGACATCCGGCTGCCGACGTGCAGCCGGAAATCCATTTGCGGGGCTTGTTAACTTAATGGCGAAAGCAGACTTTTACGAAACACTTGGCGTCAGCAAGACCGCGGACGAAAAAGAGCTGAAAAGCGCCTTCCGCAAACTCGCGATGAAATACCATCCGGACAAGAACCCGGACGATGCCGATTCCGAACGGAAGTTCAAGGAAATCAACGAAGCCTATGAAACGCTGAAGGACCCGCAGAAGCGCGCGGCCTATGACCGTTTCGGCCATGCCGCATTTGAAAATGGCGGCATGGGCGGCGGTGGCGGCTTTGGCGGCGGCGGTTTCGCCAATGGCGGCTTCTCGGATATTTTCGAAGACATCTTCGGCGAGATGATGGGCGGCGGCCGTGCGCGCCGTTCTTCGGGCGGACGCGAGCGCGGCGCCGACCTTCGCTACAACATGGAAATCACACTGGAAGAGGCCTTCACCGGCAAGACAGCGCAGATCAGAGTTCCCACCTCGATCACCTGCGACGTCTGTTCCGGCTCGGGCGCAAAGCCCGGCACGCAGCCGAAGACCTGCGCCACCTGTCAGGGTTCCGGCCGCGTGCGCGCGGCACAGGGCTTCTTCTCGGTGGAACGCACCTGCCCCACCTGCCATGGTCGCGGGCAAACGATCTCCGACCCCTGCGGCAAGTGCCACGGTCAGGGCCGTGTAACCGAAGAGCGTTCGCTTTCCGTCAACATTCCCTCGGGCATCGAGGACGGCACCCGCATTCGCCTGCAGGGCGAAGGCGAAGCTGGCATGCGTGGCGGTCCGGCGGGCGATCTCTACATCTTCCTGTCCGTGCGTCCGCATGAATTCTTCCAGCGCGACGGCGCCGACCTTTATTGCACCGTGCCGATCTCCATGACGACGGCGGCACTTGGCGGCACTTTCGATGTTACCACGCTCGACGGCACCAAATCGCGCGTTACGGTTCCGGAAGGCACCCAACCGGGCAAGCAGTTCCGTCTGAAGGGTAAGGGCATGCCGGTTCTGCGTTCGGCGCAGACGGGCGACCTCTATATCCAGATCCAGATCGAAACGCCGCAGAAACTCAGCAAGCGTCAGCGCGAGCTGTTGCAGGAGTTCGAGCAACTCTCCTCCAAGGAGAACAATCCGGAATCAACGGGCTTCTTCGCCCGGATGAAGGAATTTTTCGACGGCTGATTTGTCGCCGCTCCCATGCTTTTAGAACGCCGCCACCCTTCGGGACTGGCGGCGTTTTCGTTTCCGGCTCAGCCGGAAAAACCGCCTTCATCCAGATATTGCCGTTCCGCCGGCGTCGTTTCCCGCAGCAATATGTGGTTGCGATGCGGAAAGCGGCCGAAACGCTCGACGATATCGCGATGTTCTTCGGCATGGTGAAGATAAAGCCCGCCAAGCGGCTGGTTCAGGACGCAGGCACGCTGCTGGGCCTTGATATCCTCCGCATGGGAAAAGGGCAGATAGAAGAAAACGCGCAAATCCTCGCCCACCGCCTGATCGTGGCCACGGCGGATGGCCTCGTCGGCAAAAAGCCGCGCCAATGGATCGGTTGCATACATGTGCGCGGTGCCACGAAAGCAGTTGCGCGGAAACTGATCCAGCAGAAGCATCAGCGCGAGACTGCTTTCCGCGCCCTCCAGCCACTTGTCCAATTCGCGTCTTGCGGCTGCAAAATGGGCATCGCGGAAACGGTCGTGAAAGTGGTTGTCGAAGGCGGCATCCTTGTCGAACCATTTGTCCGGTCCGGCCTTCTTCCAGAAATCGACGATATCGGCGGCCAGCGCGGCGGTGTCGTTTTTCATTGGCTCTTCCCTGTCAATAATGCGGCGGTCGAGTAATCGCGGGCGCGTCCAGCGATTGCTCCTCCAGGCTCAGGAACCTCTCCGTCAGGCGGTCGAGCTTGGCGCGGGTCTGCTCCACCACCTTCCACTGTTCCGCCAGCTGATCGGACAGCTCCTCTATCACCTTGGCCTGATGCGCGGCCGTCTCCTCGAGCGCGATGATCCGTTTTTCGGTTTCCGACGTCATATCGACCTCTCTTTCCAGCCCTTCCTTGGGCCTAAAAGCTCCCGAGTCAACCATATGTCGCTTTGGTGAAGCGAATTCGTCATGGCGATCCAGAAACGGAAAAAGCCGGCGATGTTTCCATCGCCGGCATCCGAGTCTTTGGCATTCCTCAGTCTTCTTCTACGAAAACCTCTTCACGCTTCTTCTTCACGCTGGGCAGGAAGACGACAATCAGCACGGCCAGAGCAATGAAAAGCAGGGTGGCGCTGATCGGCCGGGTGACGAAAGTGGTCGGATCGCCGCGCGACAGGATCATGGCGCGGCGCAGGTTCTCCTCCAGCAGCGGCCCAAGCACAAAGCCCAGGAGCAGCGGCGCCGGCTCGCAGCGCAGTTTCACCAGCACGTAACCGATGAAGCCGAAGAAGGCGACGGCATAGAGATCGAAGACGTTGGAATTGACGCTGTAGACCCCGATGGCGCAGAAGGCCATGATGATGGGGAACAGCACATAATAGGGCACCGTCAGCAGCTTCACCCACAGACCGATCAGCGGCAGGTTCAGGATGACGAGCATCAGGTTGCCGATCCACATGGAGGCGATGATGCCCCAGAACAGCGCCGGCTGTTCGGTCGCGACGTTCGGACCCGGCACGATACCCTGAATGATCATCGCGCCGATCATCAGCGCCATCACCGGATTCGCGGGAATGCCGAGCGTGAGCAGCGGGATGAAGGAGGTCTGGGCGCCTGCATTGTTGGCGGATTCCGGACCGGCCACGCCGGCAACCGCGCCATGCCCGAATTCTTCCGGGTTCTTGGAGACGCGTTTTTCCACCGTGTAGGAAGCGAAGGCCGCAAGGATCGCGCCGCCGCCCGGAAGAATGCCGAGAGCGGAACCAATGACCGTGCCGCGCAGCACCGGCGCGATCATTTTCCTGAAATCCTCCCGTGTCGGCATCAGCCCGCTGACCTTGGCGATCAGCACCGAACGGGTGCGCTCGTTTTCGAGGTTGCGCAGAATTTCGGCGATACCGAAGACGCCGACGGCCACGGCCACGAAGTTCAGACCATCGGCATATTCGCGTATGCCGAGGGTAAAACGTGGCGTACCGCTATAGATATCGGTGCCGACCAAACCCAGCAGCAGGCCCAGCACGACCATGGCCAGCGCCTTGACGATGGAACCATGGGCAAGTGCGATCGACGAAACGAGGCCGACGACCATCAGCGAGAAATATTCCGCCGCGCCGAATTCCAGCGCAATTGCGGTCAGAGGCGGAGCGAAGATTGCCACGAGGAACGTGGAAACCGTGCCGGCAAAGAACGAACCGATGGCGGCGATGGCGAGTGCGGCGCCCGCCTTGCCTTTGCGCGCCATCTGGTAACCATCGATAGCCGTGACGGCAGAGGACGATTCGCCGGGCATATTGATCAGGATGGCGGTGGTCGAACCGCCATATTGCGCGCCGTAATAAATGCCGGCGAGCATGATCAGCGACGAGACGGGCTCGAGCTGGAAGGTAATCGGCAGCAGCATGGCGATGGTCGCCGTCGCGCCGATGCCGGGCAGCACACCGATCAGGGTGCCGAGCAGCACGCCGATCAGGCAGAAGAACAGGTTTGCCAGCGAAGATGCCGTGACGAAACCGAGAGCGAGATTATCGAGCAAATCCATCACGGCACCTCAAAATTTAAGCCAGGGGCCGAAGCGCTGGAACGGCAGGCCGAGACCGTAGTTGAAAACAGCGACGGAAAAGACCGTGATGGCCGCAGAAAGAATGACTGCCATGAACGGGTTCATCTTGTGCGAGGCAAAGGCTGCGATGAGGGCGCTGAAAAAAAGCGCCGGCACGAAACCGAGGCCCCGAACAGTTAGGCCGAAGAAGATCGGCGCGGGCAGAATGAAAAATATCCCCCGCCAGGCAATGGCCCCGACAGCCTCACCCTGTACGCGCGTGGACCGCAGGAATATCACCCCACCGAGCAGAACCAGAATGATCGCCAAAACGAGCGGGAAATAGCCCGGCCCCATCCGAAAGGCGGTCCCGATCTCCAGCCCAAAGGACTGCAGCGCAAAAAACGCGCCAAGCCCGATAAAAATTGCCCCGCAGACTGCTTCGGCAGGATCAATGAAAAACGACTTCATGAAAGATGCCCCTCCACTGCGGCCGGCAACATGCCGCTCCGCATTCAGAGCGCCGTGCATTCTTCCGAACGCACCAAGGACGCTCTAGCCTCCTAAGACCGCGCATCGTGCCTGCAAAAATCGGGATCGAGTTTTGCGCCGATGCAGTAAATCCATGGCAAAAAGCCGGCGACAGAGTGCCGCCGGCAATTGTTTTGACCATCAGTCGGCATATTGGCCGGCAGCCTCGATCACCGGCTTCCAGCGCGCGATTTCGCTTTCAAGCTTGGCCTTCAGCGCCGCAGGCGTGGCATCGCTTTCCGACGAGGGCGTGGTGCCGAGTTCGGCAAAACGAGCCGCGACATTCTTGTCCTTCAGCGCGACCTGCAGCGACTTGGAGAGCTTTTCGTTGATTTCCGCAGGCGTGCCCTTCGGCGTATAGATGCCGTGCCAGATACCCACTTCGAGCTTCGGCAGGCCCGCTTCGACAACCGTCGGCACATCCGGCAGCACGTCCAGCCGCTTGGCCGTGGTCACGGCATAGGCTTTCACGGTGCCGCCCTGGATCTGTTTGGTGGTGTTGGTGGTCTGGTCGCACATGATGTCAACCTGGCCGCCGAGCAGATCGGTCATGGCCGGACCGGTGCCCTTATAGGGAACGGTGACGAGCGGGGTTTCGATGGCGCTCATGAACAGCATGCCGCAAAGATGCGAGGCAGCGCCGATGCCGGCATTGGCGACGGTGACCTTGTCCTTGTTCGCCTTGGCGTATTCGATCAGACCTTTCAGATCCGTCGTCTCGAGGTTCTTGCGCGACAGGATGGTCATCGGCACTTCGGTGACCAGGCCGACATATTCGAAGGCGTTCAGCGTGTCATAGGCAAGCTTGCGGTAAAGCGTGGCGCTGGTGGCCATGCCGATATGGTGGAGAAGAACGGTGTAGCCGTCCGGATCGGACGATGCCACACGACCAGCACCCAGCGTGCCGCCTGCGCCGCCGACATTTTCGACGATGATCTGCTGGCCAAGGTCCTTCGACATGGATTCAGCGACAAGGCGCGCAACCGTATCCGTCGGGCCGCCAGCGGCAAAGGGCACGACCATGGTGATGTTGCGCTCGGGATAGTTCTGAGCGGATGCGGACAACGCAAAAAGGGAAACGGCAGCGGCGGCAGCAAGGCCGGTGACTGTCTTCAGTATTTTCATCGATTCCTCCCGGATGAAAATGTTCGCCACTTCAGCCGCGCATGCTCCTCCATGGCGACCGGGGTGAGATATTTGCGATCCGGGATCGCCGTTCAGCAATGGCGGTCTTGTTGTGAGGTGCGCTTTTATTGCTATCCTGAACAGCAATGGGTGGATTTCTACCCATAGGGGCTCATCCATGGGTGGAAATCCACCCATCAGACCTCGGTCATGTGCCGGTGCAGCCCGTATTTCTGCATTTTTTCGTAGAGCGTTTTGCGCGAAATGCCGAGATTCTCATAGACGGATTTCAGATTTCCGCCGTGTGCGGCGATTGCATGTGCGATCAGGCTTTTTTCATAAGCCGCGACCCGTGCGGAAAGGGCCGCTTTTCCGTCATCCTGAAACGGCAGCGAGGCTTCGGGAACATCACTCTCCAGACCGAGAACGAAGCGGTCCGCGGCATTGCGCAATTCACGCACATTGCCCGGCCACTCGCGCAGGGAGACGGCCGAAAGCAGACTTTGCGGCACCTCCATGTCTTCCCGCCCGTAACGGGCAGCGGCTTCCCGCACGAGATGCAGGAAAAGTAGCGGTATATCTGCGCTGCGCTGCGAGAGCGATGGCACGAGAAGCGTCGCCACGTTGAGCCGATAAAGAAGATCGGCACGGAACCGGCCAGCTGCGACCTCCTGTTCCAGATCGACCTTGCTGGTGGCGATGAAACGGACATCGAGTTCGACCGTTTCATTCGAGCCGAGACGGGTAATCACCCGTTCCTGCAAGACACGCAGGAATCGGCCCTGCAATTCGAAGGGCATGGAGCCGATCTCATCCAGCAAAATGGTGCCGCCGCGAGCATGTTCGAACTTGCCGTAGCGCGGGCGCAGCGCTCCGGGAAACGCACCGGCCTCATGGCCGAATAGTTCACTTTCAATCAGTGTCTGCGGAAGGGCGGCGCAATTGATCGCAACGAAGGGCCGGTTGGCTCTGGCGCTGATATCGTGCAGCGCCCGCGCCACCACCTCCTTGCCCGCGCCTGTGTCACCGACGATCAGCGTATCGGCGTCCGTCGCACCGATGGCGCGGATACGATACCGCAGATCGACCATGATCTGGGTTCTGCCGGGCAGACGCGTTTCGAGATCGTCATGCTTGCCCGCTACCGCCTTGAGGCGGCGGTTTTCCAGCACCAGAGCCCGCCGGTCATTCGCTCTTTTGATGATGCCGGCGAGATATTGCGGCGTAAACGGCTTCTCGATGAAATCATAGGCGCCGTTGCGCATGGCGTTGACCGCAAGCTGCACATCGCCGTGGCCCGTCATCAGGATGACAGGTATTTCAGGATCGAGCTCCCGCACCTTCTGCAGCAGCGTCATGCCATCCATGCCGGGCATCCTGATATCGCTGACCACGACACCGTCGAAGCTGTAACCGATGAGTTCGAGCGCATGTTCTGCGCTTGCCAGCATGGTGACCGCAAAACCGGAAAGCTCCAGTGCCTGCGCGGTGGAAAAGCGCAGTTCTTCCTCGTCATCGATCAACAGAACCCGCGACATGGTCATTCCGCAGCCGCCTCCACGCGCCAGGCGGCGGCTGGCAATTCGATCTCGAACTCAGCCCCGCCCTCTTCATGGTTCCTGACGCGGAGCTGGCCGCCAAAATCCTTGATGATATTATAGGAGATGGACAGGCCAAGACCGAGGCCGCGCCCCACGCCCTTGGTGGTGAAGAAGGGATCGAAAATGCGTTCTGAAATCGCCGCCGGCACACCCGGACCGCGATCACGAATGAAAATCGACACCGACTGGCCATGCTGCACGGCCCGCAGCGCAATGCGGCGATCCTCGCGCCCCTCCACCGCATCGGCAGCATTGGAGATGATGTTGACGAGCACCTGCTGCAGCCGCACCGGGCCGGCCTTCACGGCAAGCGGCACCCGGCCGAGATCCACATCCAGCACCGCATCGGCGGCCTTCAGCCGCGCACCGACGATTTCGAGCGTATCGCGAAGGACGGTTTCCAGACTTACCGCGGCCATTTTTTCATTGGGCTTGCGGGCGAAATTCCTGAGATGCTTGCTGATGGAGGCCATGCGATCGATAAGGCCCGAAATGCGCCTGAGGTTTTCCGTCACCTCCTCCAGCCGTCCCCGCTCCACGAGCAGCGAGGCGTTTTCGGCGTAGTTCTTGGCGGCTGCAAGCGGCTGATTGAACTCATGCGACAACGCCGCCGACATCTGCCCGAGCGCTGCGAGCTTGCCCGCCTGCACCAGATCGTTCTGCATCTTGCGCAATTGTTTTTCCGTCTGGCGGCGCTCGGCGACTTCGTGTTCGATCTCCTGATTGACCCGCGCCAGATCAGCGGTGCGCTCCTCCACCCGGCGTTCCAGTTCCGCCTGGGCCTCAGCCTGATGGGTCAGGCGTTCCCGCAGACGCCGCCGCCTTTGCAGCATGGCGGCGATGAGAGCGGCAGCAAGACACAGGCAGAGGATGATGGCTATCATCGCCGTCTTTACCTGCGTTCGGAGCGAACCCGTGTCCATCAGCACGCTGACTGTCCAGCCCGCGTCCGGCATCGGCTGCGACAGGACCATATATTCCCTTTCACCGTCATCCTGGCTGATCGTCATCAGCTGATGCGAACCGAAATTGCCGTTTTTCAGGGGCAATTCCTTAAGGGTGGCATTGGCGTAGCGGCGGGAAGTCTCCGTTCGCGCCAGCCTTTCGGGCGTCAGCGGCATGAGGCCGGAATAAAGCCATTGTGGCGTTCCGGTCATGAAGATGATGCCTTCGGGGTCCGATACCAGAATTCGGTTCTCGCCATCGCCGAATGACGCTTCTATGCCTTCAATATCGACCTTGAAGACGATGACACCCTTGATCTCCTCGTTGAAGAGAATGGGCGCTGAAAAATAATAGCCACGCTTGTGGGAGGTGGTGCCAAGCGCGAAGAAGCGTGACTGGAAGCCTTTGGCGGCATCCTGGAAATAGGGACGGTAGCTGAAATTCTCACCGACGAAACTTGTGGGACCATCATAGTTGCTGGCGGCGATGGTCTCCCCGTCCAGCGTGATGATGTAGATATCGGAGGATTCCAGCAGGGTGTTGATGGATTTGAGGTAGATATTGGCGCGCTGGCGCAGTTCGGCATCCTTGGGATGTGCGACCAGCTCCTCAATGTCGTCGTGATCGGCAATCAGGGCCGGCAGCGGCTCGTAACGGTTCAAAAGCCCCCCGAGCGCAGAGACGGCCAGCCGCAGCGTCGTGCGGCCCTGCTCGGACATTTCGCCGAAATAGCTTTCCGCTATGATGCCGCCACCTCTCGTCACGGCGCCGTAACCGAGGCCGAGGCTGAGAAGCATCAACACAATCCAGCGATATTTCACCGAAGCTCCCCTCCTGTTGCAGGCATCGAAACCTGCTCTCCCTGAAAGAGTGTAGGAGGAGTGACCGAATTTTCCAAGTGAGCGGAAAAGGCAGGTGGACGATCCTCAAAACAAAAAACCGGCCACGAGGACCGGTTTTTTGCAAAGATGATTTCAGAAAAGCTTATGCGCTTTCCTTCGGCGTCAGAACCTGACGGCCGCGATACATACCGGTCTTCAGATCGATATGGTGCGGACGGCGCAGTTCGCCGGAGTTCTTGTCTTCAACGTAGGTCGCAGACTTGAGACCGTCAGCCGAGCGGCGCATACCGCGCTTGGACGGGCTTGTTTTTCTTTTTGGTACAGCCATTTTTGTTACTCCACTTAAGCGGCGAAACAACGGAACCGGCCAGAACCAAAGGCCGAATGTCGGATGTCTCGATATCGGAAATTTGGCGCGCTTATACATGCCCAAACGGGCTTTGACCAGCCCTGACGCACATTTTTTCCGATTCAACGGAATGAGCGTGGCAAGCCACCCTCAGGCATCACAAATCACGCCTCACGTCTTATCGAAAACGATACGCTCCTTGAAGTGGTTCATGTCCTTAAATTCACAGAAAGCTGGCGGCCGCATCTCTATGACCGGTACGGCGGCGCGCAGCTTTTCCAGTTCCTCGTCGAGCATCGCCTGCCAGCGCGGCAGGCACTCCGGCTCGAACCAGCGGATGATGTAGGACAGGGTGATGTGAAATTCGTAAGTGTCATGATCAGGATGTCGGTAGCCGAAGAAATCGGCGAATGTATCCCGCCAGAGAGCCACGATCCGATCGTCCTCGGCGGTTGCGCCCTTCATCACCAGTCCCACGGGGCGCAGGCCCGTAACCTGCATGTTGAAGGCCGGCAAAGCTGGAAAGGCGGAAAGACGGTCGCGATAGTAGTCCGTCATCGCATCCACCGACGCATCGAGCGGCATTTCGCTCGGCCAATAGGGAAGTGTGCGTCGCAAATCGTTGACACCCTGGAATACCGTCATGTGCAGGCTGGAAATGGGGGTGAAGGCGAGCTGCGGCGCCTCGGCCATATCTAGAAAACACTGGCGGGTCGCAATGATCGCCTTTTCAGTCTGCGATCCCTCGACAAGATGGCAGACGACCGTGTTGCCCGAGTCGGGTAGAAACTCGCCAGCCGCGTTGAAGCGGCTGCCGAGATGGCGCGGCGGCTGATCGTGGTTGGCGGCGGAAATATAGTCGAGATCTTTCGAGACGCGCGGGGCGTGCATGGGAAACTCCTTGTGAGACGTTTCCCCTAGTCCCCACACGCGACAAAGCAATGACATCCGCCGGTCATTGAGCGATCAGTGCGCCTCATCCCAATTGTCAGCCGCACGTGCATCCACCTTGAGCGGCACCTTCATGGAAATCGCCGGCATGGCCGCGTTTTCCATCACGGAGACGACGACCGGCAGGGTCTTTTCGATTTCCGCTTCCTCGACTTCGAAGATGAGTTCGTCGTGCACCTGCAAAAGCATGCGGGCGGAAAGTTTTTCTGCCTCCAGCGCAGGCTCGATACGGACCATGGCGCGGCGGATGATATCGGCGGCGGAGCCCTGGATCGGCGCGTTGATCGCCGCGCGCTCGTTGAAGGCTTTTACCGAAGGGTTGGAAGAGCGAATTTCCGGATAATGCGCGCGGCGGCCGAAAATCGTTTCGACATAGCCGTTTTCACGGGCGAAGGCTTTGGTCGCTTCCATGTAATCGCGAATGCCGGGAAAACGCTCGAAATATTTCTTGATATAGTCGCCGGCTTCAGAGCGGGCGATGCCGAGCTGATTGGCGAGGCCAAAGGCGGAAATGCCGTAGATGATGCCGAAGTTGATGGCCTTGGCGCGGCGGCGGACTTCCGATGGCATGCCCTCGACAGGCACGCCGAACATTTCCGACGCGGTCATCGCATGAATGTCGATGCCGTTTTCGAAGGCGTTGCGCAGCTGCGGAATATCGGCGACATGGGCCAGCACGCGCAGCTCGATCTGGCTGTAATCGGCCGACAGAAGCTTATGTCCTGGCGTGGTGATGAAGGCCGTGCGGATCTTGCGCCCTTCCGCCGTGCGAACCGGGATATTCTGAAGGTTCGGCTCCGAGGAAGACAGGCGTCCGGTGGTGGTGGAGGCGAGCGCATAGGACGTATGCACCCGTTTCGTCTCGGGATGGATATATCCGGGCAGCGCATCCGTATAGGTCGATTTCAGCTTCGTCAGCTGCCGCCAGTCGACGATCTTGCGCGGCAGTTCGATACCTTCCGCCGCAAGATCTTCGAGAACCTGCGCCGATGTCGACCATTGGCCGGTCTTGGTCTTGGAACCGCCCGGCAGCCCCATCTTGCCAAACAGAATATCGCCGAGCTGCTTTGGCGATCCGATGTTGAAACGCTCGCCTGCCAGCTCGTAAATTTCCTCTTCGAAGGACGCGGCCTTCTGGGCGAGTTCGCCGGAAAGACGCGAGAGAATCTGCCGGTCGACGGTGATGCCGCGCTCTTCCATGTGCGCCAGAACCGGCACAAGGGGGCGCTCCAGCCGCTCATAAACCTTGGTCAGTCGTTCCGAGACAAGCCTCGGCTTCAGCGCCATCCAGAGCCGCAGGGTCACATCGGCATCTTCCGCAGCATAAGCGGTTGCCTTGTCGATATCGACAAAATCGAAGGTGACGCTCGACTTGCCCGATCCCGCCACGTCCTTATAGGCGATCGGCGTGTGGCCGAGCCAGCGTTCGGACAGCGAATCCATGCCATGCGTGGCCTTGCCGGCCTCGAGGACATAAGAAATCAGCATCGTGTCGTCGAAGCTCTGCATGACGACGCCGTGGCGTTTCATCAGCAGATAGTCATATTTCAGGTTCTGCGCGACCTTCAGAACGGCTTCGTCCTCGAGCAGGTCCTTCAGGCGCTCCAGCGCTTCGGCAAAAGGCACCTGCCCCTCCGCCATTCTGATGCCGTCGCTGAAGAGATCGCCGCCCGAACCGGTCTTGTGCGTCAAAGGAACGTAAGCGGCGCGGATATCGGTGCCCGTGGCGTCCTTGCCGTTATCGGCAATGGCCAGAGAAAAACCGACAAGCTCCGCCTGCATCGGGTCGAGCGAGGTCGTCTCCGTATCGAAGGCGACGACGCCCGTCTCCCGGGCCGCCGCGATCCAGCGGTCGAGCGTCGCAAGGTCCCTGATCGTCAGATAGGCGGTCGTATCGATCTTGGCGGCGGAAAAAAGCGTCTGTCGCGCTGTGGCGAGATCGGCGGGCGCGCTGCCCTCCCCCGTTACTTTCCTTGCCGGAGCGGCAGGCGAAGCCGAAGCGCCAGCGGCGTTAGTGGCCACTTCGCCAACCTTAACGGCGGCGGCCGGCGCATCGAGATCGGGACCATGGGCATCGGCACCCCATTGTACCGGCACATTGGCAGGGTCGATGGCGGAAGCGTCGGTTTCGGTCGCCTCGGCAACCCGGCGTGTCAACGTCGTGAATTCCATTGCCTTCAGGAAGGCGATCAGTTTTGGGCCGTTCTGCGATTCGAGCACCAGCGCTTCGAGAGACTGATCCAGCGGCACATCGGTTCTGAGCGCCACGAGCTGTCTGGAAAGGCGGGCAAGCTCCGCATTGGCGATGATATTTTCCCGGCGCTTCTGCTGCTTTATTTCGCCCGCTCGCGCCAGCAGCGTATCGAGATCGCCATATTCCTCCAGCAATTGCGCCGCCGTCTTCGGCCCGATGCCGGGAATGCCCGGAACATTATCGGTGGAATCGCCGGTCATCGCCTGCAGGTCGATCATCTTTTCGGGGCCTACGCCCCACTTTTCGACAACGTCCGGAATGCCGATCTGCTTGTCCTTCATGGCGTCGTACATGTGTACATTGGCCGTAACGAGCTGCATCAGATCCTTGTCGGAGGAGATGATCGTAACATCGGCGCCGATCGCCTCGGCCTGCCGGGCATAGGTGGCGATGATATCGTCCGCCTCGAAGCCTTCCGTCTCGATGCAAGGAAGGTTGAAGGCGCGCGTCGCCTCACGGATCAGGCCGAATTGCGGCACCAGATCTTCCGGCGGCGCGGTGCGGTTGGCCTTGTAGAGATCATAAAGTTCGTTGCGGAAAGTCTTCGACGAATAGTCGAAAATCACCGCAAAATGGGTCGGCGTCACCCCGACATCGGTATTGCGCGCATCCTTCAGCAGCTTCCACAACATGTTGCAGAAACCGGAGACGGCGTTGACCGGCAGCCCGTCCGACTTGCGGTTCAGCGGCGGGATTGCATGGAAGGCCCGGAAAATGAAACCGGAACCGTCAACGAGGAAGAGATGATCGCCTTTTTTCATGGGTAGCATGGATAGCGCGGGGCCGTTTTGACGTCTACCGAAACTTCGCACAACGCACCGTAAAGAGCGGGGAATGAAGCGGTAGCACAGGCCTGCAAAATTCACCTGAACGTTACCGATTTGTAATCCGCCCTTCCCTTGAAAAGCCGCATTTGCAGACACATTTCATAAGGGACGGCGCCTGATCACGCCGTAGTCTGATAGCTGGCTCGTCCCCCGCCGCGTCAGACCGGACAAAGGCCTTTCCCCCTCTCCGGGCCTTTGTCCTCCAATATGACCGCCATGGCCGACCCCTCCCGGCCATGGCGGTTTTATTTTATGCGCCGTTTCGGGCTGGCTTAAACATATCATGCGATATATATCGCGCTATCGAATTGCCGGGCTGAGCCGGCCGTGATGCTTTATGGGCGGAAAAATGGGTTTTTCCCGGGACGAATCGGCAATCTATCTCGCTTCGAAAATGGCGCGGGAATTCACCATGGCGCTGCAGAAAAGAGCCGCCGCCCTGGGTTTCTCGCCCGGACAATTCCCCATCCTCATCGAACTCTGGCACGAGGACGGCCTGACCCAGAGACAATTGCTCGATAGAATCGATGTCGAACAGGCGACGCTCGCCAATACGCTCTCGCGCATGGAACGCGACGGGCTGATTGTCCGCAAATCCCATCCAAGCGACCGCCGTGCCCAGATCATCGAGCTGACCCAGCGCGGCAGGGATCTGGAAGCCAACGCCATTGCCGCCTCCGAAGCCACCGAAGACGCGCTGCTCAAGGAGTTCCGGCGTTTCGAGAGGCAGCTTCTGCTGGAATATATGCGCCGGGCGATCGAAAGCGCCAAAAAAACGAAATAGCAATTACAGCCCGAAACCGCTTCGCACTTTCCCTGAACTGCTCTATCGTTCCGGCGGCCGCACGTTTGCCGATTCACGACGCGCCGGCCCCCTTGTTTCCCGCGATGCGCGATGCCCGGATGTTTCGTCTTATCGCCGGGTCACGACAGACATGACAGGATCAGCGATGACAGACGTTTCCCCCATTCTTTCCACCGCCGACGACAATCTCACCTCCAGCCTTGAGCGACTGTTCGAACTCGTACGTATTCCGTCGATTTCGACGGACCCCGCTTACAAGGCGGAATGCCGCAAGGCGGCGGAATGGCTGGTCAGAACGCTTTCGGCGCTCGGCTTTACGGCCTCCGTGCGCGATACCGCCGGCCACCCCATGGTCGTGGCGTGTCACGATGCGGCCACCAAGGACGCGCCGCATGTGCTTTTCTACGGCCATTATGACGTACAGCCGGTCGATCCGCTCGAGCTCTGGGAAAACGATCCGTTCGAACCCGCCGTCAAGGATATCGGCGCCGGCCGACAGGTGATTACCGGACGCGGAACGGCGGACGACAAGGGCCAGCTGATGACCTTCGTGGAGGCCTGCCGGGCGTACAAGGCTGTCAATGGCGGCCTGCCGGTGCGCGTCACCATTCTTTTTGAAGGCGAAGAAGAATCCGGCTCGCCGTCGCTGAAGCCTTTCCTCGAAGCCAATGCGGAAGAACTGAAGGCCGATTATGCGCTGGTCTGCGATACCGGCATGTGGGACCGGGATACGCCCGCCATTGCCGCAGCCCTTCGCGGCCTGGTCGGCGAGGAAGTCGTCATCACGGCAGCCGACCGCGATCTGCATTCCGGTCTGTTCGGTGGGGCGGCGGCAAACCCCATCCACATCCTCACCGATATTCTCGCCGGCCTACACGACGAGACCGGCCGGGTGACGCTTGCAGACTTTTATGACGGCGTGGAAGAAACCCCGGCCAACATCAAGGCCTCCTGGGAAACGCTGGGCCGCACGGCCGAAGCCTTCCTCGGCGAAGTCGGCCTTTCGGTTCCCTCGGGTGAAAAGGGTCGCTCCGTGCTGGAGCAGACCTGGGCGCGGCCGACCGCGGAAGTCAATGGCATTATCGGCGGCTATACCGGCGATGGTTTCAAGACCGTGATCGCTGCCAAGGCCTCTGCCAAGGTGTCTTTCCGCCTTGTCGGCGAGCAGGACCCTGCGGCCATTCGCGAAAGTTTCCGAGCCTATGTGCGCTCGAAGATTCCCGCTGACTGCTCCGTAGAGTTCCACGAACATGGCGGCTCACCCGCCATCCAGCTGTCTTACGACTCGCCCGTGCTGACCAAAGCCAAAAATGCGCTTTCGGAAGAGTGGCCGAAACCAGCCGTCGTCATCGGCATGGGTGGCTCGATCCCTATCGTCGGCGATTTCCAGAAGATGCTGGGAATGGATTCGCTGCTCGTCGGCTTCGGACTTACCGATGACCGTATTCATTCGCCGAATGAAAAATACGACCTGCAGTCCTTCCACAAGGGCATCCGCTCCTGGGTCCGCATTCTCGACGCGCTCGCGGCGAAATAATCCAGAAAAAGGAGGAGGCGCCGAACATTCGGCACCTCCTCGGCACATAAAACAAAAAGGCCGGGCAAGCCCGACCTTTCCATCCGTTTTCCGTCAATGCCAGTACATCCGTGGTCAAAGCGTTTAAACGGCCTGATGCTCCAGAGCGCGTCAAAGATATCGACGCTGCTTTCCGGCTCAGGATCGGCTGCTTTGGTTAATCTTTGGTTAACACAACAGCAGCGGCACTTTTAAAAGCGCCATTCCCGGCAGTTCCGGTCCGGAGCACTGTTGAACCCTATATTGGTATGTGACCCGGCTTTTTCAAGGGCAACCGGTCCAGCCCCTTCCAGCAAAAGAAAAAGGCCGGAAAAATCCGGCCTTTCCATTCATACGAATGACCCTTTCGGGCCAAAGCGCTTATCAGGCAGCAACGAGGTTGCCTGCGGACATCTTGCCCGAGCGGCGATCCTGCATCAGCTCGTAGGAGAGCTTCTGGCCGTCGTTGAGGGCGGTCAGACCAGCGCGCTCAACAGCGGAGATGTGAACGAATACGTCCTGCGAACCGTCGTCAGGCTGAATGAAGCCGTAGCCCTTGGTTGCGTTGAACCACTTTACTGTACCAGTCGCCATAACGATTTCCTTCCGTTGGCAATTGTATTTGCACTGCGAGCAGTGCGGACTTGGGTCGAATTTGAAGGAAAAGATCGTCGTGAGCGTCTAAAAAGACGCCGAAGCTCTGGTCGTCAAACAAATATCGATGGCGAAGTACCTAGGTTGGAAGGGGCTGAAAGTCAAGTTTCTTTGAACACGACCATCTGGTCAGGGTTCAGCGGGGAGCCAGACAACAGGAACGCCAAAAAGCAAAAACCCGGCGCGGGAGGAGGTGCGCCGGGTTCTTGAAACTGACTGACAATTGGGAGGAGGAGTATTGTCAGTCCAATCGGGCGACGCTGGGAGGAGGAGTGCGTCGCTTCGATGATTTGAAGATACAGGATCGCCGCTTAAAAAACAGACGTTTCATCGCAGCGCAGCATTGCGCAAAATGCATAGCTGTTTCGAGGTGACTTGAAGCTTCTCCGCGTAACGCCTAATAAATACGCATGTCTATCGAATCCGTCAGAGCCTTTTTCACCGAAAAGTCGCCCGAGGTTGCCGTGATCGAAACGGAAACCAGTTCGGCGACGGTTGCGCTGGCCGCCGAAGCGCATGGCGTCGACCCCGACCAGATTGCGAAAACCATTTGCCTGAAGGCGGGTGAAACCATTCTTCTCGTCGTCGCCGCCGGCACGAAGCGGCTCGACAACCGCAAATTCCGCGATCATTTCGGCGCAAAGCCGCGCATGCTCGGACCGGAAGAGGTGGTTGCGGTGACTAGCCATCCCATCGGCGGCGTGTGCCCTTTCGGCCTGCCCTCCCCGCTTCCGGTGTTTTGCGACATATCGCTGAAAAACTATCATGAGGTGGTTCCCGCGGCCGGCGCCACCAATGCGGCGGTGAAGATTTCGCCGGAGGTGATGGCCGAATTGACGGATGCGGAATGGGTCGACGTCTGCCAATGACGCCGATTTGATCCGGCCAGGACTTAACCCCGCCTTAAATCGCCGCATTTAAACTCTTCATCCTGGATTAAGGATCGCGCAGGCATAGAAGCCTGAAAACCCGAACGGGATGCGCGCGGTTTCGCGAATAGGAGCGACTTCGGCTGGATGGCAGGCAAGGGTAAATCACGCGAACGGGTAGAACCCTCCTTCGGGGATTTCCACGAATCCGGTGATGACCTGCGCCTCGACGCCAGCGAGCGCATCAGCGGAACCACAAAGCAGCAAGCCAGAAAACCGAAGCCGACATCCGACCGCACCAAATCCAGGAAAAAAGAAAAGCGCACCCGCAGTTCCGGCCGCGGCGCGACGGGCTTCATTCGCTCCCTCGTCTATTGGTGCATCGTACTTGGCATCTGGGGCGGCATCGGTGTTGCCGGTCTCGTTCTCTATTACGGCGCGCGCATGCCCAGCGCCAGCAGCTGGTCCATTCCCGAACGCCCGCCGAATGTGAAGATCGTTTCGGTGAATGGCAGCGTGCTGGCCAATCGCGGCACCACCGGCGGCGAGGCGCTCGCGCTGGAAGATATGTCGCCCTATATTCCGCAGGCCGTCATGGCGATTGAGGACCGGCGGTTTTATTCGCATTTCGGGGTCGATCCGCTCGGTCTCGGACGCGCCATCGTCACGAATGTGCTGACGGGACGAACCGTGCAGGGCGGCTCGACGCTGACGCAGCAGCTCGCGAAAAACCTGTTCCTCTCGCCGGATCGCACGCTGGAACGCAAGGTTCAGGAAGTGCTGCTGTCCTTCTGGCTGGAGCATAAGTTCACCAAGGACCAGATTCTCGCGATGTATCTCAATCGCGTCTATTTCGGCTCCAACGCCTATGGCGTCGAGGCGGCCTCGCGGCGCTACTTCAACAAATCCGCGCGCGACGTCAATCTGGGCGAGGCGGCCATGCTGGCCGGGCTTCTTAAAGCGCCCTCGCGCCTTTCGCCGGCGCGCGACCCGCAGGCGGCGGAAGAGCGGGCGCAGGTCGTGCTGCAATCCATGCGCGATGTCGGCTTCATCACCGACGATGAAATCAAGACCGCCATGTCGCAGCCGCCGACCAAGGCGAAACGGTTCTGGTCTGGCGCCGAACATTACGCCGCCGATATGGTGCTGGAGGAAGTGCGCAACCTCGTCGGCGAGGTCAAGCAGGACATCGTCGTCGACACGACCATCGATCCCAATCTCGAGCGTGACGCCGAAAAGGCGCTGACCCACGTGCTGCAGGGTGACGGCAAGAAGCAGGGCGCTTCGCAGGCGGCGCTGGTTTCCATCGATGGCACGGGCGCGATCCGGGCCGTGGTGGGCGGGGCGGATTATGCCGAAAGCCAGTTCAATCGCGCCGCCAAGGCAAAACGGCAACCCGGCTCCGCATTCAAGCCCTTCGTTTACGTCGCCGCGCTCGAATCCGGGCTCACTCCCTATACCGTTCGTAACGACGCGCCCGTTCGTATCGGCAACTGGACCCCGGAAAATTACGAGAAGAAATATCGAGGCGAAGTGACGCTCGCCACCGCGCTCGCCAATTCGCTGAACACCATTGCCGCGCAGCTGGTGATGGAAGTGGGTCCGGATCGTGTGACCCAGGTGGCGCATCGCATGGGCATCGAATCCGAGCTGCAGAACAATGCCTCCATCGCGCTCGGCACCTCGGAAGTGTCGCTGATGGAGCTGACGGCCTCCTACGCCCCCTTCATGAATGGCGGCTACAAGGCGACGCCGCATATCGTCAAACGCATCACCGATGCGGATGGCAAGGTGCTTTACGAAAACAAATACGACAACCCGCCGCGCGTCCTGAGCGAAGAGATCGCCGCGACCATGAACAGCATGCTGTCGCGCGTTATCACCGAAGGCACCGGCAAGGCGGCACGGCTGCAGGGCTGGCAGGCGGCAGGAAAATCCGGCACGACGCAATCGTTCCGCGACGCCCTTTTTGTCGGCTACACAAGCAACCTGACCACCGGCGTGTGGTTCGGCAATGACGACGGCACATCGATGAAGAAGGTCACCGGCGGCGGACTTCCCGCAAAGGCCTGGAAAGATTTCATGACCGCCGCCCATTCCGGCCTTTCGCCTTCACCGCTCTTCGGGCTTGGCGCAGGCGGCGTGCCGCCGCTTGGGGAAATGCAGCAGCCGGCGCCGGAAAGCGCGCCATCCTCCATCGGCGATATCATTTCCAATGCGCTCGGCGGCGGAACGACGGATAATCGTGCCTATCCCGAAGCCCCCGTTGCGCCGAATCCGAATCAGCCCGGTGTGCCGATGCCGCCGGCAAATATCCCTTCCCGCGATATCGAACCCGGCTATTCAGCCGGCAACGGGCCTGTGCCACCCGCCGATATCGGCGGTCAGGCGCCATCCGGACCGAAGCAGACGACCCTGCTCGATATTCTGATGGGAAACTGACGGCTTAGGATGGCCGAAAGGCGCTTGTCTCAGGGCCGATGGCGATTTCGCCAGCGCTGCACGAAAATTCCCGATTTTGCAGGTTTTGGTTCCATGGGACCGGCCGTCTCCGCAGCCACGAGCGGAGAGGATGCCGACCCTGCAACATCCGCGTGCAGTCTCATTAACCGTAGATTGCCATTTGCGCCGGGGCGGTTACATTTCGGATGACTTTTTACGGTAAATGAATTATTAATCGTTCATATAAATTAATTTTCTTCTATCAAAATAACTTTTCAGGGCTTTATATTATGCTGGGTACTAAAGGCTCATCGCATGCCGTTTTTTACGGTGCCTCCTATTCCGCAGCCACCACTTTCGAATCGCCGGAAACGCAACCTTCCTCTTCGGGAAAAACCGTCTCCGTATTCCTGCGCGGCCAGTTCGCGCTCAAAAGAACGATGGATATCGCAGGGGCGTCCATCGCCCTTGTCGCACTCGCGCCGGTGCTGCTCACCGTGGCAGTGATGGTCAAACTCGACAGCAGGGGACCGGTCCTGTTTTCACAGGTCCGCTGGGGCATGAACGGGCGGAAAATCCGTGTCTATAAATTCCGCTCCATGAGGACCGATCTTTGCGACGCCACCGGTGTGGCGCAAACGGTGAAGAACGACCCCAGAATAACCCGGATCGGCGCGGTTCTTCGCCGCACGAATATCGACGAACTACCGCAGCTTCTGAATGTGCTGAAAGGCGATATGTCGCTGGTCGGGCCCCGCTGCCATGCCATCGGCATGCTGGCGGCCGGCCGTCTTTATGAGGAGCTGGTGCCGCACTACCATATGCGGCACCGGGTGCGGCCGGGCATTACCGGCCTTGCCCAGATGCGGGGGTTGCGCGGCCCGACGGATCGCAGCGACAAGGCGCGCGCCCGAATCGTCTCCGATCTTTATTACGTCGACAATTTTTCGCTCTGGCTGGATATCAAGATCATGGTCGGAACGGTGATTTCCGAGTTGCGCGGCGGCAAGGGGTTCTGATTTTTCAGGCGCCATTGCCGCAGCCGCAATCCGCCGCTGCAAAAATAAAAAGCCCGGCAGCGATGCCGGGCTTTTATCATGAGATCATCATGACAATCAGTTTGTCGGCGCGGGAGCCGCAGCGGGATCCGGAAGCGGTGCTGGGTTTGCCGAAAGCGTCCGCAGATAAGCGATGAGATCGGCGCGTTCCGTCTCCTTCTTCACGCCCGCAAAACCCATGGCCGTGCCGGGAACGTGTTTCTTGGGAGCTTCGAGGAAGAAGCTGAGATGATCGTAATCCCAATGCACGGAACCGCCCTTGGAGAAATCCTTCATGCCCGCGGAGTAGCTGAAACCTTCATGGCTGGCGATCGGCCGGTTGACGATATCGAAGAGATTAGGGCCGACCTTGTTTGCACCACCACTCTCTCCGGTATGACAGCTCGTACACTTCTTGAAGACCGTCTCGCCCTTGGCGGCATCGGCGCTCGCAAGCAATTGCGCGATCGGCGTCGCCGCGGCAGCGGCTTCTCCGCCACCTGCTTCGCCGCCACCCTCTGCCGCAGCAATGGCGTAACCTTCCTTTTCGGGCGCAGGCGCATGGAAAATGCCCTCAGACGCAATCGACACCGACATCAGGACGAAAACCGTGCCAAGCAACGCCCCAACGCCCATATTTACATAAGAATTCATCTATATGCGCTCCCTCGCATCCGCTTGATATAACGGGCATCTTGAAATTGCTCGAAAGCTATGGCTTTTGCACAGCCTGCGCAACTTGAATAATGCTCCCCACACCGTGACGTTTTGACACTTTTCGGGCGGGATTTGAAGGGTGTCGGATGAAGAATCGGGATTTCGAGAAAGCTGTCGTCCTCATACCGGCGCGGATGGCATCCACGCGCCTGCCGGGCAAACCGCTCGCCGACATCGGCGGCAAGCCGATGATCGTGCAGGTGGCGCTGCGCGCACGCGAGGCCGGCGCGGAGCGAATCGTTGTAGCCGTCGATGACGAACAGGTGTTTTTGGCCGTCAAAAATGCCGGTTTCGACGTGATGATGACGCGCGACGACCACCAATCCGGCTCGGACCGCATTTTCGAAGCGCTGCAGAAAGCCGATCCCTATGGCAAGGCGGAATATGTCATCAATGTCCAGGGCGATCTTCCGACCATCGAAGCGGAGACGATCCGCGCTTCGCTGCGTCCGCTGGAAAATGCCGCCGTCGATATTGCGACACTGACGGTCGAAATCACCGACGACGAAGAAAAAACCAACCCAAACGTGGTGAAAGTGGTGGGCAGCCCGCTTTCCGAGTCGCGATTGCGCGCGCTTTATTTTACCCGCACCACCGCCCCTTATGGCGATGGCCCGCTTTATCATCACATCGGACTTTATACCTATCGCCGCGCCGCGCTGGAAACATTCGTGAGCCTGCCGCCCTCGCCGCTGGAAAAACGCGAGCGGCTGGAACAGCTGCGCGCGCTGGAAGCGGGGATGCGCATCGACGCCGAAATCGTCAGTTCCGTGCCGCTCGGCGTCGACACGCCGCACGATCTGGAAAAAGCCCGCAAAATCCTCGCAAGCAGAACCCTCTAACGGACAGTCCCATGACCTTGAGCACAAATCGCATTGCCTTCCAGGGCGAATTCGGCGCGAATTCCGATATGGCCTGCCGTGACATGTTCCCGGATATGGAGCCTTTGCCGTGCCCGACATTCGAGGATGCCTTCAACGCCATTGAAAATGGCGAAGCCGATCTCGGCATGATCCCGATTGAAAACACGCTGGCCGGCCGCGTTGCGGATATCCATCACCTGCTGCCGGAATCGCGCCTGCACATCATCGGCGAATATTTCATGCCGATCCGCTTCCAGTTGATGGTGATGCCGGGCGTGAAGAAGGATGAAATCCGCACCGTCCACAGCCACATTCACGCGCTTGGCCAGTGCCGGAAAATCATCCGTTCGAACGGCTGGAAGCCGGTCATCGCCGGCGATACGGCGGGATCCGCAAGACTGGTGTCCGAAAAGGGCGACCGCAGCATGGCGGCTCTCGCGCCGCGCCTTGCCGCCAATCTGTACGGCCTCGATATTCTTGCTGAAAACGTCGAAGATTCGGAAAACAACGTCACGCGTTTCGTTGTGCTTTCCCGCGATGAAAACTGGGCCAAGCGTCAGTCTAGTGACGAAATCGTCGTCACTACCTTTGTCTTCAACGTCCGTAATATTCCGGCCGCGCTCTACAAGGCCATGGGCGGCTTCGCGACCAACGGCATCAACATGACGAAGCTCGAAAGCTACCAGCTCGGCGGCAAATTCGTGGCGACGCAGTTTTATGCCGATATTGAAGGCCATCCCGATGACGAGCCGGTGCGGCATGCGCTGGACGAGCTGCGCTTCTTCTCCGAAAAAGTCCGCATTCTCGGCGTCTACAAGGGCCATGCGATGCGCGGCAAGCTCAACCAGGGTTGAGCCTGCCGAACGCGATTATTTCGTCCATTCCACCCAGTCGCGCATCAGCCGGTGCGCGATTGCGCCGCCGGGAGGCGCGGAAAAGCCCTCACCCGTTGCCGTCTCCAGCATTTTTGCGACTTCCGCCCGCGTGAACCAGCGGCAATCCTCCAGTTCGATCTCATCGCGGGCAATATCGAAAGACAGTGCCTCGGCATAACAGCCGATCATCAGCGTATGCGGCATCGGCCAGGGCTGCGATGCGTGATAACGCACGCGGCCGATTTCGACGCCGGATTCCTCATGCGTTTCGCGGCGAACGGCCTGCTCGATGGTTTCGCCCGGCTCCACAAAACCGGCAAGGCACGAATACATGCCCGGTGCAAAATGCGCACCACGGCCAAGCAGGCACAGATCACGCTCTATATCGAGCGTCATCATGATGACGACGGGATCGGTGCGGGGAAAAATCGTGTGGTTGCAAGCGGCGCAGATACGCTTGTAGCCGCCGATACGCAGCTCCATGGCGCCGCCGCACTTACCGCAAAAGCGATTGTCGGCGTTCCAGTGGGTGAGGCTGACGGCCTGGGCAACCTCGCTCAACAATTCCTCATCGAGAAGATGGTCGCGATAAAGGGTACGGGCATCGGCTAGTTTATAGTGGCTCGCGAGCTGATCCTCGGCCACGGCGACCGGCACCGCGATTCTCGGCTCGCCGGTTTCGCGATATCCGAGCAGCACGGCATTGTCGAAATCCGGCTGCAGTTCGGCCAGCTCATAGGCGGAAAACAGGGGGTCGATGACCTGCTCGTCATGCTTCAGGACAAGCCGGTTGCCGGAAAAGGCAAAAATATGGGTGCCGTCTATTTTCAGTGCATCGGCAACGCACTCCTCCGTTCGCTTTTCAGCGAAACGGTCGAGGGCGTTTTTGGAAAAGGCCGTCAGCAGGCTTGCTTCGGGATGGGGGGCAGTGGTTTCAAAAATTTTCATGGAAATCATCAGAGCGCGCCGGAGATTTTTTTCATCAAAGTTTCCTTTTCGCCCACGGCATAAGGCACAGGCGTTCCGTGACCCCAGATGGGACCCGGCCAGCAGGTGTCTCCTTCATTGCGGGCGATAATATGGACATGAAGCTGCCGGACGATATTGCCCAAAGCACCGACATTGATTTTGGTGGCTCCGGTGATTTCTTTCAAGGCAGACGCGACGAGATTGGTCTCGAATGTCAGCACGGCCTGATCAAGCGGGGTGAGATCGAACAATTCACTGACGCCATCTCGCTGCGGCACCAGCACCAGCCAGGGCCAGCGGTTGTCGTTTTGCAAACGCAGTTCACATAGTCCCAAACGCGTCACAAGCACACTGTCGCGCGCCAGTCTGTCGTCCAGCCGGAATGTCTCCAAGGTGTCCTCCATGTTTGTTTTCATCGTGATAGCAGTTTTTTGAAGGCTTGGCTTGCATTTGCTTTCGATATTGCCGATATGTGGCCCCGGGAGGTTGGTGGTGGACGAGCCACTCGCCAACCGGGTCAGGTCCGGAAGGAAGCAGCCCTAACGAGCCCGGCACGGGTCGCCGTGCCAGCCTCCCACCCTTTTTTAAAAGACGTGCTCAGCTTTCGCCGGGCCAGTTCAGCGCCCCAAGACAACTGGCAAAACAAACTGGCGAGGCAATGAGCGACACTGTACCCACCACATCAAGCGAATCCCAGGTCGGGACCGGCTACCGGGTACTGGCGCGCAAATACCGTCCCAAGGATTTTTCCGATCTGATGGTCGGCCAGGAGCCGATGGTCCGCACGCTGACCAACGCGTTTGAGACGGGGCGTATCGCGCAGGCCTATATGCTGACCGGCGTTCGCGGCGTGGGCAAGACGACCACGGCCCGCATTCTCGCCCGCGCGCTGAATTACAAGACCGACACCATCGACAAGCCGACCATCGACCTGCGCATTCCCGGTGAACATTGCCAGGCGATCATGGAAGGCCGGCATGTCGACGTGATCGAGATGGACGCCGCCTCCCATACCGGCATCGACGATATTCGCGAGATCATCGAGCAGGTGCGTTACCGCCCGGTCTCGGCGCGCTACAAGGTCTATATCATCGACGAAGTGCACATGCTGTCGACGCAGGCTTTCAACGGTCTTCTGAAGACCTTGGAAGAGCCGCCGGAGCATGTGAAATTCATCTTCGCGACCACCGAAATCCGCAAGGTTCCGATCACCGTTCTGTCGCGCTGCCAGCGCTTCGATCTGCGCCGCATCAGCGCCGCCGATCTGGTCGGCCTGTTCACCGCCATTGCCGGTAAGGAGGGGTTTGACGCCGATCCGCAGGCACTGTCGATGATTGCGCGTGCGGCCGAAGGTTCTGCCCGTGACGGTCTTTCCCTTCTCGATCAGGCGATTGCCCATGGTGGAGGCCGCGTTGAAGCCGAAGCGGTGCGCGGTATGCTCGGCCTTGCCGACCGTGCACGTATCGTCGATCTCTTCCAGCATGTCGTCAAAGGCGATGTCGCGGCCGCCCTTTCGGAATTCAACGGGCAATATGAGGCGGGTGCAAACCCTGTCGTGGTGCTCAACGACCTTGCCGATTTCACCCATCTCGTCACCCGCATGAAATATGTGCCTGACGCGGCGGAAGACCCCTCGCTTTCCGAGATCGAACGCGTGCGCGGCGCAGAATTTGCCGAGACGATTGCAGTAACCGCGCTGTCGCGCATCTGGCAGATGCTGCTGAAGGGCATTCCGGAAACGGAAAACGCCTCGCGCCCTGCGGGTGCGGCCGAAATGGTGCTGATCCGGCTTTCGCATGCCGCCAATCTGCCCGCGCCTGAAGATGCCGCACGGCGCTTGGCGGAGCTTTCGAACGGTGACGGCGGTTACGCCAATGGCGGACCTTCGGGCGGCGGCAATGGCGGCGGTGCCCGCGCCTATTCGTCGGGACAGGCCGTGGCCGCGGGAAGACCTGTCGATCTTCCCGCCCAGCGCCAGGCGACGCCACAGACCTCCGCCGTGCTGCGCGCTGTTCCGGACAGCCGCCCGCAGGAGATGCAGGTCGCGGCACCGAAAACCGAAGAGCGGCCGGAGCCGAAGGTTCCCGTCAATTCGGTGCAGGATATTGCTGATCTCTGCCAGAAGAACCGCGATCCCGTCATGCGGGCCAAGGTGCGCAACTTTGTGCGGCTGGTGCGGCTGGAGCCCGGCCGACTTGATATGCGCCTCGGCGAAGGCGCGCCCGGATCGCTTCCCGGCGAACTTGGCGTCAAGCTCAAGGAATGGACCGGTATCCACTGGATCATCAGCCTCAGCAAGGAACAGGGCGAGCCGACCCTTGTGGAAGCGGAAGGCAATGCCCGCGACGCCCGTCTTGTCGATGCGCGTCAGGATCCTGACGTGGCCGCCATTCTGGCGCAGTTTCCCGGCGCAAAAATTACCGACGTGCGCATCCGCGCCGCCGCACAGGATGAGGCGGAAGAAATCGCGCCGCCATCGGTTGCCGAATCGAGCGAGGGCGACATCCTTCCCGGCGACGACATCGAGTTTTAAACAAAAAGAACAGGAGATTGGCACATGCGCGACATCATGGGCATGATGGGCAAGGTCAAGGAAATGCAGTCCAAGATGGAGAAGGTGCAGGAAGAAATCGCCGCCCTTGAAGTCGAAGGCAGGGCTGGTGGCGGCCTGGTGACCGTCATTCTCAATGGCAAGGGCGAAATGCGTGGCCTGAAAATCGATCCTTCGCTGTTCAAGGAAGACGAGGTGGAAATCCTCGAAGACCTGATCGTGGCTGCCCACAAGGACGCCAAGGAAAAGGGCGAAGCACAGGCGCAGGAAAAGATGGCGGGCCTGACCGCGGGTCTGCCGCTGCCGCCCGGCATGAAATTCCCGTTCTGATATAATCCGACCGAAGAGGATGGCGTGACGCATGCCGTCCTCGCGTCAAGACAGGGTCTAGGCTTCCAGCATCGCGCGGAACCGGCTTGCAAGCGGCGTTTCGAGATAGGCCCTGCGTTCGGCTGCACCGAGTTGCATGGGGCGGAAGTGCTGCAGAATAGTCGGTATCGGCAGTTTCGTTCCCCGATAGGGTTCGAAGGCGATATCCTCTCCGGCGGCGAGCATTCCACCTTTCAGCACCCGGCAATAAAAACCCGGCTGGCCCGCCTGCCGGAAACGCGGTGCGAAATCGGGATCGCCGATGCGGGCTGACAGGGTGGCGCAGGGAATGCGGGCGGCGGTCACCTCCAGCACGACTTCGCTGGCCGACAACCTGTCCCCCACATGGAGTTTTGCGCTGTCGACACCCTCCAGCACGAGATTTTCACCGAAAAATCCGGGTTCGACCACAAAACCCAGAGAGCGCGACCAGAAATCGAGATCGACGGACCCCATGACGTAAATCGCCTGATCCGGCCCGCCATGATGTTTGCGATTGCAGACGGCATCGCTGACGATACCTTCCGCGTCAACCATGACCGGGCCCTGCACGGCATGTTTGAAGATTCCCGTCTTCGCCGTCTTTCCCGGCAGGCTTTTTGCTTCGCCCCGGCATACCGCCCTGATTTTCATGGACTGCCCTTTGCGCTTCATGATTCCCGTTTCCCGATTTATGCAGTAGAAAGCGCTCATGGCAAAACGAGTCACCGGTCCCGAAATCGAAAAACTGATCCAGCTTCTGGCAAAAGTGCCGGGGCTTGGCCCCCGCTCGGCGCGGCGGGCGGCGTTGCATCTCATCAAGAAGAAGGAACAGCTTCTTGGGCCGCTGGGCCATGCCATGGGCGAGGCCTATGACAAGGTGAAGATCTGCTCCTGCTGCGGCAATGTCGATACGATCGATCCCTGCACCGTCTGCGCCGACGACCGGCGCGACCAGTCGGTCATCATCGTGGTGGAGGACGTGTCGGATCTCTGGGCGCTGGAGCGGACGGGCGCTATGAACACCGCCTATCACGTGCTGGGTGGCACGCTTTCGCCGCTCGACGGCGTCGGGCCGGAGGACCTGAATATCAAGGGCCTGATCGACCGTGTCAGCGCCGGCGGCATTCGCGAGCTTATCATCGCCGTCAATGCGACGGTGGAGGGGCAGGCAACCGCCCACTACATCACCGACCGCCTTTCCGGTTTCGACATCAAGATCACCCGGCTTGCACATGGCGTGCCGGTGGGCGGTGAACTCGATTATCTCGACGAAGGCACATTGACGGCGGCGCTTCGGGCGCGCACGACGATCTGAAGTCACCCTCCCTCCCGTCATTCAAAGAGGAGACCGAATGCGAAACCATTTTGCCCCGAAGGCACTGGCTGCACTTCTTTCCGTTTTTTCAGCAACAACGGCTTTAGCGCAATCGGCACCGACAGGAGCAGCGGCAGCCCGATATGACGCTGAATTTAATGCCTGGCTGAAAAAGGAAATCTGGCCGGAAGCCCGCAAGGCCGGCATTTCGCAAAAGACGCTTGAAGCTACGCTCAGCGGTCTCTCCATCAGCTGGAACCTGCCAGATCTCGTCATTCCCGGCCAGAAGCCACCGAAGGAACAGAGCCAGAGCCAGGCGGAATTTTCCTCGCCCGGCGCCTATTTCTCAGAAAAGCGGCTGCAGGGGCTTGCCGGCACCGGCCGCTCGCTTGCCGCCACCCATGCGGCTACGCTGCGCAGGATCGAAGCGAAATACGGCGTGCCCGGTGATATCGTCGTTGCGATATGGGGCCGCGAATCCGGTTTCGGCCGGGCAAAACTGCCACATTCCGTGGTCGATGTACTGGCCACGAAAGCCTATATGTCCACCCGCAAGGAGATGTTCCGCGCCGAGCTGATCGATGCGCTGAAGATCGTAGAAAGCGGTGATATCGCAGCCTCGCGCATGATGGGCTCCTGGGCCGGCGCGCTCGGCCAGCCGCAATTCATGCCGTCTAGCTATCTCAAATATGCCGTGGATTTCGATGGCGACGGCCATCGCGATATCTGGAATTCCGTGCCGGACGCGCTGGCATCCATAGCGAACTATCTTTCCCAGCGCGGCTGGCAGAGAAATCGCGACTGGGGTTTCGAAGTGTCGATCCCCGCCAATGTTTCCTGCGCGCAGGAAGGCCCCGACCTTGCCCGGCCGGTGGCCGATTGGGCGAAGATGGGCATTACCCGCATTTCCGGAAAAGCCTTCCCGTCCAATGACCTTTCCGCCGATGGCATGATGCTGGTTCCGGCCGGACGGCACGGGCCGGAATTCGTGGTGACGCCGAATTTTTACGTCATCAAGGAATATAATAATTCCGATCTCTACGCGCTGTTCATCGGCAATCTCGCCGACCGCATCGCCCATGGGGCGGGCCCGTTCAAGGGTGAATGGGGCAATGTCGGATCGATGCTGCGCTCGGATGTTCTCACCATGCAGAAGGCGCTGGTGGCCAAGGGTTACGATGTCGGCAAGGCGGACGGGCTGGCGGGTTTCAAGACGCGTCGCTCACTCGGCGATTGGCAGGCTAAAAACGGCTTGGCCCCAACGTGTTTTCCAGACGCCACGCTGAAGACGAAGCTGAAGTAGCGTTGCTGGCAACGTGTGAAAACCTCTCCTCCGTCATGCTCGGGCCTGTCCCGAGCATCTGCAACCGATTGATTTAACGATAGGTGCTTGGATCCTCGGGACAGGCCCGAGGATGACGGGGGAGTGTGTGGGAGGGGCATCGCCACTCACTTAACCATCGTCTCTCAATGCTGATCCGTATGGGGCTTATGAAAGATATCGTCGGTCGGCGGAATGGTCTGCCGCTCGATCATCCGGTGCACGCGCGGCCGTGTCTTGCCGCGGTGAAGCTCGAGCAGCCGGTCCCAGGCCTCCGCATCCGCCTGGGTGCGGCGGTGGTTGTGGCGGACATATTCCACCCAGGTCGGCACATGGTAGCTTTCGGTCCAGATGTCGGGGTTTTCCAGATCGCGCATCAGGTTCCAGTTGCGGGCTCCATCCCGGATGCGGATACGGCGGCGCTCGGCCATCAGCGGCAGGAATTCGCCCAGATCCTCGTCATGGATTTCATAGTCGATCAGAATGGCGATAGGGCCGCTGCGCGGCTTGATATCCAGCCTCAGCGGCGGCTCCACGAAACGGTTGAGCGGATCGAGATTGAGCGAAGCAAAAGCCGGCATGGCGAGCTTGAGACCGACGACGACGCCAAGCAGCATCAACGCGCACGAACAGAGCAGCGAATAGGAAATGCCGTAATCTTCCGCCAGCTCGCCCCACAGCCAGCTGCCGACCGCAATGCCGCCGAAGGTGAGCGTCTGGTAAAGCGAGAGCGCCCGGCCAACCACCCAGCGCGGAGTGGAGAGCTGGACGATGGTGTTGAAGAGCGATAGCGCCAGAACCCAGCAGGCGCCGGCAACGGTCAGAACCAGCGAGGTAATGATCGCACTCGTGCTCACCGCCGTTACGCCAGCGCTGAAGGCGAAGCCTAGAAATGCGACGCGCACGATCCATTCGCTGGACAGCACCTCGCGCAATCTCGCGCTGATCAGCGCACCGCCAATCGCGCCGACGCCGAAGGCACCCAGCATGACGCCATAGGTCAGAGGGCCGCCCTCCACCAGATCGCGGGCGACGATGGGCATCAAAGCGAGGATGGCGCTGGCGGAAAGGCCGAAAAGGAAGCCGCGCACCAGCACCTTGCCGATATTGGGCGACATCGCCACATAACGCATGCCGGCCGAAATGGCGGCCAGAAGCTGCTCGCGTGGCAGGGTGGAGGCATATTTGGGCGGCTGCCAGCGAAACAGGGCGTAGATCAGCGTGAAATAGCTCAGCGCATTCACGAAAAACGCGGCAGCGGCACCGGCGGCCGCGACGATGATGCCGCCGATGGCCGGGCCGACGCTGCGGGTGATGTTGAAGCCGACGCTGTTCAACGTCACGGCGGCCGGCAAATCTTCGCGCGGCACCATTTCGCCGACGGAGGCCTGCCAGGACGGATTGTTGAGCGCGGTGCCGCAGCCGATCATGAAGGTGAAGAAGAGCAGAAGCCACGGCGTGAGCCAGCCGGACCAGGCAAAGACCGTCAGCAGCACGGAGGCCGTCAGCATCAGAAGCTGCGCCGAAATCATGATGCGGCGGCGGTCGAAACTATCGGCCAGCGCCCCTGAAATCAGCGAGAACAGCATGATCGGCAAAGAGGTGGAGGCCTGCACCAGCGCGATCATGTTTTCCGAACTCGAGAGCGAGGTCATCATCCACGCGGCGCCCACCGCCTGGATCAGTCCGCCGAAATTCGAGGCAAGGCTGGCGATCCAGATTCGTCTGTAAGTCAAATGCCTTAAAGGCGCGAGTGGCGATTTACGGTCAGGCACGCTCTGTCCACTTGATGCAACTGCGATTTGTCAAACGGCAACTATAGACAGTGCCGGCAATCATGCCAGCCTTTCCGACATGGTAAGGGTGAAAATGTGGCCGAGCCGTCACTGAAACGCGGACGCCCGCGAAAACCTTGCAATCCTGCCCCGATGGGTCTATATGACCCCTGAAATTCTTGATCGCTTGATGAAGAGTGGGGCCGCAAGGCTCCGCTCTTTTTCGTTAGGCGAACCGGAAACCACGGGCAGAAGGCCCGGTGAACATCAAAGACCGGAAGGCCAGATGGCAGACACCGCACATGAACCGCGACTGATTACCGAAACGGGCATCGACCAGCGTATTGCCGAGATCATCGAGCCTGTTTTGACGGGCATGGGATATCTCCTGGTGCGCGTGCGGCTCTCCAACCAGAACGGCATGACGCTTCAGATCATGGCCGAGCGCGAAGACGGGACCATGACCGTCGAGGACTGCGAAGCCGTCTCCATGGCGATTTCACCGGTTCTTGATGTGGAAGATCCGGTCGATAAAGCGTATCATCTCGAAGTTTCCTCGCCCGGCATCGACCGGCCGATGGTTCGCAAATCGGATTTCACCCGCTGGCAGGGTCATCTGGTGAAGGTCGAAACCTCCATTCTGGTCGAGAACCGCAAGCGGTTTCGCGGCAAGATCGTCGAGGTCAATGCGGACGGCTTCAAGCTGGAACGCGACCAGATCGCCTATGGCGAGGAACCGACAGTCATCATTCCGTTCAGCGCGCTTTCGGATGCGAAGCTCATTCTGACGGACGATCTCATTCGTGATGCGCTGCGGGCAGACAAGGCGGCCAAGGCCGCCGCCGCAAACCAGAACGACGAAAACGAAGCAGACGAAGACTAATTCCAACGTAAAGCCCGGAAACAAGGGCGAACCCCGCAATCATGCGACTTACGGAGATAGAAAAATGGCAGTGAGTGCTAACCGGCTTGAGCTTCTGCAGATCGCCGATGCTGTGGCGCGCGAAAAGGTCATCGACCGCGAAATCGTGCTTGCCGCAATGGCCGACGCTATCCAGAAAGCCGCCCGCTCGCGCTATGGTTCGGAAACCAACATCCGCGCCGACATCAACTCCAAGACCGGCGAAATCCGCCTGCAGCGTCTTCTGGAAGTTGTCGAGGCCGCCGAGGATTATTCGACCCAGATCCCGCTTGAGCTGGCCCGCGACCGCAACCCGGACGCCAAGCTCGGCGATTTCATCGCCGATCCGCTGCCGCCGATGGATTTCGGCCGTATCGCCGCACAGTCCGCCAAGCAGGTCATCGTTCAGAAGGTACGCGAAGCCGAGCGTGACCGCCAGTATGACGAGTTCAAGGACCGCATCGGCGAAATCGTCAACGGCACCGTCAAGCGCGTCGAATATGGCAATGTCATCGTCGATCTCGGCCGTGGCGAAGGCATCATCCGTCGTGACGAGATGATCCCGCGGGAAAACATGCGTTACGGCGACCGCGTTCGCGCCTATGTTTACGACGTTCGCCGCGAACAGCGCGGCCCGCAGATTTTCCTGTCGCGTACCCATCCGCAGTTCATGGTGAAGCTCTTCACCATGGAAGTTCCGGAAATCTACGACGGCATCATCCAGATCAAGTCGGTTGCCCGTGACCCCGGTTCGCGCGCCAAGATCGCCGTCATCTCGAACGACTCGTCGATCGATCCGGTCGGCGCCTGCGTCGGTATGCGCGGTTCGCGCGTTCAGGCCGTCGTCGGCGAACTTCAGGGCGAGAAGATCGACATCATTCCGTGGAGCCAGGAACCGGCTTCCTTCATCGTCAACGCCCTGCAGCCGGCGGAAGTCGCCAAGGTCGTTCTGGATGAAGAATCCGAGCGTATCGAAGTGGTGGTTCCGGACGAGCAGCTGTCGCTTGCCATCGGCCGTCGCGGCCAGAACGTGCGTCTGGCATCGCAGCTGACCGGCTGGGATATCGACATCATGACCGAACAGGAAGAATCCGAGCGTCGCCAGAAGGAATTCAACGAGCGCACGGCACTCTTCATGGAAGCCCTCGACGTCGACGAAATGGTCGGTCAGGTTCTGGCGTCGGAAGGCTTCGCGCAGGTCGAAGAACTTGCTTATGTCGATCTTGACGAAATTTCCTCGATCGACGGCTTCGATGAAGACACCGCCGATGAAATCCAGACCCGCGCCCGCGAATATCTGGAACGCCTGGAAGCCGAAATGGACGCCAAGCGCAAGGAACTCGGCGTTGCCGACGAACTGCGCCAGATCGACGGCCTGACCTCGCAGATGATGGTGGCGCTGGGCGAAGACGGCATCAAGACCATCGAGGACTTTGCCGGTTGTGCGGCGGACGATCTGGTCGGCTGGAGCGAGCGCAAGGACGGCGAGACGAAGAAGTTCGAAGGCATCTTCTCCAAGCTCGACGTTTCGCGCGTCGAGGCCGAGAACATGGTGGTGCAGGCTCGCCTTCTGGCAGGCTGGATCACCGCCGAAGAGCTCGCTTCCGCAGAGGAAGCTGATGCGGAAGCTGCCGAGGAGGCGGATACCGCCGAGCAGGAATGATATCGCAGGCGCATGAGCCGGATGAGCTGCCCGAGACGGATGACGACGGGCGGATCAAGGGCGACGTCAATGGACGTATGTGCATTGTGACACGGCAGAGCGGATCGCCCGATGAGCTGATCCGCTTCGTCGCAGGACCGGATGGCAACGTCGTGCCGGACCTGAAACGCCAATTGCCGGGGCGCGGCTGCTGGGTGACACCCGAGCGCGCCCTGATCGAGAAGGCCATCGCGAAGAAGCTCTTCGCGCGGGCACTCAAACGCGACGTCAAGGCCGGGCCGGAGCTTCTTGCTCTTCTCGACCGGCTGATGGCGCAGCAGCTTGCAGGGATGATGAACATGGCGCGCAAGGCGGGCCAGTTCATCAGCGGCGCGACGAAGGTCGATGCCGCCGTCCGGTCCGGGAATGCGATTGCCGTGTTCCATGCAACCGATGCTGCGGCAGACGGCGTGAGGAAACTGGACCAGGCCCGCAAGGCCTGGGCGCTCGGCAGCGATGCCGGCAATGAAATTCCGTCCTTCCGGCTCTTCAGTGGGGCCGAAATGGACGAGTTGATGGGCCAGAATGCTTTTATCCATGCCTGCGCGCTTGCAGGGCAGGCGGGTGAGGGTGTAGTGAAGCGCGCAACGATGCTTGAGCGGTACCGCCTTGGCGGCCAACCTCAGGCGGAACGCGACGCTGCCCGGACAGAACAATGACGCGGTCGACTGAAATGTACGGTCGCCGCGTTCCGATGCAGCAATTGAACGACGAGACCTGATGAACGTCATCCGGTTCTCGTCCGAAGGAACGGGAACGGAATGACCGACAACAACGACGACAAGACACTTAACGCACAGCCCAAGAAGACTCTCACCCTCAAGCCGGGCGGGATGAATCAGGGCACCGTGCGGCAGGATATGGGTCGAGGTCGCACGAACGCGGTTGTTGTGGAAACACGCAAGCGCCGCCCCCTGCGTCCAGAAGACGAGAAGCAGGTTCATTCGACCGCAGCGCCCGCTCCGAAGCCGGCCGCCCCTGCCCCCGCGGCAGCACCGCGTCCGCAGGCGCCGCAGCAGCGCATCCACCAGCCCAGCGGCCAGCAGCAGCGTCCGGGTTCCTCCCAGCCGCAGCAGCGTCCCGGCTCGTCCGCACCGCAGCAGCGCCAGCCAGAGCGTCCGCGCGGCAACGTCCTGCACGATCTGTCCGCAGGCGAGATGGAAGCCCGCCGCCGCGCGCTGATGGAAGCACAGGCTCGTGACGTGATCGAAGCCAAGCAGCGTGCCGAAGATGAAGCGCGCCGCAAGGTCGAGGAAGAACTCCGCATCGCCGCCGAAAAGGAAGAGGCTGCACGCCGTGCCGCCGAGGAAGCCGCAGCTGCCAAGGTGGCGGCAAGCCAGCCGGCCGTGGAAGCGAAATCCGAACAGGCCGCTGAAAAGCCGGCTGTCACCGCTCAGCCGGCGCCGCGCTCGGAGGCTCGTCCTCAGCCCGCCGCTGCTGCGCCCGGTCGCGCAGCCCCGGAAACCGCTGCTCCGCGCGGACGCCGTACCGATGGCGACGATGAGGACGATCGCGGTGCACGCCGTGGTAACCTGCCGGTTCGTGGCAAGGTGGCCGCACCTGCGCCTGCGAAGCCCGCAGCCCGCCTGAAGACGGAAGAAGAACGCCGTCGCGGCAAGCTGACCGTCACCTCGTCCAACCTGGATGAAGACGGCACGCCGCGTGGCCGCTCCATGGCATCCATGCGCCGCCGCCAGGAAAAATTCCGCCGCAGCCAGATGCAGGAGACCCGTGAAAAGGTCATGCGCGAAGTGATCCTGCCTGAGACCATCACCATTCAGGAACTGTCGCAGCGCATGTCCGAACGCGCCGTCGACGTCATCAAGTTCCTGATGAAGGAAGGCCAGATGATGAAGCCGGGCGACGTGATCGACGCCGATCTGGCGGAACTGATCGCGGTCGAATTCGGCCACACCGTCAAGCGCGTTTCCGAATCCGACGTGGAAGAAGGCATCTTCAACCAGGCGGATGACGAAGGCGAAATGCTGCCGCGTCCGCCGGTTGTCACGATCATGGGTCACGTCGACCACGGCAAGACCTCGCTGCTCGACGCCATTCGCCAGGCGAATGTGGTTGCTGGCGAAGCCGGTGGCATCACCCAGCATATCGGTGCCTATCAGGTCGAAAAGAACGGCCAGAAGATCACCTTCATCGACACCCCCGGCCACGCCGCCTTCACGGCCATGCGTGCCCGTGGTGCGCAGGCGACGGATATCGCCGTTCTGGTGGTCGCCGCTGACGACAGCGTGATGCCGCAGACGATCGAGTCCATCAACCATGCCAAGGCAGCCGGTGTTCCGATCGTCGTTGCGATCAACAAGATCGACAAGCACGAAGCAAACCCTGAAAAGGTTCGCCAGCAGCTCTTGCAGCACGAAGTTTTCGTGGAATCGATGGGCGGTGAAGTTCTTGACGTGGAAGTCTCCGCCAAGAAACAGCTTGGCCTCGACAAACTGCTTGAAGCGATCCTGCTGCAGGCTGAAATTCTCGACCTCAAGGCAGATCCGAACCGGACCGCAGAAGGTACCGTCATCGAAGCGGAACTCGACCGCGGCCGCGGTGCCGTCGCTACAGTTCTCGTGCAGAAGGGTACGCTGAAGCCTGGTCAGATCATCGTCGCTGGCGACCAGTGGGGCCGCGTTCGCGCTCTCGTCAACGACAAGGGTGAACACGTCAAGGAAGCCGGTCCGGCCATGCCTGTCGAGATTCTCGGTCTTTCCGGCACGCCATCTGCCGGTGACCGTTTCGCGGTTGTCGAAAACGAAAGCCGTGCTCGCGAGATTTCCGAGTACCGCCAGCGTCTGGCACGCGACAAGGCTGTCGCCCGTCAGACGGGCCAGCGCGGTTCGCTGGAACAGATGATGAGCCAGCTGCAGACTTCGGGAATGAAGGAATTCCCGCTGGTCATTAAGGCAGACGTGCAGGGTTCGGTCGAAGCCATCATCGCTTCGCTCGACAAGCTCGGCACCGACGAAGTCCGCGCTCGTATCGTTCACTCGGGCGCTGGCGCCATCACGGAATCGGATATCTCGCTTGCCGAGGCATCCAACGCCGCGATCATCGGCTTCAACGTTCGCGCCAACGCACAGGCACGTACGGCTTCCGAACGCGCCGGCATCGAGATCCGCTACTACAACATCATCTACGATCTGGTGGATGACGTGAAGGCGGCGATGTCGGGCCTGCTTTCGCCGGAGCGTCGCGAGACCTTCCTCGGCAACGCGGAAATCCTCGAAGTGTTCAACATCACCAAGGTCGGCAAGGTCGCGGGTTGCCGCGTCGTCGAAGGCAAGGTGGAGCGTGGTGCAGGCGTGCGTCTGGTTCGCGACAACGTCGTCATCCACGAAGGCAAGCTCAAGACCCTCAAGCGCTTCAAGGACGAAGTGGCAGAAGTACCGGTCGGTCAGGAATGCGGTATGGCCTTCGAAAACTACGAAGACATCCGCGCCGGCGACACCATCGAGTGCTTCCGCGTCGAACACATCACGAGAACGCTCTAAAGCATTTCCAGGAAAAGTGGACCCCGGTTTTCCGTCCGGAAATGCGATAGAACAAAGAGCGTTCTCGCCGCAAAACAGGACTTTACTGTCGGGCGCCGGCTTACCGGCGCTCGCTCCGTTTGAGGCATAACCCATGGCAAAAGCAACATCATCGGCCCCTTCGCAACGCATGCTGCGCGTCGGCGAACAGGTGCGCGCCGCACTGACCCAGATTCTCCAGCGCGGCGAAGTCCGCGACGACCTGATCGAAAGCACCGTCATTTCCATTTCGGAAGTGCGCATGTCGCCCGATCTCAAGATCGCTACCGCTTACGTGACGCCGCTTGGCGTTGCCGACCACACCGACATCATCACCGCGCTCAACCGCCATGCCAAATTCATGCGCGGCCGTCTCGGACCCCAGCTTCGGCAGATGAAATACATGCCGGAACTGCGCTTCCGCGACGATACGAGTTTCGACAACTACCAGAAGATCGACGCGCTTCTGCGCTCGCCCGAAGTGCAGCGCGATCTTGGACCTTCAAACGAAAAAGACGACGAACAGAACTGAAGCATGTCCAAACCACGCAAACAGCAGAACCGCAAACCCAAGGGCCGCCCGATTTCCGGCTGGCTCATTCTCGACAAGCCGCTGGATTTCGGCTCGACCGAGGCCGTTTCCAAGATCAAGTGGCTGTTCAACGCCCAGAAGGCGGGCCATGCCGGCACGCTCGATCCGCTCGCTTCCGGCATGCTGCCGATCGCGCTTGGTGACGCGACCAAGACCGTGCCTTACGTCATGGACGGCCGGAAAATCTATGAATTTACCGTGACCTGGGGCGAACAACGCACGACCGACGATCTGGAAGGCGAGGTGGTCGAGTCATCCGATCAGCGCCCGGACGAGCAGTCGATCCGCGATATCCTGCCCAGTTATACTGGTGTCATCCTCCAGACGCCGCCGCAATTCTCAGCCATCAAGATCGCCGGCGAACGCGCCTATGATCTGGCGCGTGACGGCGAGACGGTGGAAATTCCCGCGCGCGAGGTGGAAATTCATCGCCTGACATTGCTGGCCTGCCCGGATGCCGATACGGCCCATTTCGAGGTGGAATGCGGCAAGGGCACCTATGTGCGGGCGCTGGCGCGCGACATGGGCCGCGATCTCGGCTGTTTCGGCCATATTTCGGAACTGCGCCGCACCATGGTCGCCCCTTTTGGCGAAGACATGATGGTGCCACTCGAAACCTTGACGGCACTGGAGGCCGTGGAGGATCGCGACGAACGGCTGGAGGCGCTGGACGCATTCCTGATCGATACCGCCGAGGCGCTTTCCGCCCTTCCCCGCCTCATCATCAACGACGATCAGGCGCACAGGCTGAAGATGGGCAACCCAATCCTGCTTCGTGGGCGCGATGCACCGGCCAATCATCCGGAAGCCTATGCCACCGCGCATGGCAAGCTCGTCGCCATTGGCGAAATCGGCGAAGGCGAATTCCGGCCGAAGCGTGTTTTCGGCTAAGCCAAGGCTCAAGAGGCGCTGTCAATCGCCTCTTTCAATTGCACCCGGAATAGTTTATAGGCAGCGCCAGCTTGGGCTTTGCCTATGCTGCTGAATGGCCAGAGCTGGACGACATCCCGGCTTTAGGCGTCCCATTTTTCCTTAAAACAGAAAGGATCGTCCGATGTCGATTACTGCAGAGCGCAAAGCCGCCCTCATCAAGGAATATGCCACGAAGGAAGGCGACACCGGTTCGCCGGAAGTTCAGGTTGCTATCCTGACCGAGCGGATCAACAACCTGACCGGTCACTTCAAGGACCACAAGAAGGACAACCACTCCCGTCGTGGCCTTCTGACGCTGGTTTCGAGCCGTCGTTCGCTTCTCGACTATCTGAAGAAGAAGGACGAAGCCCGTTACTCCAAGCTGATCGGTGCTCTCGGCATTCGCCGCTAATAACTTCTCCGGCGGGTTTCTCAACGATGCCCGCCGGTTTTTATATCCGGCCTTTGAGGCCACAGAAATTTCCGGGCGTTCGCCGCAGATGTGGCCCCGGACGATAAGGGTGACCCGGATGGGCCGGTGCCGCCTTTTTCAACCGCAGACCTGTCATGGGGCAGGATTGCCGGATGCTTCTTTAGGAAGCTTCCCGCTGTCTTGCCCGTGATTGAGTCACAGCGCTGCTTCCGCCGGTACGACGCCGGAGCGGGCAGCCACAACCAAGGACAAGATATGTTCAATCAACACTCCGTGGAAATCGAATGGGCAGGCCGCCCGCTGAAGCTCGAGACCGGCAAGGTTGCCCGTCAGGCTGACGGCGCCGTCATCGCAACCTACGGCGAGACGATGGTTCTCGCGACCGTGGTTTCCGCAAAGTCTCCGAAGCCGGGCCAGGACTTCTTCCCGCTGACCGTCAACTATCAGGAAAAGACCTACGCAGCCGGCAAGATTCCCGGCGGCTACTTCAAGCGCGAAGGCCGTCCGAGCGAAAACGAAACGCTGGTTTCGCGTCTGATCGACCGTCCGATCCGCCCGCTTTTCCCGGAAGGCTACAAGAACGACACGCAGGTCGTCGTCACCGTCATCCAGCACGATCTGGAAAACAACCCGGACGTCCTGTCGATGGTTGCGGCTTCCGCAGCGCTTACGCTCTCTGGCGTTCCCTTCATGGGCCCGGTTGGCGGCGCGCGCGTTGGCTACATCAACGGTGAGTATGTTCTTAACCCGCATCTGGACGAAATGGACGAGTCTGTTCTCGACCTCGTCGTTGCCGGTACGCAGGACGCTGTTTTGATGGTTGAGTCCGAGGCCAAGGAACTCAACGAAGAAATCATGCTCGGTGCCGTCATGTTCGGCCACCGCGGCTTCCAGCCGGTTATCGACGCAATCATCAAGCTCGCCGAAGTTGCCGCCAAGGAACCGCGCGAATTCGAACCGGAAGATTTCTCCGCTCTCGAAAACGAAATGCTGGCGCTCGCCGAAGCGGAACTGCGCGATGCCTACAAGATCACCGAAAAGGCAGCCCGCTACGCTGCCGTCGACGCCGTGAAGGCGAAGGTAAAGGCGCACTTCCTGCCGGAAGAAGGCGAAGCCAAGTATACGCCGGAAGAAATCGGCGCTGTCTTCAAGCACCTTCAGGCGAAAATCGTTCGCTGGAACGTTCTCGACACCAAGAGCCGTATCGATGGCCGCGACCTGTCGACCGTTCGTCCGATCATCTCGGAAGTCGGCCTGCTGCCGCGCACCCACGGTTCGGCGTTGTTCACCCGCGGTGAAACCCAGGCGATCGTTGTTGCGACCCTCGGCACCGGCGAAGACGAGCAGTATGTCGACAGCCTCACCGGCATGTACAAGGAACGCTTCCTGCTGCACTACAACTTCCCGCCCTACTCGGTCGGCGAAACAGGCCGCATGGGCTCCCCGGGCCGTCGCGAAATCGGTCACGGCAAGCTCGCATGGCGCGCTATTCGCCCGATGCTGCCGACTGCGGAACAGTTCCCCTACACGCTGCGCGTCGTTTCCGAAATCACCGAGTCCAACGGCTCCTCGTCGATGGCAACCGTTTGCGGCACCTCGCTCGCACTGATGGATGCCGGCGTTCCGCTGGCCAAGCCGGTTGCCGGTATCGCCATGGGCCTCATCCTTGAAGGCGAGCGCTTTGCGGTTCTCTCCGACATCCTCGGCGACGAAGACCACCTCGGCGACATGGACTTCAAGGTTGCGGGTACGGCCGACGGCATCACCTCGCTGCAGATGGACATTAAGATTGCCGGTATTACCGAAGAGATCATGAAGATCGCTCTGGAGCAGGCACAGGGTGGCCGCAAGCACATTCTCGGCGAAATGGCCAATGCCATCACCGAGAGCCGCAGCCAGCTCGGCGAATTCGCGCCGCGCATCGAAGTGATGAACATCCCGGTCGACAAGATCCGTGAAGTCATCGGTTCCGGCGGCAAGGTCATTCGCGAAATCGTCGAAAAGACCGGCGCGAAGATCAACATCGAAGACGACGGCACCGTAAAGATCGCTTCTTCTTCCGGCAAGGAAATCGAAGCGGCCCGCAAGTGGATCCACTCGATCGTTGCGGAACCGGAAGTCGGCCAGATCTACGAAGGCACGGTTGTGAAGACCGCTGACTTCGGCGCTTTCGTCAACTTCTTCGGCGCCCGTGACGGCCTCGTCCACATCTCGCAGCTCGCTTCCGAGCGTGTCGCCAAGACCTCTGACGTCGTCAAGGAAGGCGACAAGGTCTGGGTCAAGCTGATGGGCTTCGACGAGCGGGGCAAGGTTCGCCTGTCCATGAAGGTTGTCGACCAGGCAACCGGCAAGGAAGTCGCTGCCGACAAGAAGAAGGAAGACGGCGAAGCCGCTGCCGAATAAGGCCGCGCCGCCAGACCCTATCGAGGCGCGGGTTTTGCCCGCGCCTTTTTTCTATTCCATCCTGAGGATGCTCCCATGAGCCGTGACGCCGTGAAAACCCTTTTCCATCCCTTTGCCTCTGACATGCTTGCCATGCCGAAAGAGGGCGAACGCGTTCTGTTTCTGGGAGCGGAAGCCGGTCCCCGGCTGGATGGTTTTGACGCGGAGATCGTCGCGGTCCAGCATCTACGGCCGCTTTATCGTGCTCTGCAGGCTCACGGCGCAGAGGTGACACCGGATATTTCGGGTGAGGATTACGATGCGGCGCTGCTGCTCTGCGGCAAACATCGCGGCGAGAATGAAAACCGCGTCGCCGAAGCGCTTTCGCGTGTGAAGGCCGGTGGCCTGATCGTCGCGGCCGGATCGAAGGAAGACGGCATCGTGACGCTGCGCAAGACGCTGGCAAAGCTTGGCATCGAAGCGGAATCCACGCCGAAATATCACGGCGTCGCTCTCTGGTTCAAACGACCGGACGATGTTGCATCTGCCGTGGCGAAACTTGCCCAGAAGCCCGTTACGGTCGAAGGCCGCTTCACCGCCCTGCCCGGTATGTTCTCCCATGACCGCGTGGATGACGGCTCGGAACTGCTCGCATCTCGTCTGCCGACCGATTTTGACGGCAATGCCGCCGATTTCGGCGCCGGTTGGGGTTATCTCTCCGTCATGCTGGCCGAGAAATCGCCGCGCACGGCCCGTATCGATCTGTTCGAGGCGGACTGGAATGCGCTGGAATTCGCCAAGACCAATCTTCTCGAAAACAATCCACGATTGACGGCGCGCTTCTTCTGGCAGGATCTGGCAAATGAGCCGCCGAAAGAAAAATACGATCTCATCATCATGAACCCGCCTTTCCATGCGGCGGGACAGGCAGCAGAACCGGCCCTCGGCCAGGCCTTCATCAAGGCTGCCGCCGGCGCGCTGCGCAGCGGCGGCAAGCTGCTGATGGTCGCCAATCGAGGCATGCCCTATGAGCCGGCGCTCGCGGCGGAATTCCGCACCAGTACTGAGGTGTGCCGGAATGCCCGCTTCAAGATTCTGAGCGCCCAGAAATAATCAACGCAGCAGAATAATCAGCTCAGCAGCCATGCCCACAGCGACACGGAAAGAACGCCGGTCGCCGTGGAAATGCTGATGGTGGAGGCCGCAACGCTGTGGCCGATGCCGAAGCGGTTGGCGATCAGCCATGCATTCACCCCCGTGGGCACCGAGGAGGTGAGCACGAGTGCTGCGGTCCATTCCCGGCTTAGACCGAGCGCGTGACCCATTGCCCACACACAGGCGGGCAGCAGCAGCAGCTTGAACACCGTCATGGTGACGGCAATGCCCATGTTGCCCCGGATGGTATATTTCGTCAGCGCCATGCCGAGCGAAATAAGCGCCGCCGGCCCCGCCATGGAGGCGATCTGATCGACCACGGTTTTCAGAATGGGCGTCAGCGCCACACCGGAAACATTGGTCGAAAGCCCGATGGCAAGGCCGATCACCAACGGATTGGTGATGAGATTGCGGCCCACCTGCTTGAACACCGCAGCCATGCTTCGCTTTTCCCCGCCGACCGCCTTGTGCGTGGCGTTTTCCATCAGGATCGTGCCGGCGATCATCATCACCGGCAAGTGGATGGCGAGCAGGATGGAGAGAGCCACCAACCCCTCATCCCCGACGGAGCGCCCGACCAGCGGCAGGCCGATGAAGATATTGTTCGCAAATGCCGAGGAAATGCCGGCAATGACGGCGATGCGGACATCCTGCTTGAAAACATGACGGGTGACGATATGCCCGACCGTCCAGGTGACGGCCACGCCGGCGAAATAGGTGATCCACAGACGGAACGGCGACGCACCGTGAAAATTCGCTTCCGCAAGTGTGCGGAAGATCAAGGTCGGCACGGCGATCTTGAACACGAAATCGCTGAGAATATCGCCGGCATCGGCCCTGAACAGACCGGCCTTGACGGTGAGCCAACCGATCAGGATGAGAATGAAAATCGGGGCGACATTCGCGGCAACGGCAGACATGGAGGGAAAGCTTTCGCGGCTTTTGCGGGAGATACTCCGCTTTAGAGCCTTTTCCACGGGAATGGAATCGCGAAAACGCTCCCAATCTTCCTTTTCGCCAAATGGGGCGTCCAAGAAGGAGAAGGCCAGTGGGCCGCTTCGGGTAAAAAACTCGCCTTGGCCCGCAAAATCCGCAAGGCCGAACGTTACCCAAAAAGAAAAAGCGGGGTCTCCCCCGCCTTTTATGTCCGTTATATGCCGCCAGTACATCCGTGGCGGAGATAACGGTTGAGCCAGAAGACCATCATGTCTTCCATTCCGGTATGCATTCACACACCTTTGCTCTGACAAATGAAATAGCTTAACCACATTACAGGCAGATGACGCGTTTCGCTCCTCGCGGAGAACCGCATATTTTCTGTTTGGGCTTTTCTTGCCGCCAGAAATGTTTAAGACCTTTCGAAAAATACGCACACCCTGTGCGAAACGGATAGGGCCTATGACGAAATTCGACGTACTGACTGTCGGCAATGCCATCGTCGACATCATTTCCCGCTGCGATGATCGCTTTCTCAACGACAATGCCATTACGAAAGGCGCGATGAACCTCATCGACGCGGAACGGGCCGAGTTGCTTTACTCGCTGATGGGACCGGCTCTCGAAGCCTCCGGCGGCAGCGCTGGCAACACGGCGGCGGGTGTGGCGAATTTCGGCGGCAAGGCCGCCTATTTCGGCAAGGTGGCCGAAGACCAGCTCGGCGAAATCTTCCAGCACGATATTCGCGCGCAGGGCGTTTATTTCGAAACCAAGCCGGAAGGCACGTTCCCGCCGACCGCGCGTTCGATGATCTTCGTAACTGAAGATGGCGAGCGTTCGATGAACACCTATCTCGGCGCCTGCGTCGATCTCGGTCCTGAAGACGTGGAAGAAGACGTGGTTGCGGATACAAAAGTCACCTACTTCGAGGGTTACCTTTGGGACCCGCCGCGCGCCAAGGACGCCATTCGCGAATGCGCCCGCATTGCCCATGAAAACGGCCGCGAAGTCTCCATGACGCTGTCCGACAGCTTCTGCGTCGGCCGCTATCGCGACGAATTCCTCGACCTGATGCGTTCCGGTACTGTGGACATTGTTTTCGCCAACAAGCAGGAAGCGCTTTCACTTTACGAAACCGACGATTTCGAGCTTGCGCTGACCAAAATCGCAGCCGACTGCAAGATCGCAGCGGTGACGATGAGCGAGGAAGGCGCCGTCATCCTGCGCGGCACGGAACGTGTGAAGGTCGAAGCCTATCCGGTGCATGACGTGGTCGACACGACGGGCGCCGGCGATCTTTTCGCTGCGGGCTTCCTGTTCGGTTATACGCAGGACCGGTCGCTTGAAGAGTGCGGCAAGCTCGGCTGCCTTGCGGCTGCCGCCGTCATTCAGCAGGTCGGGCCGCGCCCGATGTCATCGCTCAAGGCACTTGGCGAGAAGCACGGCCTTATTTAAAGGCTTCGCCGGGGTAAGCACCCCAGATTTCGCCCTGCGAAACCCAGCCCGAGGCCTGGCCGGCCTCGGCGCGGCACCAGTCGCCATTGCATTCGCCGATCCTGAAGACGACGCCCGGCTCAAGCCGCGCAACGACAGAAGCGCCCGACTGCGCCTCGCGGCGCATGTTCACATAAACTTCCTTGCCCTTGCCACGCATCCACGGAGCCGCAACGGCCGTGCGCTCACCGGAAAGCAGAGCCTGGTTGACCCAGCCTTCCGTCCCGTCAGCATCGCGGATGCGCCGCCAGTTTTCATATTCCTGAATGATTTCCACCGGCATTCCCGATTTCAGATACATCCATGACACGGCATAATCCGTGCTCGGTCCGATGCGCATGTTGACGCGCTTGGATTTCAGGCTGACAAAACGCGGCAGGGGCAGGCCGCTTGCGCCTTTGGCGGCACCCTGCGCCATGGTGTCGGTTGCCGCACCGAGGAGGCCCAAAGACAATGCAATGCAAACGATAGAAACCACACTGCGCATGCCCATTTCCGTTTCCCGCCTTCTGCAAACCGGATGATATTTAAGGAGGCTCGCTTCCACATGCCTCAAGCTTCAGCGAGTTTTATTTGTCTTCGCCGGTGGGTCTGGTAGAAACGCCCTGATTGAAAGAAATTATCGCTCTTTCTGGTTAATGACTTCTGAACAAGGCAGCGGCAAACGATGACCCACAAGAAGAGACCGACAGTCTATATCACCCGCAAATTGCCTGACGTCGTCGAAACCAGAATGCGCGAACTCTTCGATGCCGAACTGAATATCGACGATACGCCGCGCAGCGAGGCGGAGCTTGTCGCCGCCATGCAAAGGGTGGACGTGCTCGTGCCCACCGTCACCGACCGTATCACCGCCGCGATGATCGAGCAGGCAGGGCCGCAACTGAAGCTGATCGCCAGCTTCTCCAACGGTATCGACCATGTGGATGTGGATGCCGCGGCCCGAAAGGGCATTACCGTCACCAACACGCCAAATGTGCTGACCGAGGACAGCGCCGATATCACCATGGCGCTGGTGCTCGCCGTGCCGCGCCGCATGATCGAAGGCACACGTGTGCTCGCCAATGGCGCGGACGAATGGCTCGGCTGGTCGCCTACCTGGATGCTCGGGCGGCGCATTTCCGGCAAGCGCATCGGCATTGTCGGCATGGGCCGCATCGGAACGGCGGTGGCGCGGCGCGCCAAGGCCTTCGGCCTTTCCATTCATTATCACAACCGCAAACGCGTCAATCCGGCGACGGAAGCGGAGCTTGAGGCGACCTATTGGGACAGCCTCGACCAGATGCTGGCGCGGGTGGATATCGTCTCCGTCAATTGCCCTTCGACGCCCGCAACCTATCACCTGATTTCGGCGCGGCGGCTGGCACTGATGCAGCCGACCAGCTACATCGTGAATACCGCACGCGGCGATATTATCGATGAGGCGGCGATGATCCAGTGCCTGCGCGAAGGCAAGATCGCCGGCGCCGGCCTCGATGTCTATGAGAATGAGCCTGCCGTAAACCCCAAACTCATCAAGCTCGCCAAGGAAGGCAAGGTCGTGCTGCTTCCGCATATGGGCTCTGCGACGATCGAAGGCCGTATCGAGATGGGCGACAAGGTCATCATCAACATCCGCACGCTGTTCGACGGCCACCGTCCGCCGAACCGGGTGCTGCCGGGGCGGAACTGAGCCGGCTCAGCCGAGGAATTTGGTCATTTCGATCGAGGTCGTGCGGTTATAGCCGGCATGGGCGTTTTCGGCGGTCTTGACGAAACCCCAGGCGGCGAATTTGGCATGATTGGCGATAAGCTCGATACGAGTTTCCAGCCGTAGCGCCGGTAACGCCAATTCACGGGCCAGCGCTTCGGCCTGCTCCAGAAGCATCCTGCCGATGCCCTTTCCCTGCGCTTTCGGGGAAACACAGAGTTTGCCTACATAAAGACAGGCCGGCGGCTCCGGCCGGCAAAACAGGCAGCCGACAATCTCATCGCCATCAAGCGCCACGAAAGCGATCTCCACCCTCGCCTTCTCCGCCAGATTTTCAAGCGTCAGGCGATTGGCCGAGGATGGCGGATCGATGACGCCATCCATATAAGCAAAGGAGAACATGATAAGCGCCAGCAATTCCTGCCAGCGATCGAACTCCTCCCCGATCCTGACGATTTCGGTCATGGTTTTTTTCCCGCTGGCCGCCGCTTGTATCGCACGGTTTCGAAACGGGCCGACAGGGCGTCGTAGAGGAGCAGGCGGCCGATCAGCGGCTCGCCGGCACCGGTGATAACCTTGATCGCCTCCATGGCCATAAGCGTGCCGATAACCCCGGTCAGCGCGCCGACAATGCCTGTTTCCGCGCAATTGGGAATGAGGCCCTGCGGCGGCGGTTCCGGAAACAGGTCACGATAGCCGGGCAGCAGAGCGCCCTCGGCATTCGTCTCATAGGGTTTCAGCACCGTCACCGAACCATCGAAACGGCCGACAGCCCCCGTTACCAACGGTCTTTTTGCAACCTCCGCCGCATCGGCGGCGGTATAACGCGTATCGAAATTGTCCGAGCCGTCGATCAGGAGATCGAAGGATGGCAGATGGTCATGCGCCCAGACCTGCGAAAAGCGCTCTTCATAAACAAGCGTGCGGACATGCGGATTGAGCCGGGCGATGGCCTTGCGCGCGCTCTCCGTCTTCAGCTCCCCAATCGTACCGGTATCGTGGATCACCTGTCGCTGCAGATTGGACAGCGAAACCACATCGTCATCGATCATGCCGAGTGTGCCGACACCGGCGGCGGCAAGATAATGCAGGACAGGAGCGCCGAGACCGCCGGCCCCGATGACCAGCACACGCGCCGCCTTCAGCCGCTGCTGGCCCACGCCGCCGATTTCCGGCAACAGGATATGGCGCTTGTAGCGTTCGATTTCTTCCGGGCTCAGCGGGTCCATGTCGCCCTCCATCTTTTAGCCGTCATGCCGTGATGCTCCCATGGGAAACATTGAAGAATTGCGCCCTGTCGCCGAGGGCGGAGAACATCGCCGTATCCGTTCCGGTCATAAAACTCTGGCCGCCAAGCGCATGAATGAGATCGAACAGAGCCGCCCGCCTGCCCTCATCCAGATGGGCGGCGATCTCGTCCAGCAGCAGAACCGGCGCATGACCAGTCATATTGGCGGTCAGCTGCGCATGCGCAAGCACCAGCCCCACCAGCAGCGCCTTCTGTTCCCCGGTTGAACAGCGTTCGGCTTCCATGTCCTTCTCCGCATGGCGCACGAAGAGATCGACGCGGTGCGGCCCATCCAGCGTGCGGCCGGCAGCTGCATCACGATACCGGCCATCGCGCAACATAAGCCTGTATTCATCCTCCAGATCGACGGCGGGACGATTGAGCCCATCGTCCATGAAACCGGAGAGAGAGAGCGCCGCGGAAGGGAAAGCGGCATTGCCCGCCCGCCCCTCGATGAGGCTCTTCAAGAGGCCAAGCATCTCATAACGGGCGACCGCCATCGAGATGCCGAGTTCCGCCATCTGCTTTTCGATACCGTCCAGCCAGACCGGATCGAAGCGGCCTTCCGAAAGCAGCCTGTTGCGGCCGCGCATGGCCTTTTCGAAATCGCTTGCCCGCCGCCCATGGGCAGGATCGAGCGACAGCACCAGCCGGTCAAGAAACCGCCGGCGGTCGGAGGACGAGCCGGTAAAGAGGCCGTCCATGGCGGGCGTCAGCCACAGAACCCGCAGATGGTCAGTCAATTCATCGACGGATTTCACCGGCGTGCCATTCAGCCTCAGGCGGCGCGACACTACCTCGCCATCGCCTTCAATTCCCGTACCGATGGCAACTTCGCCATCCATGCCCTCGACATCGGCGAAGATCGAGAAGCCGGTGGCTTCGGCCCCTACCCGCGTCACATCAGGCAGGGTAGCGCGGCGCAGACCCCTTCCGGGTGAAAGAAAGGAGACGGCCTCCAGGAGATTGGTCTTGCCGGAACCGTTGTCGCCCGTCAGCACCACGTGGCGGTCATCGAGCGTGAGCGCAGCCGCCGCATAATTGCGGAAGTCCGTGAGTTTCAGCCGTAAAAGCGACACCTTGTTCGTCATGTGTACGGCCTAAAACGAAGATCGACGGATAGCAAGGTGGGGAACGTCCGTCCGCACCGGAAGACAGCCGCTACAGTGCAATTCATTCTTCAGTAGCAACTTTTTTAGACCCCGGTTATTTATGAACCGGTCCTCATCATCGGTAGCCCATTCATGCGCCTGATCTTTTCTTTCTTTCTCACTCTCGGTCTTCTCTCCTCCTGCGCAGGCCGACCGGGGGCGGATGTGCTGGAGGCCGTCAACACCAGGACCCGAGACACCAAAATCGTGACCGCCTTCGTGGCGAGCACACGGGAGAAAAACACGGACGCGAAAAAGGGCTTCGGCACGGAGCGGGCAATGGAGCCGAACTACGCCAGTTTCGATATTTCCATTCCGCCCACCCATAAAAGCGGGAAAATCGAATGGGCCAGCGGCAAGCCCGACCCGAAAACGGATTTCGTCGTCACCAGGGCCGATATGCTGACGAAGACGCGCTTTAATGCCGATCTTGGCGACATAGCCCGCTCCGGCAAGCAGATCGCACTTTTTGTACACGGCTATAATTACAGCTATCAGGAAGCCCTGTTCCGCGCGGCGCAGATGGCGGCGGACGCCAATATGAACGGCGTGCCGCTGGTCTTTTCCTGGCCGTCGCAGGCCTCTGTCGCCGGCTATGTGGCCGACAAGGAGTCCGCGACCTTTTCACGCGATGCGCTCGCCGCGATGTTGATCGATCTCACCCGGCAGACCCCGAAGAAAAGCGTCGTCGTGTTCGGGCACAGCATGGGCGGCTGGCTGGTCATGGAGGCGCTGCGGCAATTGCGCTTCCAGGGCAGGAACGATGTCATCGCCAAGCTGCAGGTGGTGCTGGCTGCGCCCGATATCGACGCCGATGTCTTCCGCAAGCAGATCGAGGTTGTCGGCCGGCTCAGCCCGCCGCTCACCGTTCTCGTTTCCAAGGACGACCGCGCGCTCAAAGCCTCCTCCATCCTCGGTGCCGACGTCACCCGTATCGGTGCGCTGGATGTGACCGACCGCCAAGTGCAGGAAGCCGCCCTCAAGGAGGGCGTGCAATTCGTCGACATCTCGAATCTGAAGGCATCGGACCCGCTCAACCACGACCGCTATGCGGCGCTTGCCTCCATGGTGCCGCAACTTGAGGCAAGCAGACGCGGGGGTGACATCAACAGTGCCGGAGCCTTCGTTTTCGATGCGATAGGCGCCACCGTCGCCAGCCCCTTCCGCCTTGCGAGCCAGGTGGTAAACCCGCGATAGCTTTTGCGGGCCCGTCCGACATACCGGTTTCAGAAATCCCAGTCTTCGTCTTCGGTCGCAACCGCCTTGCCGATGACATAGGAGGAGCCGGAGCCGGAAAAGAAGTCGTGGTTCTCGTCGGCATTAGGCGAGAGCGCCGAGAGGATCGCCGGATTGACCCGGCAGGCCTCGGCCGGAAACAGCGCCTCATAACCCAGATTCATCAGGGCCTTGTTGGCGTTGTAATGGAGAAACTGCTTGACGTCTTCCGTCAGGCCCACGCCGTCATAGAGGTCTTCGGTATATTTGGCCTCGTTGTCGTAAAGCTCGAGCAGGAGATCGAAGGCAAAATCCTTGATCTCCTGTCTTTGCGTTTCACCGAGACGCTCCAGCGCCCGCTGGAACTTGTAGCCGATATAATAACCATGCACGGCCTCATCGCGGATGATCAAGCGGATCAGATCCGCCGTGTTGGTGAGCTTGGCGCGGCTTGACCAGAACATCGGCAGGTAGAAGCCGGAATAGAACAGGAAACTTTCCAGAAACACGCTGGCGATCTTCTTTTTCAGCGGATCACCGCTGTCATATTCCCGCATGATGAGCGCGGATTTACGCTGCAAAAATTCGTTTTCCTCAGACCAGCGATAGGCGTCGTCAACGTCAGGCGTGAGGCAGAGCGTCGAGAAAATCGATGAATAGGAGCGGGCGTGCACGGCCTCCATGAAGGAGATGTTGGAAAGCACCGCCGCCTCATGCGGGGTGGCCGAATCCGCCATCAGCCGCACGGCGCCGACACCGTTCTGGATGGTGTCGAGCAATGTCAGGCCGGTGAAGACACGGATCGTCAGTTTCTGTTCTTCCGGCTTCAGGGTTCCCCAGGAGGGGATATCGTTGGAGAGCGGCACCTTTTCCGGCAGCCAGAAATTAGAGGTCAGGCGGTTCCAGACTTCGAGGTCCTTGTCGTCCTCAATGCGGTTCCAGTTGACCGCGCGGATGCGGGACACGGGTTTTACGGCGATATTCATTCTCTTGTCCCTCAAATCAGAGCGTGCAGGAAACGCAGCCCTGAACCTGCGTGCCTTCCAGCGCCATCTGGCGCAAACGGATGTAATAGATGGTCTTGATGCCCTTCTTCCAGGCGTAGATCTGCGCCCGGTTGATATCGCGCGTCGTTGCCGTATCGCGGAAGAACAGCGTCAGCGACAGGCCCTGGTCGACATGCTGGGTCGCGGCCGCATAGGTATCGATGATCTTTTCCGGGCCGATCTCGTAGGCATCCTGATAATATTCGAGATTGTCGTTCGAGAGATAGGAAGCCGGGTAATAAACGCGGCCGATCTTGCCCTCTTTGCGGATTTCGATCTTCGAAACGATCGGATGAATGGAGGAGGTGGAGTGGTTGATATATGAGATCGAACCGGTAGGCGGCACGGCCTGAAGGTTCTGATTATAGAGACCAGACGCCATGACGTCCTTCTTCAAAACCGCCCAGTCCTCCTGAGTCGGAATGGCGATGCCGGCCTTTTCAAACAGCACCTTCACCTTTTCGGTCGCAGGCAGCCATTCCCGGTCGGTATATTTGTCGAAATATTCGCCGGAAGCGTATTTGGAATTTTCAAAGCCCTTGAAGCTCTGGCCCCTTTCCACCGCCAGCCGGTTGCTGGCGCGGATGGCGTGATAGGTCACGGTGTAGAAATAGATATTGGTGAAATCGACGCCTTCTTCGGAACCATAAAAGATGCGTTCGCGCGCCAGATAACCGTGCAGGTTCATCTGGCCCAACCCGATGGCGTGGCTCGCATCATTGCCCTTTTCCACCGAAGGAACAGAGGAAATGTGGCTCATGTCCGATACCGCCGTCAGCGCCCGGATGGAGGTCTCGATCGTCTTGCCGAAATCGGCCGAATCCATCGTCGAGGCGATGTTCAGTGAGCCGAGATTGCAGGAAATATCCTTGCCCATATGACTATAGGAAAGATCGGCATTAAATTCGCTTGCCTCGCTGACCTGCAGGATTTCCGAGCAGAGATTGCTCATGCTGATACGGCCGGCGACCGGATTGGCGCGGTTCACCGTATCCTCGAACATGAGGTAGGGATAACCGCTTTCGAACTGGATTTCGGCGATCACCTGGAAGAATTCGCGCGCCTTGATCTTCTTCTTGCGGATGCGGCTATCGGCAACCATTTCCTGGTATTTTTCGGTGACCGAAATTTCGGTCAACGGCACGCCATAGACCCGCTCCACATCATAGGGCGAGAACAGATACATATCCTCGTTGTTGCGGGCGAGCTCGAAGGTGATGTCGGGGATCACCACGCCGAGCGACAGGGTCTTGATGCGGATTTTTTCGTCGGCATTTTCGCGCTTGGTATCGAGGAAGCGCATGATATCCGGGTGATGGGCGTGCAGATACACCGCACCCGCACCCTGGCGAGCGCCAAGCTGGTTGGCGTAGGAAAACGAATCTTCCAGCAGCTTCATGACGGGAATAACGCCGGACGACTGGTTTTCGATCTGTTTGATCGGCGCTCCGAATTCGCGAATATTGGTCAAGGAGAGCGCCACGCCGCCGCCGCGCTTGGAAAGCTGCAGCGCCGAATTGATGGAGCGGCCGATGCTTTCCATATTGTCTTCTACACGCAGCAGAAAACACGAGACCAGCTCGCCGCGGCTCTTCTTGCCGGCGTTTAGGAATGTCGGCGTTGCCGGCTGGAAGCGGCCTGAAATGATTTCATCGACCAGATTGCGGGCAAGCTGCTCATCACCGCGCGCAAGGGCCAGCGCCACCATGCAGACGCGATCCTCGTAACGCTCCAGATAACGTTTTCCGTCGAAGGTCTTCAGCGTGTAGGAGGTGTAATATTTGAACGCGCCGAGAAAGGTCGGAAAGCGGAATTTCCGGGCATAGGCCTCGTCATAGAGGTCGCGAACGAAATTGAAGGAATACTGGTCCAGCACCTCCTGCTCGTAATATCCCTCCGTCACCAGATAATCGAGCTTTTCCCTGAGGTTATGGAAAAAGACGGTATTCTGGTTGACGTGCTGGAGGAAATATTGCCGGGCGGCCAGGCGATCCTTGTCGAGCTGAATCTTCCCGTTCTCGTCGTAAAGGTTCAGCATCGCGTTCAGCGCGTGGTAGTCCAGAGCCGCATCGAGCGGTTTCTGGGTTGCGGCTGCCGGCTGTTTGGCGTCCTTGCGCATGGCGCTCGAGGTCAGCGTGTCCAAAATCGTTCCAATCCATGTTTGACGTTGGCGACATCTTCTTCCGTGCCGAGAAGCTCGAAGCGATAGAGAAACGGCACTGCGCATTTGCGCGAGACGATATCTCCGGCGGATGCGAAAGCTGCGCCAAAATTCGTGTTTCCCGCCGCGATGACGCCGCGAATGAGATTTCGGTTGGAGGGCTCGTTCAAAAACCGGATGACCGGTTTCGGCACGGCCCCTTTGGTGCCGCCGCCGCCATAGGTGGGGGTGACGAGCACATAGGGCTCGGACACATGGGGAACATCTTCCTCAACGCCAAGCGGCAGGCGAAACAGACGCCGTCCCAGTTTCAGAAGGAAACGATGGGTGTTTTCAGAACGGCTGGAATAATAGACGATCAGGCCCATCGCCCTGCCGCCTCAGCTGATCGAGCCGATCATATCCGGCCGGAAACCCGCCCAATGGCGTTCGCCGGCAACGACCACGGGAACCTGCATGTAACCGAGGCCGCGGACATGATCGAGCGCATCCGCATCTTCGGAAATATCGACGATCTCATAGCTGACGCCGATGCGGTCGAGTGCGCGATAGGTGGCAGTGCATTGGACGCAGGCGGGCTTGCTGTAAACGGTGACGGTCATGATTTCCTCTTTCGAAGCCGGTTTCGGACACGGCTCAACATTGCCGATTGCAATCGCAATCGGCGGCGATGGATCTGTCATTAGGGTGGGCGTGCGCGGCTTTTAGCCGCGTAAAATCGCTCTCTACGCCGACGAGCGTAGCAACTCAAACAAATGCACTGGCATGACTTCACCCCGAAGCTTGTTCTGGAGGGGGCAGAAAAGGGCGCACGCAAATCATTTGCGTCATGCACCTTCCTCCGGACACCCCGCCCGTGGACGTTTGCGCTCAAGGCAGGTCTCCTGACTTGCGGGTCACAACATCTATTCCGGCCTTCCCGGAGCTCTTAACCCCAGTGACCCAAATCGGAACGATGCTCACCGCTCACAGTTGCGGGGGCAGTTTCGGCCTTGTTCCGCCATGATGGCGTTACGCACCGAATTCCCGTCTTAGCTCCCAACCCTTGCGAATCGGAAGAACCTCGAACACCACATATAGTATATGAGGAAATTTCTCGTCAATGAATAGACGCACAAAAGCCCCACCCTGTGGATCAAAAAGATTCAACACATGGTCAACAAAGGCTTAACGGCTCAAGCGCGCCGTCGCTCAAACAGAGAAAAGCGTTAATCTATTCCCAGATATCGATGCGGATATCGGCGGGACGGGCGTTTTCGATCACCCTTTTTCCGTTCGGAAGATCGTTTTCGAAAAGTTTGGCGTGGATCTCAGCCTCGTCGAGACCATAGCCCTGCCACCGTTTTCGCAGCCTCTCCTCCAGCACCGCGACGGACGGCCCTACAAAAATGGTGAGGTCGAAGCTTTTGGAAAGAGTTGTCCACGGCGCCTCGTCCAGCAGCAGATAATTGCCTTCAGCGAGGACAAAGCGTGTTTCCGGCGCAACCGCACGAGCAGACGCTATGGCGATTTCACGGGAGCGGTCGAAAACCGGAACAAGCACCTCCTGTCCGCCCTTGCGGACGGCGGAGACGATATCGAGAAAACCGCGCACATCGAAAGTTTCCGGTGCGCCCTTTCGCGGCAGCAGCCCCCGTCCTTCAAGGATGCCATTGTCCATATGGAAGCCATCCATGGGCAGAACGGCGGCCGTTTCGCCCCGTGCCAGCAAAGCACCGCAAAGGGCATCCGCCAGCGTGGATTTGCCGGCCCCAGGGGGACCGGCAATAGCGACGATAAAACGGGATTTACCTTCTGCCCGCCGAAGAACGTCTTCGGCGATCGTTTCAAGCTTCAGCGTCATGCGGCAAGCGTTTCCTTCGGCGCTTCCTTGGCACCCGTCATGAAGGCGACCGCATCCGACATGGAATAGTCCTTCGGATTGATAACGCACAGACGCTTGCCGAGCCGGTGGATATGAATGCGATCCGCAACCTCGAAGACATGCGGCATGTTATGCGAGATGAGGACGATCGGCAGGCCTCTCGAGCGCACATCCAGAATAAGCTCCAGAACACGCCGGCTTTCCTTGACGCCAAGTGCTGCCGTCGGCTCGTCAAGAATGACGACCTTGGAGCCAAAGGCGGCTGCACGCGCCACCGCCACACCCTGACGCTGGCCGCCGGAGAGGGTTTCCACTGCCTGATTGATGTTCTGGATCGTCATCAGGCCGAGTTCCGACAGTTTCTCCCGGGCGAATTTTTCCATGGCCGGGCGGTCGAGCGCCCGGAACAGGCTGCCCTGGATGCCGGGTTTACGGATTTCGCGGCCGAGAAACATATTGTCGGCTATGGAAAGCGCCGGTGAGAGCGCCAGGTTCTGATAGACCGTCTCGATGCCAGCCTTGCGCGCCTCGATGGGCGAGCGGAACTGGACGGGCTGGCCTTCCAGCCGGATTTCGCCTTCATCGGGTGTCACCGCACCGGAAATCGCCTTGATGAGAGAGGATTTACCGGCGCCGTTATCGCCGATCACCGCCAGGATTTCGCCCGGATAGAGATCGAAATCGGCATGGTCGAGGGCGGTCACGCGACCATAGCGCTTGACGAGATTGCGTGCTGTGAGAATGGGTTCTTTTGCCATCAGCCTGCTACCTTTCTGATCCACTGGTCGATTGCGACAGCCATGATGATGAGGACGCCGATCAACAGATAGGTCCATTGCGGGTCCGTTCCGATAAGCCGGAGGCCGAGCGAAAAGACGCCGACGATCAGGGCGCCGAAAATCATGCCCATGATGGAACCGCGCCCGCCGAACAGCGACAGCCCGCCGATAACCACCGCCGTGATGGATTCGATATTGGCGAATTGACCGGCGGTCGGCGAAACCGAGCCGATGCGGCCGATCAAGGCCCAGCCGGCGAAGGCGCAGATGAGGCCGGATAGCGTGTAAACGGTGGTCAGCATGCGCTTGACGTTGACACCGGCAAGTTCGGCGGCATCCGGATCGTCACCCACCGCATAAAGATGGCGGCCCCAGGCGGTGCGGTTCAGCACATACCAGAGCAGGGCGACGAGCAGGACCATGGCGATGACGCCATAGGTGAAGACCGCGCTGCCGACACGGATATTAGCGCCGAAGAATTGCAGGATCGGCGCCTGCTGGGCGATATCCTGGGCGCGGATCGTCTCGTTTGCGGAATAGAGGAAGTTGGTCGCCAGAACGATCTGCCACATGCCGAGCGTGACGATGAAGGGCGGCAGGCGCATGCGCGAGACCAGAATACCGTTGATGAAGCCGCAAAATGCGCCGACGGCAAGGCCACAGAGAATGGAGAGTTCCGCCGGCAAGCCGTAACGGAAGGTGAACTGTCCCATGATAACGGAGGACAGGACCATGATCGCGCCAACCGACAGATCGATGCCCGCCGTAAGGATGACCAGCGACTGCGCCGCGCCGACAATACCGACGATGGCGACCTGCTGCAAAATAAGGGTCAGCGTGAAGGCCGAGAAAAACTTGCCGCCGAGAAGCAGGCCGAAAACAATCAGCGACAGCACCAGAACGATAAGCGGAACGGCCGCCGGGCTGGAGTGGAGAAAGTGCTGCAGTTTTTCCAGCACACTCTTGTCGTGCGTATCGAAAGCGGCGACCTGCGTCGAACTTCCCGAAAGCACTTTTTCAAATTCATTATGCGGCTGAGCCCGCACCGGCTGATCGCTCATGGATTTTCCTCCCGATCGCTCTATCGCACCAGCCCTGACACCGGAGTCTATGACACCGGGGTCTATCTCCAAAGAGAATGATGCGTAGATTTCAAAGTGTTGTGAAGCGGCCTATCATCCCCGCAGGACGCGTGACGCGCTCGTTTGTTCCTTTGTCCGATCCCCCGGATCGTGCCTGATGTTCATTCTGGTCCAAGGGCGGGGGCACGAATGCCCCCGCGGGTTTCAACGGTAAGGCATCAGCCCCAGCACTTGTTGAGACCTTCCTTCGTATCGATGGAGTCGAGGCCCTTGACCGGCTTGTCGGTTACCAGCGTCACGCCGGTATCGACGAAGTTCTTGCCCTCGGTCGGCTTCGGCTTTTCACCCGTGTCGGCAAACTTCTTGACGGCTTCGACGCCGAGAGCCGCCATCAGCAGCGGATATTGCTGCGAGGTCGCGCCAATCACGCCTTCCGCAACGTTCTTGACGCCGGGGCAACCGCCATCGACGGAAACGATCAGAACATCCTTTTCACGGCCGACCGCTTTCAGCGCCTCGTAAGCGCCAGCTGCGGCGGGCTCGTTGATGGTGTGGACGACATTGATGGTCGGGTCCTTCTGCAACAGATTTTCCATCGCCGCGCGACCGCCTTCTTCGTTGCCATTGGTGACATCATGGCCAACGATGCGCGGATCGTTTTCATCGCCGATCTTGTTGATGTCCTTCACGTCGATTCCAAAGCCCTTCATAAAGCCCTGGTTGCGCAGCACATCCACCGTCGGCTGGGAGGGGGTGAGGTTGAGGAAGGCGATCTTCGCATCCTTGGCCTTGTCGCCGAGGCTGCCGGCGGCCCATTTGCCGATCAGCTCACCAGCCAGAAGGTTGTCGGTGGCGAAGGTGGAATCAGCGGCATCGACAGGCTCGAGCGGTGTGTCGAGGGCGATGACCAGAAGACCGGCGTCACGCGCCTTTTGCACGGCCGGAACGATGCCCTTGGTGTCAGATGCAGTGATCAGGATACCCTTAGCGCCATCGGCAATGCAGGTCTCGATGGCGGCTACCTGGCTTTCGGAATCGCCGTCGATCTTGCCGGCATAGGATTTCAGCGTCACGCCAAGTTCTTTAGCCTTGGCGGTCGCACCTTCTTTCATCTTGACGAAAAAGGGATTGGTATCGGTTTTGGTGATGAGGCAAACCGAGGTATCGGCCGCAGACGCAACGGAAGCGAAAGAAACGCCAAGCGCAAGCGCGCCCAGAAGAGCGGAAACAGTGGTCTTCATGAGATCCTCCCAATGGATATTTGAGCACCGTGACGGTTGCCCGACGATCCCGTCTCCTCCGAGATCGACGACCGTTGGCTCAGATGGAACCACCAAAGGAAACGCCTGTCAATAAATAAATCCGATTGAATTATTAATTCCCTATGGCATTCTAATATGCGGCAGGGAGGAATATCGCCGCGTCGTTTAACGTTGCGATAGCAAGATTGCCATAAAGCCTGCTGTATCGGTCGCGGCGGATAGGGCGGGCGGGAGGATGACACTATGAGACAATCTGTCGAGACGGCGCCGCCGGCGCCGCCCACCACCATGGATATAAGCGGCGGCGCCAACCAGATCGGAGTGCGCGCTTATAATGAGCGGCTCGTGCTGTCTCTCGTTCGCCGTCACGGCGGACTGTCAAAAGCCGAGATATCAAGACTTTGCGGCCTTTCAGCACAGACCGTCTCGGTCATCATGCGCTCGCTTGAAAAGGACGGGCTTCTCATTCGCGGTGAAAGGCTGCGCGGCAAAGTCGGCCAGCCATCGACACCGATGCGGCTTAATCCCGACGCCGTCTTTTCTTTCGGTGTGAAAATCGGCCGACGCAGCGTCGATCTCGTGCTGATGGATTTTGTCGGCCGGATCAGGCTCAAGCTGCGCAGAACCTACCCCTACCCTCTTCCGGAATGGATACTACCCTTCGTAATCGACGGCATAACGGAACTCGAATCGAAGCTCTCCCCTGCCGAGCGGGAAAAAATTGCCGGCGTCGGCATCGCCGCTCCATTTGAATTGTGGAACTGGGCGCAGGAGGTGGGCGCTCCACAGATTGAAATGGAGAGATGGCGGGGCGTCGATATCCGCTCGGAAATTGCCGAAAACGTCAGCTATCCGGTTTTTCTGCAGAACGACGCGACCAGCGCCTGCGGCGCCGAACTGGTTTTTGGCGCAGGCCAGCACCATCCGGATTTTCTTTACGTCTTCATCGGCTCCTTCATAGGCGGCGGCGTCGTTTTGAATTCAGCGTTATTTTCCGGAAAGACGGGAACGGCCGGCGCCATCGGCCCCCTGCCGGTGCAGGGGCAGGATGGCAATACCGTCCAGCTTCTGAAAATCGCATCGATCTTCGTTCTGGAAAACATGCTGCGCGAAAAGGGTATCGATCCGCGCCCCCTGTGGTTTTCTCCCGACGAGTGGATCGATTTCGGCGAGCCGCTGGAAAGCTGGATCAGGAAAACCGCAGCGGCGCTGGCGCAGGCCGTCATTGCCGCCGCCTCCATCATCGATTTTTCGAGCGTCATCATCGATGGCGGTTTTCCCGACTGGGTCAGAACAAGGATTGTCGCCGCCACCCGGCTGGCCCTTAAGCACCACGATCTTCAGGGTGTCACAATGCCTGACATCATCGAAGGCGCGGTCGGCAGCCAGGCGCGGGCAATCGGCGGCGCGAGCTTGCCGCTGTTTTCGCGCTATCTCATCGATCAGAACGTTCTGTTCAAGGATACGACCGGCTGAGCCTTCGCAACGCTCTGCGGTTTTATTACTCAGCTAATAAGTTGCATATCTGCCGGTCATTCACCAGCAGCGTGCTGCATGATCGCCGCCAGAAAGGCAGGCCCATAGCGCTCGAGCTTGGTATCTCCGACGCCGGGAATCCCAGCCATTTCCTTTGCCGAGGCCGGTTTTGCCGTCGCAAGTTCTATGAGGGTTTTGTCGTGGAAAATCACATAGGGCGGAACATTCTGTGCCCGGGCAATTTCCATGCGCTTCGCACGCAGCGCCTCAAAAAGACTGCGATCGGATTCCGGCAAGACCGCCGATACCGTGTTACGGGGCGTCTGTTGCCGTGCGGAACGGGGAGCGGATGGTATCCTCAGCATCAATGCCGTTTTTTCGCGCAGGAACCGCCGTCCATCCTCGGAGATGGACAGGCCGCCATGTCCCGACAGATCCACCTCAATCATGCGTAACGCAACCAGCTGACGCAGGATGGCGCGCCATGTGCGGTTGTCGTGCTCCTTGCCTATACCGTAGGTGGTGATGCGGTCATGTCCGAAGCGGGAAATCCGCTCGTCCTCGACACCCAGCAATACGCGGATGACATAGGCCTGGCCGAAACGTTCACCCGTGCGATAAATACAGGACAGAAGTTTCTGCGCGGCGATGGCGCCATCAAACAGGTCCGGCGGCTCGGCGCAGGTATCGCAATTGCCGCAGGGCTCACACCGGTCGCCGAAATAGGAGAGCAGAACCTGCCGGCGGCAACTCGCCGTTTCTGCGAGGCCGAGCAGCGCATCGAGCTTCTGGCGCTCCATATATTTACGCTGGTCCGCGGCATCAGATTCTTCGATGAAACGATTGCGCAGGGCGATATCTTCATAGCCGTAGAGCATGAGCACGTCCGACGGCAGACCATCGCGGCCGGCTCGGCCCGTTTCCTGATAATAGGCCTCGATGCTGCCGGGCAGGTCGATATGAACCACGAAGCGCACATCCGGCTTGTCTATGCCCATGCCGAAGGCGACGGTCGCGACAATGATGACCGCCTCGCCGTGCTGGAAACGGGTCTGGTTCTCCTCACGAGCGGCCTTGTCCATGCCGGCGTGATAGGGTAACGCATCGCGACCCTCCTCCCGCAGCCATGCGGCCGTTTCGTCCACCTTGCGTTTGGAAAGGCAATAGACGATACCGCTCTCACCGTCGCGATCCTTCAGAAAGCGCTTCAGCTGCGCGCGCGGATTATCCTTTTCCATGATCGCATAGCGGATATTGGGCCGGTCGAACCCGGCAATGAAGGCATCGTGCTCTCCAATCCCCAAGTGACCGAGAATTTCAGCGCGCGTGGGCTCGTCGGCCGTCGCCGTCAGCGCCATGCGCGGCGTATCGGGAAAACGCTCGATCAGCGTGTCTAGCTGGCGGTAGGGCGGCCGGAAATCATGGCCCCATTGAGACAGGCAATGGGCCTCATCGACCGCGATCAGCGACAGGTCGATGGATTGCAACGCATCGAGGACATCGGGCTTGAGCAAGGTTTCCGGCGCAGCATAAAGAATATCGACCTTGCCGGCCCGCATATCCCGCCAAAGCGCGCGCCGATCTTCCAGGGAAAGATCGGAATTGAGAGCTTCGGCCCGCACGCCTGCCTGACGCAGGGCAGCGACCTGATCGACCATCAGTGCGATGAGCGGCGAGACGATCAACCCCATGCCGTCACGCGCGAGCGCCGGAATCTGGTAACAAAGTGACTTTCCACCGCCCGTCGGCATCAGAACGAAGGCATTGTTTCCCGCCATTACATGCCGAATGATGTCGGCCTGCCTTCCGCGAAACGCATCGTAGCCATAGACGGTCTTGAGGATATGCAAGGGATCAGCGGTCACGGCAGCTTTTATCCGAACAGGAATGATGGCGCATCATCACCGTTTTCTGATCGATGGCAATGCCGAAGATGGCTTTGTTCATGGAAGTAAATTGCGGGATTGATTTTGTGATCAGCGGCCTAGTTTCTCCCTGACGGTGGTCCGGATTTCATAAGTCCAGAAACACAAAAAACCCCGTGGCTAGTGCCACGGGGTTTTGAGATTTGGTTGCGGGGGCAGGATTTGAACCTGCGGCCTTCAGGTTATGAGCCTGACGAGCTACCGGGCTGCTCCACCCCGCGTTGACTGGTTTTATTATAGCATAAAGGCCGCTTGATGCGGCCTTTTGATTTGGGCTTTGTGCCGGTTTTTGTGAATGAGAAGATTTGTGTTGCGTTTTGCAGACCTGGCAGCGACCTACTCTCCCGCGTCTTGAGACGAAGTACCATTGGCGCTGGGGCGTTTCACGGCCGTGTTCGGAAT
>NZ_RZTX01000040.1:0-8661 GCF_004005385.1 Agrobacterium sp. CNPSo 2736 | reverse complement strand
CTTCAATACCGACTGTGTGTCGAAACCCACACTGTAACTGCGGGTGCAAAAACGGCAATAGACCGGGCAGCGATCCGTTGCGAGTAAAAGTGCCTTGTCGTCATAGCGATGCACCAGTCCATCTACAGGTGAACTTTCTCGTTCGTGTAGCGAATCCATTTTTAGCAACGGGTGAGATGGGAGAATTTCGCTTCCAACGGGAATAAACTGCTTTCGGATCGGGTCTTGGCTGAAATTCGACCAGTCGATCAAATTCAGCACATAGGGCGTGATCCGCATCGCCATCGGCGCGCGCGCGAGGCCGAGCTCAACGTCTCGCATCAGGTTGCCGTCGGCGTCGACCCCCATCCATTCGCGCAACTGGTCAACGCGAGTAACAGCATGACGCTCTTGCCATGCAGCGTCAGCGAACTCATGTCTCATCATCTCATACGCAATGTGGCTCATCGGAGCTTCCCTTGAGCGGAAAAGAGGACAGATGCAGGATAACCGCCTTGACGGCGGCAACAGCATAGCCGGTGAATGCGATCACAGGGCGATCGTCCAAAGTCGCGACGCGTTTGCGGATAACACAGCATGAATCGTGCCAAAGAAGACAATCTTTTTAAAACAATATCATAGCGCTGGTAGTGCCATTCGCATGTCCGGCTTGGTCGGACATACGACATCGAGGAATGCGTTGCACAAGGCGGGAATTCCGCGGTGCTCCGACGGAATCCGGTGGAAAACGCAGCCGACATCTAGGTGGTTTCTGTCGCGACATTAGTAGGGGTGACGGATAACTAGTCTTTCAATTTGAGGCGGTCGACCTCACAATAATGGTGCGCATGGGGAGGCCAGCGACAAAACATCACGGAGACACGAGCGTGGATCATTGTGCCGGCATTGAGCGCGCCCTGAAGGCGCGCGAGGTCATCATGAGGTGATTGTGAACTCCAATGTTTGAATGGTGCATTGCTCCTATAGCCACGGCGGATCGTCGCCATCCACTCCTGTCAACGCAGGGAAGCATGTGCCGCTCGTAACGCTCATCGCTGATGCTGTGCGCGCAATATCTCGTTCGAACTGCCGACACCATCGAAACGCAAGCGCGGAAATCCCCGCACCTGTTCATAGACGTGGCAGTGAGGGATTCTGTGTCCACAAGGGAGACTGTGGACATGGGATAATCGCGGGAGCGAGTCGGCGGTGTAGCGCTATTATCAAGCTTGAGGTGACTCTTCCCCGATAGGGTGAAGAAACGGGCTCACGGTTTTGGATCGGGCCCAGCAGCATAGAGAGGAACAGTCGAGACTGGAATTTATTGGACTTGATGTGTCGATGAAGGGTAAGCGCTCGTTTCCCAGCACGTTGACGTGCTTGATTTCGGCAGATCACGTTCGAAGTGGGAACGGCAGGTGGCGTAATCAGGCAGTTACGACGCTGACGAAGTTGAAGGGTAAGAGGTCGTCGACATCGGTATCGACGGCGCGTTGCGGCAACTCAGTGAGAACGTGGCGCAACCATGCTAACGGCTCGACGCCACAGGCGCGACAGGTCAGCATCAGGCTGTAAACGATGGCGCTGGCGTTAGCTCCTTCGACGGTGTCGCTGAACACGCGCTCCAGAAGGTTGTTGTCGATCGGCGTCCTGCCGTCCTCGGTATAGCGCGTCAGATATTCCCATTGATTGAGGGTGTAGGATATTGCGTCGCCGAGCTTGCTGTCAGGCAAGACCTTCGGCTTGATTTCGTCGAGCCATTCCTTGAGGGCGTTGAGGATGGGGACACTGTGTTGCTGACGGAAACGGCGAATGCTGTCGGCCTGGGTCTCGCCGTCCTCCGGCGTTTTTTCCCGCGCCTGCCTCTCAACCCGGTAGAGCTGTTCGAAGAACCGGAGGGCTTGCTCCGGCGGCCCTCCACCCGTTTTTCTGGCCTTGAGGGCATCGACAAAGCGCCGTCTGGAATGGGCCATGCATCCAACATGAGTTGCGCCACCCAGCGTGCGCCAGGCGGTGTAGCCATCGCTCATCAATATCCCACGGTAATCACCGAGGAAGGCCTGCGGGTAAATCTGGCCGCGGCCTGGCTGATAATCGAGCAGCACGATCGGTTCGGCACTGTCCTCGCCGCTCCGGTAGGCCCACATATACGATGTGTCGGTGGCCACCCTGTTCTCTTCCTTCAGCACCTGAACCGTTGTCTCGTCACCATGAATGAGGGGCTGCGATCTGAGCCGCAGTTTCAGCGCGTCATAGATGCGATGCAGGTGCTTTTCGCTTGAGCCGATTACCCAGTGGCCCAAAGTGCCTCTGCTGACAGGAACGCCGGCGCGTTCGAATGCCTGCGCCAGACGGTAGAGTGGTGTACCGTCGACGTATTTGTGAACGAGCGCGAAGACCAGCGTCGAGGCCGTGGCGATGCTGCCTGGCAAGGGCTGCGGGGGCATCGGCGCAGTTATAATCGGCGTGTTGATCCCGGTGCGGTCGCAATTGCGGCAAGCATATTTGAACCGAGCATTTTGCAAGACCTTTGCCTTCACCCCGATATGAAGTTGCTCGGTAACGATCTCGCCCATGCGATGCATCTGGCTCCGACAGCAAGGACAAGCCTTTTGATCGTCGGGAAGGTCATATTCGACGCGCTCGCGCGGTAGGTTTGCTGGCAGCGGCCTGCGGCCACGCTTCTTCCCCGTGGCGCTTTCACCGGGCGGCAACCCTGTGTCCGGAGGTCAACGACATCGTTCTCTTCGCGGTCGGCGTCGTCCTTACCAACAACCTGTTCAGCTTCATTGAAGAGGCGATCAACATGTTTTTCGCTGCGCGGCGCAAAACGATGAAGCCGTGCAAGCGCCAGCTCTTCCTCGAGTTTGACAACGTGTTCTGTGAGCTGGCGGTTCTGCGCCTCCAGCGCCGCAATGCGCGCCATCAACTCTTCAACAGTCGGTTCGCCGGTTCGTACCATCGTAGTCTTGAATCTGAACCGCCGCCCCGCGTCAACCGACCAAGCGCCGCCCTTAGCCGGCGACCTGGTATTGCCGCACCGGGTGGCGGACCATTGCGTCGATATCAATGCCGTCGAGTATCCAATGGAGCTGCTCGGTTGTAAGCGCGACCACCGGCACTTCACGGCGCGGCCATCGGAATTTGTCCTCGGTCAACCGCTTGTCCCTTATCTGAGAATGCAGCCTCCCCCAGCGCAGATCAGCAGCTAGTGCTGGTTACGCATCAGTTTCATCCCCTTTTCGGACGGCAGCTGCCCTGCGTTGGTAAGCGAAGTAACTTGCAGGGCGAACGTTTGCTGTTGCAGACCGACGATGGCGCCATATGGCCGGTTCCCCCTCAATGGACTGATCTTGTGAGCATTGATCCGGAAGTTGTCGCGAGCAATGGGCGCGCTCTCTTGCTGGTTACGAACTTGATGGAACTAGCCAGCATGGTGGAACACCTCTGTGGCAGGTTGGCAGCGCGGTCGCGAGCGGAGTGTAAGGATAATTATGCCGCCAAGGTAAACGAGATTATGCCGCAGGAGGACTCACAATGAGCAAAATAGCCCGCTTTTCCTGCCACTTCTCTCTAATTCAATGTGAGAGCGTCCTTGATATAAACGAGAAGTGCGGTATAAATATATTTACATCAATAGACCATCTCACACCCGGAGCCCGCAATGCCCGCGAAGTACGGCGGCAAGCGATCAAAGATGGATACCCTCATCAACGAGGGCACCTTCAATCCAAGCCCCGAGAAGGTGCGCGACCCGAAGTTCCGCGGCAGCGAGTTCTTCGATCCGCACGACGCCGTCCAGGTCAAATACGAGATGCTGCGGCGCGTCTCCATCGACAACGTCTCGGTAACGGACGCTTCCGACGAGTATGGTGTTTCCAGGCCAACCTACTACCAGGCCAAGGCAAACTTCGACACGAGGGGGATTGCCGGACTGGTGCCAGCAAAGCCGGGTCCCCGCGGACCCCACAAGATCGACGACAAAGTCCTGGCATTTCTGCAGGCACGACTGGTCCCGGGCGAACCCGTTCATGCACGCGAGCTCGCCAAGCTGGTCCGCAACGAACTCGATATCGCAGTTCATCCCAGGACGATCGAACGGGTGTTAAAAAAAACGATCCGTTAGACGTTGTCACGGGACCGGCATGTTCTTCGCCGGCCATCACGGAGCAATACGAGGTGCTGCGCAGCACGGCTCTCGGCGAAGCTCTGCCGCTTAAGGCCCGTAGCGGCCTCATGCTTTTTCTGCGCCGCGGCATGTGGGGATGGGCCCGGGCCGTGCCTGCAGCGACAAGCCCTGATCAAGAGCAGTTTTACCTGTCATCGGCCGTCCGGCCGGCGCACGGGGACCTCAGCGCCGTCGTTCATGTCCTGGCGACCATCGCCATGAGCATCCACCAACGGAGAGCACCATGAATGTACACCTGAAAGTCCAGTCTCATCACCTCGAACGCAGCGCCTACCTCTACATCCGCCAATCTTCGATGCGGCAAGTCATCGACAATACCGAGAGCGCCATGCGGCAATATGCGCTTCGCGGCCGCGCCATCGCCCTTGGTTGGCGAGAAGAGCAGATCATCATCGATAACGATCAGGGTGAATCCGGCGCATCGGCGGTCTGGCGTGAAGGATTTCAGCGGCTGGTCAGCGATGTCGGCATGGGGCATGCCGGGATCGTCATGGGCCTGGAGGTCTCCCGTCTGGCGCGCAACAATGCCGATTGGCAGCGGCTGCTCGAGATCTGCGCCCTTGCCGATACCCTGATCCTCGACGAAGACGGTGTCTATGACCCGGGAAGTTTCAACGACCGGCTCCTGCTCGGCCTGAAGGGAACAATGAGTGAGGCCGAACTGCATGTGATCAAGGCACGCCTGCGAGGCGGCATCCTCAACAAGGCCCGGCGTGGCGAGTTCCGTTGCCCCCTGCCAACCGGGTTGGTCTATGATCATTCCGGCAATGTGACGCTTGAACCAGACATGCAAGTCAGAGAGACGATCGTCCATTTCTTCGAGACGTTCTCTCGCGTCGGATCCGCCTCCCAGACCGTCAAGGCCTTTCGTCAGGAGGGCATTCTCTTTCCCTCACGCCTGCACGACAGCCAGACGGTTTTCCGGCCACTGACGCCTTCGACGGCGATGCGCGTAATGCACAATCCACGTTACGCCGGAGCCTATGCCTATGGCCGCCGCCGCTATCGACGAACCATCGATTGGCAAGAGGATTGTGCGTGAACAAGATAATGATCATTGGACGGCATGTATTCCAGATGCCCATCCCGGCTACATCAGTTGGGAGCAGCATCAGGAGAATCTGAGGATTCTAAAGTCGAACATCTGCCATAAATGGAACGCGGCTGTCGCATCACCTCCGCGGGAAGGCCCGGCGCTGCTGCAAGGGCGGGCCGTGTGTGGGCAATGCGGCAGGCATTTTCGCATGCGCTACGCTGCCCGACGCGGTCGGCAGGAAGCTTGGTACGTTTGTGATCGCGCCCGTAGCAATCGCGGCGAACCCTTGTGCCAGGCGATCGCTGCACCTCCCGTCGACGAAGCCATCGGCATGCTGATCGCCGAGCAGATGACCCCGGCAGCCATCGAACTGGCGATTGAAGTCCGCAAAGAGATCGAAGCGCGACATGAAGAGGCGGATCGGCTGCGCTGTCGCGCGATCGAGCGCGCCCAAACGGAAGCCGATCTCGCCCAGCGCCGTTTCATGCTCGTCGATCCCAATAACCGCCTGGTCGCCGACACGCTCGAAGGCGAATGGAACGAGAAGCTCCGCATCTTGGCTAATGCCCGCGAAGAGCGCGAGCGCGCCCGGGAGAACGATCAATTCATCCTCGATAAGGCCATCCACGAGCGGTTGGTCGCAATGACGGCGGACTTCAAAAAACTCTGGACAAATCCAGAGACCCCGAACCGCGAACGAAAGCGCCTGCTTGCCCACATCATTGAGGACGTCACCCTCCTCAAGCTACCGAAGAGAGGCACAACCAAGGCTCATATTCGCTTCAAAGGCGGCAAAACCCAGACCCTCGTCACCATGAGCCCAAAATCTCCCAGCCAGCAGGTGAAGACGAATCCCGACATCATCGAACTGATCGATACACTCCTCGACAATCATATTTTTTCCGAGATCGCAGAGATTCTCAACGAAAGCAAAGGTGCGCGAATTACTGGCGGACCAGGATGCTCTTTCTGCTATCATCCTGCGGCTGCTGAAGCTTGGCGACAGACTCGCCAACGCGCGACGGATTTGGGCAAAAAGCTTATCACCGATGCCCGAGGTAGTGAAGCATGTCAGATCTTAATGTCAATCCCGGGTATCGGGGCCATCACCGCCACGTCTTATATGGCAGCGATTGAGGATCCAAACAATCTCCCCAAATCCCGATCGGTGGGGGCCTGGCTTGGGCTGACGACCCGCCGTTACCAGTCGGGAGAGGTTGATTATGATGGGCATATCTCCCGTCGCGGCGACGCGCATTTACGGGGGCTGCTCTACGAAGAGGCTGTGACACTCCTCGCCCGTACTCAAGCAACAAGTAGATTGCGCGATTGGGGGCTGAAACTGCGTGAACGGGTCGGATTTAAGCGCGCGGCGGTTGCCGTGGCGCGTAAGCTGGCAGTCATCATGCATGCAATGCTCAAATCAGGTGAGCTTTTCAATACAGCGGAAATCGTGACTGCGTGATCAATCCCTTATCCCTGAAGGTTTTGGCGCTCATGAACTGAACGTGAAGAGCTGTCCCTGCCGGGGACATAGGCTGAGCTATTCCGTTCATTGTGTTGCACCTCTCACTTCAGCAGTGCGCTGTGGACAATGGAAAGCCCCTCCTGCGAAGCCCCATCGTGCGGCGGCCGTGTGTCGACCGCGAAGACGACCATGCTCCCGGGATACAGTTCTATAGCCTCAAGGTGTAAAGACTCATCAGAAAGAAAAGGACTTGCCAAATGGCCCACGATTAGAGGACACAATGACATTGGATGGCGCCGGAAGATCGGGCCGCTTCGAGTGGCTCGGGTTCTTGGCAACGGTCGTTGCCTTCTGCGCCAACGAGATCGGCGTCCATCGACCCATCAACTCCTCCTGCGCGTCGACGCTCGAGTCAGAGGAGAGGAAAACTTCCACGCCATCCGTTCTGTGCCTGCCTCGCTATGTCGCCCCCGAAGCCGTGCGGACGACAGAGTGACGACTCAGCGGCGCTACCGAAAGACGCAACGTCATTCTTAGAGGATAGTGGTTCCGAAATACCGCGTGTGGGCGGTATCCAGGATGCGGTTGACCAAGCTCACTAAGCTATGTCCGATGGTCTCCGCAGCCACGAAATATGACGAGTCCGTTGCGAGTGACGGATTGGCGTTGATCTCTAGGACAAAAGGCTGGCCGGAGCGGTCGATCCTGAAGTCGACACGTGCGTAATCCCGGCACTGGCAAGCGCGGAATGTTGTAATCGAAATATCCCGCAGGACTGTCGCAAGCCTGCTCTCGATCTGTGCCGGGCAAATCTTCGACGGGGCCGCAGCCGCGACGTACTTCGCTTCCCAAGTCATAAGACGCGTTGGGCGGTCGCCGAAGTCATGCTCCACAAGAGGCAACACCTCGAGATCTCCGTTTCCAAGCAGCGGCACGCTGATTTCCCGCCCGTCAACGTATTCTTCCACCAGCGCCTCCTGCGCATACTGCTTGACAATCGCTTCCACGGCCCGCTTTAGCTCATCAGGTTCACGTACGAGCTGCAATCCCAGGCTGTCATCTTCGCGAGGCGGCTTCACTACCACTGGAAATCGCAAGTCGCCGGTATCCACGGTGTCGTAATGCATCACGCGAAAGTTCGGCGTCGGCACGCCGTGTGCGCGGATAAGCCTCTTGGCGATCACCTTGTCTTGCGCCAGCGCATGCCCGAGCGGGCTCGATCCGGTGTACGGAATACCGGCCATCTCGAGAATCGCCGGAACGTGGGTGTAACGGGCTTCGCCTTGAATTCCCGCAGCCAAGTTGAAGACGATTCCCGAAGGGCGGGCTTGCGAATCTGGCGGCATGAACCGCTCGAGCGTCGCGAGCAGTCCTTTATCACCCTCACACAGCAGCACCTCGTGGCCGCCCTCTTGCAGCGCCGCCACCACACCGTCGCTGGAGTCCTGTGGCCAAGCATAAGGCTCCGCCGGCTGCGGATAAGCCTGACCGAACCGGTTGATCACGCCCGTGACATCTTTGTTCCTAACGACAGCTACTCGCATCAGCTACTCCTTGGATGTTTGCCCGTTGTCACATTCATTCACTCGGATTTGGCGTCCGTACCCTGATCTCCAGCTGTACTGTCCGCTCGGTTGGCCTGGTTTGTTCGAGCGAGTGTCATGTGAACTCAAGACCGCGCGACGGCCATGGTCGGAATGAGAATTGTGGCAGTGCACATGCAATTGGCATGCCACCAAAGTGTTGCGAGCAGGAGTACAAAAAGTTCGGGTTTCGCCCTTGGCGGCATGATACTAGCGCCTAAGGGTGTCTGACTTTGAACACAGACGTCGTCAACAGGACACCGGATATAAATCTTAAAGACACGGAACCGGTGGCGAGGATTTGCAGTCGTCATGGTGATAGTGAATCAGACCTGGCGGCAAATTCAATCCCAAAATGCACTCAAACCCGCGTCGGACGCCATGTTGCCGATGCTCCAATCCATTC
>NZ_RZTX01000039.1:0-9395 GCF_004005385.1 Agrobacterium sp. CNPSo 2736 | reverse complement strand
TCAAGCGGACTGGCGTCCCAAATCCCATCCGAGATGAAATGATGCAGACGGTCGTAGTGATCGGGCGCAAGGCGTTCCGCCATCGGCTCGATACTCTTGCGATCACCCGGTCCGATCAGGCCTGAAATATATACCGGGCACATATGCCGCCGCTTTTTGTGACCAAGCTTCTCAACGAACGGCTTCAGCCAATCCGCCAGTGCAATATCCTGCTCCACCATCCACCGCACCCCTTTTGAGGGGCCAAAGATGGCCGATCATCGTTAACCGTCGGTTAATCTGCCAAAGTAGTGCTAGGTCGTCCCTCGGCGCCAAAAATTGATCGATTCCCATCCCAAGATCTCGGACGGTCCTGTGTTGCGCATGAAAACTGTAGGAATGGGTGACGATGCTAGCGCGCTCATCCGTGAGGATCCGCAATTGTTTTAAGTGGAGATCTATTCTTTCGCGGAGCGGGTTGGGGTGGTAGCGGTGGGGATGGTCTCGCGGCAAGTTCGGTCGCATCCTCGATTGCGATACCTGTCATACACAATAACCGGATGACCACCTCATCGATCGAGCCGGAAGGCAATCCATTCTTGGTGATGTCGAGTGCGAAGCCGACGATTGCGTGTGAAGTCAGGCGCCAGACAAGGGCAGGATCGGAGACATTGAATCGGCCAGCTTCGGTGGCGAGGTGCATGTCCCTAATCGGGTATGGACCCATGCGCCGATAAAGAGCGTCAGCCATGACTTCGGAACGATGAAGCAATTGCTTCCATCGGACATCGCCGGTGGCGGTCTCGATCACCTTTCTGATACCGAAAGCGTAAACCTGGGCCGAGTCCGAGAAAGTATCCGTCACGTCCTCGATGCGCTCGGCGAGCCGCTCCATGATATTCTCCAGCACGGCAACCGCCAGATCGTCCTTGGACTTAAAATAGTTGTAGACCGTTCCCGCGCCGACATCCGCACGTTCTGCAATCTCCTGCATCGTTGCGGCGTCGATGCCCTTCTCGGACATCACCTCTTCACCGGCCTCCAGCAATGCAACGCGGTTCCGCTTCTGGCGCCGGGCGACCCGCCCCTCTGCATGCTTTGTATCCATACTCTCTCGTCCTTGCTTCAATTTTCACGTCCGAACCACATTCGGATACGAAGTCATCGACACTACTACTGATGCCTGAAAATGCTGGAGAAGCGCCAGAATGGTTCATCACGCATGATGACAGCCAATTCAACGGCTGGCGACGAGATTCTTGCTATCGGCGCCCCATTCCTCGATTTCGTTAGCGAGTAATATTCTATATTGAATGTTATTCATTTTTGAACTAACGTCAATTTCCGAGGAGAACCTGGAGGAGTTTTTTGGTGAGGAGCGCCCACGGACGCTGACGTCCTACGCGTCTTTACGGCCTGCATTCCCAGAATACAGCACAGGCGACGGTCTCTCGGGATCGCCCTGAAGGCTGCGAAACTTACCCGGATAGCTGCATTTGACCGGACTACCTGTCCGGCAAGGGCGCCCCTGTGCGCCTCGATGACCTGTGTTTGAAGATGATGGAGGAAAAGTTGAGCGACAAGTCGAGCCGAATCTTGCCGGAAGGCGAGCCCTTTCATGCGGATGTCGCAATCGTCGGCGGTGGCCCCGTCGGGACCCTTCTTGCGATACTCCTGGGCAAGACGGGCAAGAAGGTCGCCCTGATCGAGCGCTGGACCGAAACCTATGGTCGTCCGCGCGCGGTGACCTACGATCACGAGATTGCTCGAATTCTGGCGGTGCTCGGCATCGACAGCGAGAACGATCCGGCCATCAACTACCACGATGAACTCTACTACTGGAAAGACGCCAACGGCGAGAACATCCAGATCGTCGATTGGCAGAGCACTTCCGCATCGGGCTGGCGTGTCCGCTACTGGTTCAATCAGCCGCACCTGGAAAAGCGGCTGACGGGGATTTCCTCCCAATACCCGAGCATCACCCATATCAACGGCTTCGAGGCAAGTGATCTCGTTCAGGACGAGCACGGCGTCACGCTGACCCTGCAGCGTAACCCGGTCGAGGATGCCGAAAGCAAGGCGAAGCTCACCGTTCATGCCAAATATGTCGTGGGTGCGGATGGGGCCAACAGCTTCGTTCGGCAGGTGCTTGGCATCGAAAACGAGGACAAGGGCTACTTCTTCGACTGGCTGATCCTCGACATGATCCCGCACGGCGAATACGTGATGGAACCGGCGCAGTGGCAGCTTTGCGACCCTCGCCGTCCGACCACGATCGTTCCCGGTGGTCCGGGCCGCCGTCGCTGGGAATACATGGTGCTCCCCGGCGAAAATCCGGCTGATCTGGCATTGGAAGACAATGCATGGAAGCTGCTGGAACCGTGGGGCCTGACCCGCGAGAACGCCACTCTGGAACGCAGCGCCGTCTATCGCTTTCAGGCCCGCTGGGCCAGAGAGTGGAATGCGGGCCGCTGCGCGATTGCCGGTGACGCGGCGCATCTGATGCCGCCCTTTGCCGGGGAAGGCATGTGTGCTGGCCTGCGGGATGCCTTTGCGCTCGGCTGGCGCCTGAACGGTATTCTCGACGGCACGCTGTCCGACAAGGTGCTGGACAGCTATACGACCGAGCGCCTCGAACACGCCAAGCATTACATCGACTTCAGCCAGCAGCTCGGCAAGATCATCTGTATTTCCGACCCCGAGGAAGCGGCCGCGCGCGACCGCCAGATGAAGGCCGAGCTCGAAGCGCGGAACTTCGAGCCCGTTCCTACCGATATTTGCCAGCTGGGACCCGGTATCTGGGCGCCGGAATCGCACCATGCCGGCGAACTGTCCGTGCAGGGCGTGGTCGAGGCGAATGGCAGGAAGGATCGTTTCGATCAGGCCGTCGGCTTCGGCTGGATGCTGCTGGGGCTCGACACCAACCCGGCGGATGCTCTGCACCCGGATCAGTTGCGTAATCTCCAAAGACTTGGCGGTCAGGCCATCCGTATCGGTCAGGCGGGCACGTCCTGCGATGCGGTCGACAGCGAAGGGACGTACGCCAGATGGCTGGAAGGTATTGGAGCCCGATACGTTCTGCTCCGTCCCGACTTCTACGTCGCCGTTACCGCCTCGACCCCCGAAGAATTCCGTCATCGGTTTGATCGCGTGATCGAGCAGCTTTGCCTGAACAATGTCGCGGAGCGAGCGGTCGCCTGAAAATCCGGGAGCCTGAGCGGCACCGCCGTCAGGCTCCCGAGAAACACGCTGAAGGAACGGGGTCATGGACCACTCATTTATCTATACGGGTAATCCCGCCCGCATCCTTTTCGGATCGGGCAAGGCGGCGCAGCTTGGCGAAGAGATCCGCCGACTGGGCGCAAGCCGTGCCCTGCTGCTTTCGACGCCGTTTCAGAAGACCGATGTCGAAGCGATCGCCGGAACGCTGGGCGATCTCGCCGCCGGAGTGTTCGCGGAGACGACCATGCACACGCCCGTCGAGGTGACGGAAAAGGCGTTGTCGGTTTACGCGGCATCGGGGGCCGACTGTCTCGTCGCCTTCGGCGGCGGCTCGACGATCGGTCTGGGGAAAGCCCTCGCCTATCGCAACGACGCGCCCCAGATCGTCATCGCGACCACTTATGCAGGCTCGGAGGTCACGCCTATCCTCGGACAGACCGAGCGGGGCGTGAAGACGACCGTGCGCGGTCCCTCGATCCTTCCCGAAACGGTGATCTACGACCCCGACCTCACCCATGGCCTTCCGGTCGCCATGAGCATCACATCCGGTCTGAACGCGATCGCCCATGCAGTCGAGGGGCTTTATGCGCAGGACAGGAACCCGATCGCATCGATGATGGCGCTCGAAGGCATCCACGCTCTGAAGCTGGCGCTTCCAGCGATTGCCGGAAACCCGGGCGATGCCGCGCCGCGCTCGAATGCGCTTTACGGCTCCTGGCTCTGCGGCACCGTGCTCGGCATGGTCGGAATGGCTCTTCATCACAAGATCTGCCACACGCTGGGCGGCAGTTTCGATCTGCCGCATGCGGAAACACACGCCGTGATGCTGCCGCACACCGTCGCCTATACCGAAAAGGCCGTCCCGGATCTGCTGGCGTCGGTGGCCCGGCTATTCGGTGCGCCCACCGCAGGCGAAGCCCTGTACGACTTTTCTGCCGCGTTGGGGGCGCCCATGAGCCTCAAGGCGCTTGGCCTCTCATTGGACGATCTCGACCGTGCCGCGGAGCTCGCCACCACCAATCCCTATTGGAACCCACGGCCCGTGGAGAGGCAGGCGATCCGCGACCTGCTGCAACGGGCATGGAGCGGTTCACGACCAGACTAAATCGCAAGAAACGGGAGGAGAATGCGATGATTACCAGACGGACACTACTGAAAACGACCGCAGCCGCCTACGCTGCCGGTTTCGCCATACCGGCCCTTGCCGGAAGCGCCAGGATCAAGGTCGGCTACGTGACCCCTCAGTCCGGCCCGCTTTCGGCTTTTGCCGAGGCCGACAAATACATGGTTGCCAGGTTCCTCGACAGCGCCAAGGCCCTCGGCCTCGACGTGGAGGTGATCGTCAAGGACAGCCAGTCCAATCCGAACCGGGCGGCAGAAGTCGCCAAGGAACTGATAAGCCGCGACGAGGTGAACCTCATTCTGGTCGCCTCCACGCCGGAGACCACCAATCCGGTCTGCGCCATTGCCGAGAGCGAAGAGGTGCCGGTCATTTCTTCCGTCGCTCCGTGGCAGCCTTGGTTCATCGGACAGCAGGGAAATCCCGCCGACCCCGCGAGCTGGCAGGAGTTCGACTACGCCTATCACTTCTTCTGGGGCCTTGAGGACAATGTTTCGGTCTTCCTGAACATGTGGAAAAGCCTCGACACCAACAAGCAGGTCGGCGCCCTTTGGCCGAACGATGGCGACGGCAATGCCTGGGCATCCGAGGTCGGCATGCCGCCGGCGGCAAAGACGGCGGGATACAATCTGACCGACCCCGGCCGCTACCAGAACCTGACGGACGACTTCAGCGCCCAGATCAACGCGTTCAAGCAGTCTGGCTGCGATATCGTCACCGGCATTCCGATCCCGCCGGACTTCACCACGTTCTGGACCCAGTCGGCTCAGCAGGGCTTCAAGCCCAGGATCGTATCCATCGCAAAGGCGCTTCTCTTCCCCGAAAGCGTCGCCGCGCTGGATGACCTTGGTCATAATCTGACGGCGGAAATCTACTGGTCGCCAGCTTTCCCCTACAATTCCTCGCTGACCGGCGAAAGTGCTGCCGAACTGGCCGACGGCTTTTCGAAGTCGGCAAAGCGCCAGTGGACGCAGCCCGTCGGCTTCACCCATGCGCTGTTCGAACTCGCCGCCGACGTCCTGAAGCGGGCGTCGGACCCCACCGACAGCAAAGCGCTGGTGGAAGCCATTTCCGGAACCAATCTCGATACCGTGGTCGGCAACATCCGGTGGGGCAAGGACAATGTTCCTCCCTTTGCTCGCAAGAACGTCGCCAAGACGCCGCTGGTCGGCGGGCAGTGGCGGCGCAAGAGCGACGGAACCTTCGATCTCGTCATCGTTGAAAACGCCAACGCGCCGGAGATCCCCCTTGGGGGCACTCTGGAGCTTCTTGGCTGAGGCGCAGGCCGGCCGGCGCAGCCCGCGTCGGCCGGGTCTCTTCACGATGTCTGACGATCCATCGGAGCGAACATGTCGGTCCTATCTCTAAAAGCCGTATCGAAGTCTTTCGGCGCCCTGAAGGTGACGGATGACGTCAGCTTCGATCTGGGCAGCGGTGAAGCCCTTGGCATCATCGGCCCGAACGGTGCGGGCAAATCCACGCTCTTCAATCTTATCACGGGCAATTTCGCGGTCGACAAGGGCCAGATATTTCTCGACGGTCTCGATGTCACCCGCGAGAGCGCGATGATGCGCTGCGCAAGCGGCATCGGCCGATCGTTCCAGATACCGCAACCGTTCGGCCGGCTCTCCGTCTACGAAAACCTTCTGGTCGCCGCCCGGTTCGGAGGAACCGTCCCGGCCACTGAAGCGCCCGATTTCTGCATGGACATTCTCGAGCGCACGCGCCTGGCGACGCTGGCGAACAGGGAAGCCGGCGGCCTGCCCCTGCTTCAGCGCAAGCGCCTGGAACTGGCGCGCGCGATGGCGACCAGACCGCGAGTCATCCTGCTCGACGAAATCGCGGGTGGACTGACCGAGGCGGAGTGTCGGGAACTAGTCGACACCATCCGCGAAATCCACGCCGGAGGCACGGCGATCATCTGGATCGAACACGTCCTCCACGCTCTCAACAGCGTCGTCGAACGCCTGATGGTGCTGAATTTCGGTCAGGTCCTCATGGCCGGCCCGCCGGAAGAAGTCATGGCGTCGCGTGCGGTTCAGGAAATCTATCTGGGGATCGAGGCATGAGCGGACACCTTCTCGAAATCAGTGGCCTGACGGCCTCCTATGGCGACTTTCAGGCTCTGTTCGGCATCGACATGTATCTGGATACAGGTGAAACGGTTGCGATGATCGGCGCGAACGGTGCGGGAAAAAGCACCCTGATGCGCGCGCTTACCGGGATCGTCCGGGTCGGATCCGGCAGCGTCGTGCTGGACGGGATCCATATCGATCATCTCGATGCCCCGGACATTCTTCTCAAAGGTATCGCCACGGTACCGGAGGGGCGACGGCTCTTTCCCTCGCTGACGGTCGAAGAGAACCTTTTGATCGGCGCCCATGCCCGCAAGGGGGATGGGCCGTGGAACCTGCAGAGCCTCTACGAGCTGTTTCCGATTCTTGCCGAACGCCGGCACAGCCCGGGCACGGCCCTGTCCGGGGGACAACAGCAGATGGTCGCCATCGGCCGTGCGCTGATGAGCAATCCCCGGGTGCTGCTTTGCGACGAACTCTCCCTCGGTCTGGCACCTGTCATCATCAAGGACATCTATGCCGCGGTGCCGAGGATCGAGGCGGCCGGAACCTCGATCGTGGTCGTCGAACAGGACATCGGCCAGGCGCTGAAGGTCGCGGACCGCGTCTACTGCATGGCGGAGGGACGGATCACGCTTAAGGGGCGCCCCGCCGACCTGTCGCGCGAGGCCATCCATGACGCCTATTTCGGAGTTCACGCATGATAACCCTCAATACCATCATGCAGGGCATCCTGCTCGGCGGGCTCTATACCCTGTTCGCCGCCGGTCTCAGCCTTGTCTTCGGGATCATGCGTCTGGTCAATCTCGCCCATGGCGACCTGATTGTCCTCTCGGCATATCTCATTCTCGTCATTGCGAGCGCGTTCGGATTGCATCCGTTCCTTGCCGTTCTCGCGGCCGCGCCCGTGATGTTTGCCGCTGGGTGGCTGCTGCAGACCCATGTGCTCAACAGGGTGCTCGGCGACGACCTGCTGCCGCCGTTGCTGGTGACCTTCGGCCTGTCGGTGGTCATCCAGAACGGATTGCTTGAGGGTTTCTCGGCGAACAGCCAGAAGCTCTCCGCCGGATCGATCGAGACGCAATCGTTGCAACTAGGCTCGCTGTCGCTCGGCATCATGCCGCTTCTTACGCTCGCCACCGCCGTGCTCGTCATCTTCGCGCTGAACAGGCTCTTCTACACCACCGCGCTGGGCCGTGCATTCCGTGCGACATCGGATGACACGGTGACAGCCCGCCTGATGGGCATCCGGCCGAACAGGATCTTCGCCATCGCGACCGGGCTTGCGCTCGTCGTGTCCTGCATCGCGGCCGTCTATCTCGGCACGCGAGCGAACTTCGACCCCTCGATCGGACCCGCGCGCCTGCTTTACGCCTTCGAGGCCGTCATCATCGGTGGTCTGGGCAGTCTCTGGGGAACACTTGCCGGCGGCATCGTCATCGGTCTGGCCCAGGCGATCGGCGCGGCGGTGAACCCCGAGTGGCAAATTCTCGCCGGCCATCTCGCCTTCGTCGCCGTTCTTCTTGTCAGTCCCCGCGGCCTCTTTCCCCGCGCAAACGATTGAGGCCAGAAGCCATGAACAATCCAACCCACACTCTCTCGCGCCTTGCAGCAATGCTCCTGTCCCTCATCACTATCGGAGCCCTGTTCGCAGTTCCCTTCTTCGCGCCACGCGCCATCGTTCAGGATCTGTTCGGTGTATTGACGCTGCTCGTCCTCGCCCTGAACTGGAACATGCTCGCGGGGTTTGCCGGCCTCGTCTCGGTCGGGCAGCAGGCTTTCGTCGGCATCGGCGCCTATGCGATGTTCGCGGCCGTCATCCTGTGGGGGCTCGACCCCATGGTGGGGATACTCATCGGCGGTCTGGCCGCGACCCTGTTCGCCATACCGATGGCCTTCTTCACCTTTCGCCTTAACGGCGCCTATTTCGCCATCGGCACCTGGGTTGTCGCCGACATCGCGCGACTGGCTGCGGGACAGTGGACCGCTCTGGGAGGCGGAACCGGAACATCGCTGCCGAAGGGCACGGCGAAGGATATGTTCGGTGTCGAGGCGATCAAGGGGTTGCTCGATGTGAGTTCCGCCGCTGCCGCCGACGCCCTGACATATTGGGTTGCGCTGACGCTCGCACTCCTTCTGCTTGTTGCCTCCTACCTTTTCCTGAGGTCTCGAATGGGACTGGGCCTTCAGGCCATCCGCGACAACGCCAATGCAGCCCGTTCGGTCGGGGTGGATCCGGTGCGCATCAAGGCGGCGGTCTTCGTTCTCACGGCATTGGGAACCGGCCTGTGCGGCGCGCTCATGTTCATGCAGATCACGCGTGTCACGCCGGATGCAGCCTTTTCGGTAATCGACTGGACGGCGTTCGTGATCTTCGTCGTCGTTATCGGAGGCATAGGGACGTTGCCCGGGCCGATCGTCGGCGTCGCCGTCTTCTACTGCCTCCAGCGGCTGATGGCCGACTATGGCACGGCCTACCTGATCGTCCTCGGCCTTCTCGGCATAGCGATCATGCTTTTTGCCCGCTGGGGCCTTTGGGGCACGTTTGTCGACCGCACAGGCCTTGATCTCCTGCCGCTCCGTCATCTGGCGCCGTCCAGGCACGGACCTGAAAATGTCCCTCAACTGACAGTCAGCGAGCCGGCGGCATGAACAACAGACATCCCGTTACATCCATGCAGGAGCAAATTCCGATGAGTGACTATTTTACCGAGGAAGGCTCGGTCGAGGCCGTAAACGCTCGCATGGGGCCGGGCACAAACCCGCGCCTTGCCGAAGTGATGGCGTGTCTCGTCAAACATCTGCATGCCTTTGCGAAGGAAATTCAGCTGACCCAGGAGGAATGGGAAACCGGCATCGATTTCCTGACGAAGACCGGGCAGATCTGCAGCCAGGAACGGCAGGAGTTCATCCTGCTGTCCGATACGCTCGGCTTTTCCATGCTGGTCGACGCCATCAACAATCGCCGGCCGGCGGGGGCAACGGAAAACACGGTGTTC
>NZ_RZTX01000038.1:0-9768 GCF_004005385.1 Agrobacterium sp. CNPSo 2736 | reverse complement strand
GCCAGTTCCGGAAGCGGATTGAGATCGAAGTCGTAAGTCAGCAACCCCTCGAGAACCTTCGAACTCACGTAATAGGCAAAACCTGAGGTGTTCGCGACCGATGCGATGACCGGGTATTCTGCGCCAACATTGACGGTGAGTGTTCCACCTCGCACAGGTTCATCGCTTTGCGCTCCTGCAGTTAAAGCCACCGCCAATGGCGCAGCACCTATAATCCCTAGAAATACGCGGCGTGTGAGTGAAAAGATTTCCGATGTCATTTCCGTTTCCTAATCATTTTTGAAAAAATGGCTCTCACCTTCGTGGCTGCGTCCCTAGCTAGATAAAATATAAAATATATAGTTTTAGTAGATTATCGGCGTCTTTTATCCTAATTTTCAGACGCTGAATGCAAAAGTTTTTCGCTGTCGATAAGGCGTGAAGCCTGAACACTGGTCTGCCCGTCTTGAGCGTGCAAGATTTTGAAGCTATTGTTGCGTCCACGCTCGATTCCGCGTTCTCGCAAGCGAGCTTTCGCCCAAAGAACGCGACGACGAGCCAGCCAGGCCGCCATCGAAAGTCCGCCCTCACTGCGGCCAAATTGGACGCACAATGGCATCGGGAAAACACGATACAGAAGCAACGTAATGTGTGCCAGACGGACCAGTATTCGTTTGATCGCGAAATAGCAATTGCGCAACCCAAGGCGCACAATGTCTATATAAAGAATTGATAATATTATGATTTCTGTCTTTTTGCAACCAGCTCGGCGATCGGAACAATTCGCATTAGTTTACTCAAAAAGAACCCAAAGAACGGACCAGAAACCCATATCTCCTGAAGCCAAAAGATGCCAAATTATCAAACGGGGATATAGACCAATATAGCTACATTCCCGCATTGGGCGCTCCTTTAGAAAAGCTGTGTTATGCTGATCTCATTGCGTTGCTGAGAACCCACCCTTGTATAACGCCACCAGTTCTTCGGTGATCAGATTTGGATTAGCCCCACTGCACCGACCTTGCGAAAGGCGTTCGATGCGACGCGCGCCTTGCGCGTCGGTAATCAATTGGAGAAGTCCCCCGATAATGGCATAGTAACGCAAGCAGATTCGCTCATATGGCACTTCGGGAACCGACCGGGACAGAGCGTCGAGGAACCGGAGGGCTGTGCGGTCATTTTCTTCTGCCAGCCTGTCATCAAGAAACGGTCGGGAAACCGCGTAGGCCTGAAACATCAGTCGCGGCAGGAAGTTTAACGAACCTTCCGATTTCAATCCTTCCTGGACAGTTGGCTCTATAAGAGCTCGTAAAACACTTTCAAGGTCAAGACGCCCGCCACCTGCCTCTGCCTCTACTTTGTCCAAACGCGCGAGTCTTCTACTCTGCAAGGACCCGAGCAATTCTGCGTAAATCTCGTGGATCAGAGTGTCCTTGGATCCGAAATGATAGTTGACTGCTCCCAAGTTCACGCCGGCTGCGCTGGTGATGTCGCGGACAGAAACAGCGTCGAGCCCCCTTTCCGCAAAAAGGCGGACGGCCACATCGAAAAGCTGACGCTTTGAATCATACTCTGGGCGACGTTTCTTGATCCGGGGCAAGGCGCTTAGCTTTCCTGAAAACTGCATTAAATGGCAAATATCCGGAAACGAGCAGCTTGACAAGCAAACGTTCGTATGAATAACGTTCAAACGTTCGTATGAAATGTGCGCACTCACAATTATCCGCGTGAGAGGGAGAACAAATCAAAAGGGCGCCTGATGCGGGCATACGGAGGACGCAGAATTCAGGGAGAGAGAAATTCATGCCAGAAAACTTACATTCCCCTTACCATGAAACCCACGAAGTCGACGGGGCTCTAAAGGGTGCTGCCCCTTCCGCTTCTGGTCAAGGGATCACTCGAACCGAAATTGAGGTTGAGACGGATCAGGGTGTTTTCGACGCGTATATGACGGCCGTTGAGAGCGGAAGGGGTCCCGGGGTGTTGATGGTCTCAACGATCTTTGGCCTCAATCAGGTGTTAAAGGATTGGTCTGACGAGCTAGCGATACATGGTTGCGTTGTAATTGCCCCTAATCTGTTTTCGCGCGACCCTGAAGACAGGGGGGTTCTTGCACTTCCACATGACACCGAGAGGGCTATTGCCCGTGCTATGCGTCTTGACTTCGCCAAATCGATGGGTGACCTCAGATACGCCATTGCCACTTTGAAAAACCACGCCAATTGCAATGGTAACGTCGTGCTGCTTGGCTTCTGTCTTGGCGGACCTTACGCCTGGCGCGCGGCATGTGATGGCCTTGATATTGAAGCGGCTGTCTCGTTCCACGGTAGCTTTGTATCCCGGTATTTAAAGCCTGACGATAAGCCTGCCTGTCGTGTCGTGTTCCACTATGGCGATAGCGACGATCTTGCGCCGCCCCCTGAACTCGCAGCAGTCAAGGCTGCCAGCGATGCGTCAGGCAGCGAATTCATCGTTTACCAGGGGGCGCGGCACGCATTCATGGTTAAGGCCGACCGGCAGAACTACAACCCCGGAGCTGCCATGCAGTCCTGGGGGCATACCATGAATATTATCGGCAAGCTTTTCTGAAGCAGCTTCTGCCGAGGCTGAAGAACCGGTCTGTAACACATCCGTCGTTTACGCGGGCACCAGTATTGCGTCGCTGCATGGGAATGCGGGCGACGCGGCTGATTTGTCGCGTCGTTCAACAATAATCAATCGTAATTTTCTCAAAGGGATATCAGGAGCCGAGAAATGAACATCTATGATTCACAACGCAATCAGCGTGATGTCGACGTCGACATTGCAAAGCTTGTCGAGCCGGCGCGCATTCACCGCCGTGTGATTGCTGATCCGCATGTCTTTGATCTGGAAATGGATCGGGTATTTGGCCGCTCATGGAACTATGTTGGCCATGAAAGCCAGGTTCCGCAGCCGGGGGACTATTTCACCACGCAGATCGGGCGTCAGCCGGTCGTCATGTCGCGTCATACGAACGGACAGGTCTATGTCGTGGAGAACCGTTGTCCGCACAAGGGTGCACTTGTCTGTCCCGAACGTTCGGGAAACTCCAAGCGTTTCATGTGCATGTATCATGGATGGCGCTTCGAGAATGACGGCTCGCTCGTGTCTGTCCCGGTGCATTCCGGTTACGATCGGTCTGGTTTTGACACCAAAGATCCTGGAAACGGGATGAAGCGTCTTCCTCGCGTCAAGAACCACCGAGGTTTCATTTTCGCGTCGCTGTCTGCCGACGCTCCAGATTTCGAAGTCTGGGCGGGTGTCGGTCTGCGAGGCCTGGACAACATGGTTGATCGCGCGCCCGACGGTGAAGTTGAAGTCATCGGCGATTGCTACCGGACCGTCCAGGACAACAACTGGAAGATCTTTGTCGATAACATGAGCGACGGTATGCATACCTCGTTTGTCCATCATCAGATGGCCAGAGCAGCACGTCAGACACTTGAAAAGTTCAAGGGTCAGGCTCGTCCCGGCGGCCTTGATGTTGCCTCGATGCTTGCGGGTGACCCCGACCAGATGGCCAAGGTAGATCTAATGGCTCATCCGAATGGTCACTTTGACATGGCAGCCTTTGCGCCGGATCTGAAGGGGGCGGATGCAGAGCAGTATCGGGCGGCTCTTGTTGCTCGTCACGGCGAAGAGGGCACCAAGGCAATCCTCGGTCGTAACTTCCACAACGTTCTGATGTTCCCGACAATCATCATGCAGCCATCTCTTCAGCAGTTGCGCGTCATTCGTCCGATCTCGGTGGACAAGACATTGCTGGAGATCTGGGCCTTCCGCTTGAAGGGTGCGCCGGAGAGCTTCATGCGCCGCGCGATCACGGGGGCAAACCTCGCCAACTCTCCATCCAACATCGTCGCAGCTGACGATTTTGAAGCCTATTTCCGCGTCCATGCCGGACTGAAGGGGCCGCGGTCGGAGTGGATCAGCCTGCATCGCGAAGCCAATCGTGACATCCCGGATGGAACAAGCCTCCGCGGTGAGACCGGTAACTCCGAAGTCTGCATGCGCAACATGTATCAGGCTTGGCGCAATTACATGATCGCCTGAAAGGCGCCACGAGAACCGAGCAGAGGAATTGACAATATGTTAACGACACATCAAAAGCTGCGCGTTAGCCGGAGCGAGGCCGAGGATTTTTTGTTCCAACAGGTCGCGTATATCGACGACCGCAACTATGAACCGTGGCTGAGCTTGTTCACACCGGACGCGATTTATTGGGCGCCTGCGCGACCTACCGATACGGATCCCGAGCTTCAGCAATCGTTCATGTACGACGACTTTCCTATGATGGTTGCTCGATGCGAGAGACTGCTTGCTTTCGGAACGGCTGGGCAACAGCCGATTACGCGCAGCAGCCACGTTGTGAGCAACGTAAGGATCGGCGCACCCCCACCCGATGAGGAGGAGGTGGTAGTTCATTCTCGCTTCCACGTCACACAGTTCCGGCGCGACGTTCTGAAATATTACTCTGGGTCCTACACGCACACGCTCGTGGGCACTGACGAGGGAATTAAAATCCGCAGGCAGCGTGTAGACCTCATCGACTGTGACGGAGTCCACGACACAATTCTTCAGCTCTACTTATAATGGGGTCTTTCAACGCTCTCATGCACCCTACCATAGATAGAGTTTTGAAGAACATTGAATCGCCAGTTGCCTGAATCGAAAACTGAATTTGACGCCGTCATCTTCTGTGACTCTTCAAGGCGGCCTTATCACCACCTCCGTGTCAAGGCATGATTTCGTTGGCGCGGACGTGAGGTGCCACACGTCGTTACCTCGGGTAATCGCATTGGCATTTCTGTGTTTTTCGTGGGTTGACCTCCGGCTCGCAGCGTCTGCCAAAATACCTTGAGGTATTGGGGCTTGCGCAATTGCCCGTCGAATACAGTTGAGGTTCGGCAAAGAAACCGTTTAAGAAAGGCAGGAGTGATAATGGGCAATCGGGAAGCAAAAAAAGTAGAGGATCTGTGTCAACGGGCAGGGATTGTCTATGCAACCCCGGATGGCACAGAACTGAAGGGTGATTTTTACTCACCAAATGCTGCGGGCCCGTTTCCTGTTGTGGTCGCAGTACCAGGAGGCGGCTGGATCGCGTCCGAACGCCGCAGCCTCAGCAATTGGGGTGCCCACCTTGCGAGATCAGGCATTGCTGTTTTTGTCATCGAATATCGAACCGCTCGCACCACGAAGATGTATCCGGAGGCAGTCTGTGATGTTGTCAGTGCGATTCAGTATGTGCGAGGCGCTGCGCAGGAGCTGAACATCGACCCTGCCCGGATCGCATTGATGGGAGCCTCAGCGGGGGCGCATCTAGGCGCTCTTGCCGCATTGGCGGGTAGTAAACCACACTTCAAGTCCATTAGGCCGGCAAACAACTTTGGCGACATTTCGCCGGAGGTAAAGGCTTTTCTCGGCATTTACGGTGTGTATGATCTCTACATGCATTGGCAGCAGGAAATCGCGTATGCGCCGAACCCAGAGGACAGGAGATCGGAGCGTTTTTCCGGCGCCAACCCTTATGACTTTCGGCTGTTGTATTTCGACGCATCACCACTGAGCCATGTTTGCCACGCGGCGAACAAGATGCCCATTTTTCTGTCTTATGGCACGGAAGACAGTGTAGTTGATCCCCAAACGCAGACTATTCCTTTTGCCCGCGCTCTTAGTCAGGCCGGCTTTATGGTGCGTATCCAGCCCGTGATAGGGGCAACTCACTTCTGGTTCAGCGAGGAAAAATTTGAGGAGCCAGGCGGATCGATTCACATCATCCAGCCGCACATCGTGAGGTTCCTCAGACGCCATCTTTAAGAAGACCCGGTTGCTTCCCGCGAAAAACTACTTTCGCACACATTGGTTTATTTTTCTGGGAGGAAAAAATGAATACCACGACGGAAACAATAGCGGGAAGAGTCGTCCTGCTGTTTTGCAATGGTGCAGGCATGCTCGATTTGGTGATTTTACCGCTTTGGGTTGGTGGTCTTATACGGACCTACAGTTTTGACCCGCAGGTAGCAGGCGGGCTTGTGACGCTTTACCTTGCGGGCATGGTTGTTGCAAATGTCAGTGCGGGATTCTTGTTCCATCGGCTTCCCGCGCGTCCGGTAGTGACGACTGGCTTCCTAATCGCTGCATCTTGTTTCTTTCTGATGCTCAAGACTGACTTGGGAGGCGGATATTCACTTGCCCTTAGACTGGGTGCACTCAACTTAATCGGCGGCCTCGGTGCGGGCGTTGCACTGGCGGTGGCTCATGGAACCATGAGTCTTGGCCATAATCCTCATCGGCTTTTTGCTGTTGCCAACCTCGGGCCCTGCATCTTCGCCGTTCTATTTTTCGCACTGACACCGCCAATGATGAATACAATGGGTGTCGGCGCCGTATTCGTGAATGCCGGTGCGATCATTCTCATCGCCGGGGTCTTGTCGCTTTTTGCTTTTCCCAGCATCCCGCGGAACAACAGCCCGAAAGAGGTATCGGAACGTGCCACTGGTACGCCGACGGCTATTTTGATTCTTTGTTTTCTAGGGCTTTTGTCTATGTTCCTGGCGAATTCAACGATCCTCAGCTTCGTGGAGCGGATCGGTAATGCTGAGGGTTTCGAATCTGCAGCAATCGGGACAGGGCTGATGATCGGCGGGATTATTCCTTTGTTGTCACCGATAGCTGCCGGTTTCCTTCAAAATCACTTGGCCGCCACCTGGACGGTCGTCTTCGGACTGCTGGCTCATGGCGCGTTTGCGATCGTCCAATCTCATCCAGCTAATTTCTTGGTGTTCACTCTAGCGAACGCATTGATAACTTCAACGACAGTGTTCACTATTATCTTCGCTTTCGGCTTGTTGGCTAAGCTGGACCCGAGCGGACGCATGAATGCGCTTACCGCCAGTATGACAATGACTGGCAGCGCGCTCGGGCCGATTTACGGTGGCACTATCGCAAAATACGCTGGCTTTTCAGCAGTTGGATTTGGGGCTGCAGCGTTAGCTGTAATCGGTGCACTGTGCTTTTCTGTTGTCGCCATGCGACTGCGCAAAGGCGCTCTCGTCCAGTATGCCTAAGTAATTCCGAATCGATGTAGCGTCGGAACACGAGGAACTGGAGCGACAGCTCTAATCCCTCCAATGCTATGTCCGCCTATTGCCACTCGAGCATAACCTCTTGAACTCCTAGAAAATGTCTGCCGCTCCTGAGTAATCAGGAGAAGACAAGGCTGGCGAACGCCATCAAAGACATCTATCGATTGCCAGAACTGGTTGCCCCAGTCGGAGCTTAAGGGTTCTACTTCTACCATTCACCACGTGCGCTTGGTAGACAACTATGTTGCCATCAGATGCAGCCTAATGGAAATCTTTGCAATCGTTGCTGCCATGATTATCGCAAACTACGGGGCCTCGCTGGCCCCGGCGTCGTGTGTCGCGTTCAGTTGGCGAGCAACGATATCGTGGTTGAGCCACTGGATTGGTCCAGAGGGCGCGCTGGATGACCGAAAAATCAACTGTCCGGTTGCTTCCACGACAAGCTTGCTCAGATGGTCACTGATCAGCGCGTTGCTGTCACGATGCATCTGCGCGATTTCGTGCGATGTCCCGATCGTGAGATCGGCCTGAGCCTGACTGTTGGGCATAGGCCATGCCGAGAAATTGTAGAACGGGATCATCACATCGCTGGCCTGCATGGCGCTGATCTTTTCGATAATGTCGTTGATGGTGACATCGTCGACCAACAGAGCCTGGCACGCCTGCCACTGTTGTTGTGCCCATTCTTTCCCGCCTTCTTTTTTCAAGGCCAGCAGCAGGGGGATCAGTGGCAGTTCGATACCTGTGAACACATCAGATGAGTTCGTGCGGATTTCCGGGCAATTGTAGACGCTTGCCTTGATTCCGTCCGCCCATGCCCGCTCGGCAATGCCCTCAAGCCGCATCTTGGCGTACCCTTGGGTGTAGTTAGTGTAGGTCTGCCAACGATATTTGCCATCGATGAGGATTTCGGTGCCATGATAGCCATAGGCTATATATCGAACCTGTCCACCAGATGCTTCGACGCGTTCACGAATGGCCGAGCTGAAATCGATCAAATGGCCGAACGTGTCTGCCGATACCGCATCGAAATTCTGCAGGATCAGCTTACCCAAATCACTATCGATGAGCGCCTGAGAGGACATGTGCCTGGCTCCTGTCCCTTTGTAGATACGATTGGCGAGAACCAGAAAAACCTTTGCTTTCGGTATTCCGCCCGCCATCGTGTGGGCGAAGAACACGTTCTGTCCCTCGGAAATCATGCCGTCTACAACGCCCATGACCTCCGTGAGTGCGCCCGTGAAGCGCTCGGCGGCGATATCACGACATTGGGCTACATAGTCCCAGTCGAGCTTGTCGCTCTCCCAACTGCCAATGGTCATTTTGGCCAAGAGATCCGTGGGCGTGGGGCCACCTTCCGGCGCATCGAGATCGAAGCCGGCCATGAGGGGAATGTTGATGACCTTACCACCCAGATGTTCTTCGGCCGCTGCGACCTCCTCGTCATTCAGCGGCCGCAGAGAATTGTCTTCACCGCGACGTCCGACCGTGATTCCGACAATTTTCATGCCAGCGTTGCGCGCTTCGTCAAGCAGCCCTGTGGCATAACCACGTCCGAAAAGTTCGCCAAAAAGAACAAAGACATCTCCACATTTGAAGGCTTTGCTCTCTGGGATCTGGTGCAGAGAGGACGATTTTTTCATTTTCCTACACTTTTTCGTTTGAGGCTTCGAGCGTCGAATTACAGAGCTGTGATGCCAAAATGCGAGTAAACAGGGAACTCATATTGGGTTACAGAGCATCGCATAATGTGAGTACTACTCGTATTCTTTCGACCCGCGATGCGTTCATTTCACGCGGACTCAAGCCAGCCTTCGCATAGACCCGTTAGACGGACCAGCAGCGCGCATTTATTTAAGCCAAGCGCTGGAAAAGCGGACGCTCAAATTCTGTTCGCGACCTGCAGCTAAGGAGAGTGTATTTGTCGGCGTCGTTTGCGAATATCTCGTGGCATTCTCTTTCAAATTCGTCATACAGTTCTCTACCTTACGTTATGAAGAATGTCGTGAAAACTCTCATGGAGTCCAGTTGTCGAGAGGCGATGCGACGGTCAAGTGGTAAGACCGTGTTGGATGGCGGAGCATCCGCCCTGCACCCTCGAGCGTAGTTGCGGGAGGGCAGAATGCCATCAACACCTATGCTTCCCTTGGAACAGCTACGGACAGAGGTCGGTCCAAAGCGCAGAAGACCGCAGCGCCGAATTGGTCAAAAATAGCAAGGAAAGGCTGCTTCCTGCCCCGCCGTTCGCGCACGAGGATCGCGTGCGATATTTGCCAGTGGCTGAGCGTTAGATAATCCCGAACTATGCATTCCTATGCGCGATCGAGCCCCCGCGGAGGTTCGCTTGATAATGCTAAAGCGTCGCAAGCCCACCAAGTCACCTGGACCTAGCACTACTTTGGCAGAATGCATTTTGGCGGTCTGAAGCGGATTCTGCAGTGCGGACATCGTTCTGGGGCTGACGTTGATAGGAGGGTGTTTATGACCGCGCGTCGGATGGCTGGCAGTGTCGGTTTAGGCGGGCCGTGCCTCTTGGTTTTTTTCCCGCTTGGCCTGGTGTAGGCGCTGATGTTGCAGGAAGGCATAAGCGATCATTGTCATCAGCGCGTGTCGATGCAGACCTTGCCATGATCGGCCTTCGAAGTGATCGAGGCCGAGTTCTTCTTTCATTTGTTGATGCGCC
>NZ_RZTX01000037.1:0-10732 GCF_004005385.1 Agrobacterium sp. CNPSo 2736 | reverse complement strand
GTTCCCGACACACGGAGAGCTAAGCGTATGAATAATGACGTCTTCATCACATGTGCCGTCACGGGCGCGGGGGATAATTTCAAGAAGAACCCCAACGTGCCAATAGCGCCGGAGGCGATCGCGAGAGACGTGCTTGCAGTGGCAGATGCTGGTGCAGCAATTGCGCACATACATGTCCGCGACCCCGAGACCGGTGTTGGCAGCCGGCGTACCGATCTCTACAAGGCCGTCATTGAACTTGTTCGCGAAAAGAACAACGACATCATCATCAACACCACCGCGGGCATGGGAGGCGATCTGACGTTCGGCGCAGACGACCCCTATGCGTTCGTAGCCAAAGAAAGCGATCTCGTTTCCCAGAAGGAGCGATTGGTGCATGTCGAGGCCCTGAGGCCCGACATCTGCACGCTGGATTGCGGGAGCTACAACGTAGGATCCGGCAACCTCGTTTACATCAGCACCTCCGAACAGATCCGCCAAGGCGCGGAGATGATTAGGGCCTTCGGCGTCAAGCCTGAACTGGAAGTGTTCGATCTCGGTCACATGCAGCTTGCGATGGACCTTCTCGAGAAGGGCTATTTCGATGGCAGCGCGATGGTTCAGTTCTGCCTGGGTGTTAACTACGGTGCGCCTGCCACGACAACATCAATGAAGGCTTTCGTCGACATGGCGCAGGGCAAGGATGTCGTATGGTCTGCTTTTGGTGTTGGGCGAATGCAGTTGCCTATGGTCGCCCAGGCTGTGATCCTCGGCGGTAACGTCCGCGTCGGCCTTGAAGACAATATCTGGCTGAAAAAGGGTGAACTTGCGACCAACGTGGCTCTTGTCGACCGAGCCAAAACGATCATTGAAGCGATGGGCGCAAAGGTTATGAGCTCCAGTGCTGCCCGCGACCGGCTTGGCCTTAAGGCAGGTGCGTAATGGTGAGCCTTTCCAACCAGCGTGCCATAGTGACTGCCGGAGCGAGTGGGATTGGACGCGTTGTCGCTCGTACGCTTCATTCGACTGGAGCTAATGTTGCAGTATGCGACATCAGTGAGGCGGCGCTTGAGTCTTTCAGCAGAGAGAACCCCAAGATCGCGGCTTATCAGTGCGACGTTCGCGACGCCGAGGCGGTCGCATCCGTCACTGAAGAAATGATCACGACCCTTCAGGGTGTCGACATTTTGGTCAACAACGCGGGGATCGCCGGGCCGACGAAAAATGTTGAAGACATCAGCCCGACGCAGTGGGACGAGACGGTTGTCGTCAACCTCAATGCGCAGTTCTATTTCTGCCGGAACGTGATCCCTCACCTAAAACGCCAGAAATCGGGAAGCATTATTAATCTATCGTCGGCCGCTGGACGGCTCGGGTTTCCATACCGGACACCATACGCGGCCGCAAAATGGGGCGTGATTGGTTTTACGGAGTCTCTCGCTATGGAATTGGGCGAGTTTAACATCCGCGTGAACTCGATTCTGCCCGGATCGGTGAACGGTGATCGTATGAACCGCGTCATTGCCGAACGCGCTAAGCTCTTAGGTATCTCTGAAGAGGCTGCGTGGGCCGACGAGCTCAAGAACATCTCCATGCATAAGATGATCGACCCTGAGGAAATCGCCGACCTCATCGCCTTTGTATGCTCGCCGTCAGGGCGCTCGATTTCGGGCCAGTCACTCGGCATTTGCGGAAACATGGAGGTCATCCGCTAGACCACAACTTCAACTCAAGCAAAAGGGGAACTACAAAATGGTTACGCGCAGTATTCTCGCGGCAGTCGCCGCTCTCACAATAGCCACAATGGCGCACGCCGACGCGATCAAGGTCGGCGTGATCACGCCCCAGTCGGGGCCCTGTGCCCAGTACGGCATCCCCATCACACGCGGTGTCGAGATGTGGGCCGACGAGTTGAACAAGAAAGGAGGCATTACTGATGCTTCCGGCAAGCAGCATACAATCGAAGTGCATGCATACGATAACAACTGCTATACGCCCGGTGATGAGCTTGCCTCTGCCCGCCGTGCTGTGCAGGACGACAGCGTGCAGTTCCTTCTCCAGACGTGGACCCCTGCGGCTCGCAAGGCAATCGCCTCCTTCGTGACCGAAAACAAAGTCCTCACCATGACCTACGGCGGGGGCTATCTGAGCAAGCAGTTCCCATACCTTATTGGTGCAATCACTGGCGCGCCCGCCAACTACATGCATGTCGCGGCATATGTGGTTGAACACCATCCCGAGGTCAAGAAAGTTGCCATCCTGGTGCCCGATGCCTCATACGGCCATACGGCTGCGGCATACTTCAAAGCCGGCTTGGCGCCATACAGTGATCGCATCGAGATCGTCTACGAAACCCCCTACGACATGGCTATGGCGAGCGACATTATGGGGGTCGTGACACCCGTTGCCGCTGCCCAACCAGACCTCGTTCTTGAACTTGGATTCCCTCCGGGCCAGCAGGCTTTGATGGTCGAAGCAATGCAACAGCTTGGCTACAAGGGACTGTTTGCCAGCGAAGGGTGGTCTTTGAAGTTCCTGTTGGAACGCCTTGCTCCCGAGGATATCGCAAACCGGTTCTTCAGTGCTTACGCGATCGATGCGCAGCTAAAAGGACAAGACGAGCGTCTTGATGCTCTTTTCGCCGAATACGCGAAGAAGTACGGTGAGGCGGATTGGACTTACCTGACGTCGATGGCTTACGCATCGATGACGACGCTTGAACCGGGTATAAAGGCTGCGAAAACCCCAGATGGTGCGTCGGTTCTCGCTGCCTTGAAAAGCGGCCCAACGGTTGAACATCCGATATTCGGGACCTCTCCTTGGGGTGGAGTGGACATCTACGGCGTCAATAACCTGCTGACGACGCCGATGCCGATCTACCAGATCGACGAAATCGGCAAAGCGATCAAGCGGGATGACATAGTGGACACGGCCTCGTGGTGGGAGAAGAACAAGGCTTCCGCGCTCCCCGCACTTGAAGCGACCGATCAGGTGACCAAGGACTGATCAAGTTTCATCGACAAGGTTCTTGCGCCTGGCGCAAGAACCCCCCGCTGTGGTTTTCCGAGGTGAACGCATCATGCAGATCACGTTGAATATCCTATCGTTGACCTCATTCTACGTCTGTTTTTCCATCGGATTGGCACTCGTTTTTGGGGTTATGCGAGTCGTCAATTTCGCGCACGGCGACTTTTACATGGTCGGCGCCTACGCCGCCTGGGTGACGTTGGCAGTCGTCTCCCCGATCACAGGGAGCATCGTCGGTTACGCCTTCGGTGCGGGCGTGGCCGCTTTGGTGCTGGCTGCAATGGGCTTTCTTGCCAACACGGCAATTATTAGGCCGCTCGCTGACCGCCCTCTCAGCATCTATGTTGCGACGCTCTCGCTCTCCTACATTCTACAGGTCTGTGTGGTTCAGGCCTTTGGCGCGGTTGGCCAGATCGTTAAGGCGCCTGTCCCAGGTGTCCTGTTCTTAGGCGGCGCGATCATGCCCTATCAGCGCGTGCTGGTCATGGTGGTAGCTGCGTTCATGATCATTGCCCTGTGGCTATTCATGGAGCGCTCCCGTCTCGGCCGAGCCATGCGGGCTGTCGCTCAAAACAAGAGAGGCGCGTTACTCCAAGGCGTCAACATTAAGCTCGTTGGGTCATTGGCAGTCGTCATCGGTGCGACCATGGCGGGAACCGCAGGTGTCGTCATGGCACCCGTTGCGGGCGTCAATCCCTTCATGGGCGTCGACGCTCTCTGGAAGGCATTCATTATCATCATCGTTGGTGGAATCGGGTCAATTTGGGGCGCGGTCGCTGCAGCGTTGATGTTCGGCATCTTTGACACCTTGGTGTCCGTCGCAGGCTTCGGCAGGTTTCTAGCTATGTTCAGCGCACTCATCATGCTCATCGTCCTATCAATCCGGCCCCAAGGCCTCTTCGGGGAGAAAGACTGATGAGCGGCTCCGCTACAAAGACAGTTGCTGCTCCATCCATCGCGGTGACGACACAACTTGCAATTCTGGTTTGCTTTCTCATCAGCTTGGCGATGCTGCCTGCCTTCGTATCGTCCTACTGGAAGGACGTGATCATCATCTTCCTGCTTAACTGCCTTATGGTTGTGAGCTACCGCTTGATTACGCTCATGGGAGGATGGTCATTTGCCCACGTGGCAACGATGGGCCTCGGAGGGTACTCCGTCGCACTTCTTTCGCAAGCGCCTTACAATCTTTCGATCGGCACGACCATCGCGATCGGTGGGTTCATCGCCCTGATTTTCGGCCTGTTGATTAGCTATCCGGTTCTTCGAACGCGCGAGTACTACTTCTTCTTGGCAACGTTCGCCGCCGGCGAGGCACTCCGGCAGTGCTTCATCCAGTTTCGCGAGATCACAGGTGGAACGAGCGGGATCGCGTTTATCAAACGCCCCCAAGGCTTCGAAGACGTCACAAGCTTCCACTTCCTTCTTCTGGCTGTATTGGCCGTAGTCGTGCTTGCGCTGCTCGCGTTCGAACGCTCTCGTGTCGGGAAGACCGTCCAGGCTGTCGGCCGGAACGAAGAGCTATCGGTTTCCCTCGGGATCAACGCGTGGGGGTTCCGCAGTCTCGTATTCGTCGTCGGATCCGCGCTCGCCGGCATCGCCGGAGGGTTCATGGCGAGCTACAATGGCATTGTTTCGCCCGCTGATTTTAGCTCGACCCTGATGTTCAAGATCGTCGCGTCCGCGATCGTCGGCGGTGTCAGCAGCTACATCGGACCGATCGCGGGCCTGATCTTCTTGACAGGGATCGAGCAGCTATTCCGCGGCGTGCCCCAGGTGGTCCCGTTGGTATGGGGCATATGCGTGATCTTTGTCCTCCTGGTCGCACCCGGCGGGATCGACTCCAGAATTCAATCCCTCCTTTCGCGGCTCCGTCCGAACAAGGAGGCTGTCAATGCTTGAATTGGAAAACGTTACCCGTCGCTTTGGCAACCTTACCGCAATTGATGGCGTCTCTACCAAGGTTTCGAGTGGGCACATACACGGCTTGATCGGTCCGAATGGATCCGGAAAGTCGACGATGATGAACCTGATTAGTGGGTTTTTGAAGCCGACAACAGGAAGCATTCTTTTCGAGGGGGCGCGCATTTCCGGCTTGAGGCCGCATGTCGTCTCCCGTGCCGGAGTTGTGAGAACCTTCCAGCTCATCAAAGTCTATTCCGAGGCAACAGTTCGCGAAAACATTCGTATGGCTGCCACCGCGCGTCTTTCGCCGCCGTGGGTCCCACTGAAGTTTTTCAAGAACCCCGGACCAAAGGCCATTGAAGCGGATGTTGATCGAGTGATCGAGATCATGAAGCTCGGTCATGTCGCATACCAGACCGCTGGTGTCCTGCCAGGCGGGATGCAGCGGACACTCTCGGTAGCGTCGGCATTCGTCGCAAAGCCAAAGCTGCTTCTGTTGGACGAGCCACTTGCAGGTTTGAATGCGACCGAGAAGGCAGGGTTGGCAGCGTCAATTCGGGAAATCAATAAGAGCGGCATCACAATCCTGCTGGTCGAGCATGACGTTAAGACCGTTCTCAGCCTCTGCTCGCACATGACCGTCATCAACTTCGGAAAGAAGATTGCCGATGGGCCGCCCTCAGAGATCGTCAACAACAGCGCGGTGATCGAAGCCTATCTGGGAAGTCGCGGAGGGAAGCATGCTTGAGGTTCGCAATCTCTCAGTTGACTACTCCGGAATCAAGGCAGTCGATAAAGTGTCGATCGATGTCGTCGCGGGCGCAATCACCGCTCTCATCGGCAGTAACGGCGCCGGAAAGACGTCATTGCTCGGCGCGATTTCGGGGCTGATCACGCCATCGACCGGCACCATAACCTTCAACGGAGTTGACCTGACAGCGGCAAGCCCTGCGGCGATTGTCGCCGCCGGTATGGCCCAGGTTCCGGAAGGGCGTGAGCTCTTCCCGCGAATGACAGTCCACGAAAACTTGCTCCTCGGTGCGCACCTTCGAAGCGACAAGCGAGCGATCAGCCGTGATATGGGCCGCGCATACGAGATCTTCCCCGTTCTTGCGCAAAAGCGCTCTCTGAAGGCACGCCAGCTCAGCGGGGGCGAGCAGCAGATGTTGGCGTTTGCCCGAGCGATGATGTCCGATCCGAAACTTTATGTTCTGGATGAACCATCGATCGGACTGGCCCCGCTCATCGAAGAGCATCTTATGCGCTCGATCGTTCAGATCTGTAAGGAGACGGGTGCCGGTGTGCTTCTCGTGGAGCAGAACGCAATGCTTGCCCTGGAGATCTCGACCAATGCCTACGTGATGGAACTCGGTTCGATCACGCTATCTGGCCCATCTTCGGGGCTCATCAACAATCCTGCGGTCGCCGCAGCGTATCTTGGACAATAGAGATGAGCGAAGAAACTTGGATCGAAACTGCGCGCACAATGGTCTACCCGGCCGATTGTGACACGCAGAACCATCTGAACACCACAGGGTATATGCGGGTTTTCGACATCGCGATCTTCCAGCTTTTCTTCAGGCTTGGATACACCGTCGACGATCTCGAAGGCAATTCCATCGGTTGGGCCGACGTCTCCCATCAGATCGGTTACCTCAAAGAGGTTAAGGCCGGCTGGCCGCTGTTCGTCAGAAGCGCGGTCGTCAAGATCGGGCGCAGTTCGATCGGCTCGATCCACGAAATCGTCATAGAATGCACGGGTGAGGTCGCCGCCAGACTTCAGGCAACAACCGTGCAGTTCGATCTGCGCAGCCGTACATCATTGCCGGTTCTGGATGCAGTAAGACGCGCCGCCCAAGAGCGCTTCGCATCTCGCCTGCAGGAAACATCTTTGGCGTCGTGACACGTGCGCTGACAGCGCATTGAGCGACAGCCACTTTGTAAACACCAAGATAATCAGGGAGCTGAAATGAGATTAGCGTGTGACACTGGGGGAACGTTCACCGACCTTATGGTCGAGGGTGACGATGGCACGTTGCGGATGTTCAAATCGTCGACGGTCCCTTCGGATCCGGCCCAGGGCATCTTGAATGTGTTGACCCTTGCGGCAACTGATTTCGGTCAGAGCTTGTCCGAATTCCTCTCCACCTGCGGAACATTCATCCACGGCACGACGCATTCGATCAATGCTATCATCACCGGCAACACCGCCAAGACCGCATTCCTGACCTCTCACGGGCATCCGGAAATTCTCCTTCTTCGTGAGGGCGGCCGTTCGAGCGCCTTTCCGGATCATATCAGCTATCCCGAGCCCTACGTTCCGCGCGCCTTGACCTTCGAAGTGCCCGGCCGTCTGCTGAGTGACGGCTCGGAGGATACCCCGCTTGACGACGCAGCGGTGCTGGCGATCATCGACCGGCTCAAGAAGCAGAACGTGGAAGCGGTTGGCGTGTGCCTTCTTTGGTCGATCGTCAATCCGGCACATGAAGTCCGGGTTGGCGAGCTTCTTGCAGAGCATCTCCCAAGCGTGGCTGTAACCTTGTCGCACCAGCTCAATCCGTCGATGCGAGAGTTCCGACGGGCATCGTCGACCTGTATGGACGCCTCGCTGAAGCCGCTGATGGGCAAATACCTTGGTCGCCTTGAGGCCCGGTTGCGCGAATCCGGCTTTGACGGCCGTCTGCTCGTGCTTACGTCTCAGGCAGGTATGATCGACTCTCACGAACTGGCGAAGATGCCGATCCATTCGCTGAACTCTGGTCCGTCGACGGCGCCGATTGGTGGCCGCCACTTCTCGGTTCTCGATACCGGCAATTCGACCGCCATTATCAGCGATACCGGGGGGACGACATATGACGTGAGCCTCGTGCGTCACGGCGCCATACCGACGACCAGGGACATGTGGATCGGTGAGCCCTATATCGGTCACAACACCGGTTTTCCATCGGTCGATGTCAGAAGCATCGGCGCAGGGGGTGGCAGTATCGCTCGGATCGACGAAGGCGGGATGCTGCATGTCGGCCCCAAAAGTGCTGGGGCGATGCCTGGTCCCGCCTGCTTCGGAAATGGCAACACTGAGCCGACCTTTACCGACGCATGCGTCGTTCTTGGATACATCGACCCTGACTACTTCCTCGGCGGTCGAATGAAGATCGACGCGTCCCTGTCACGCGCCGCCGTTGAGCAGGCAATTGCTGGCCCGCTTGGCGTGTCAGTTGAAGAAGCAGCCGCGGCAATCGTCGATATCGCAACCGAGAACATGGTCCAGGCGATCGAGGAGATTACCGTCAACCAGGGTATCGATCCCTCCGAGGCCACTCTTATTGGCGGCGGTGGTGCGGCCGGCCTGAATTCCGTCTTCATCGCAAAGCGGCTCAACTGCCTCAATCTGCTGTATCCCGAGACCAGCGCGACCTTGAGCGCTGCCGGTGCACTGATGTCGGACCTGGCTGCTGACCACCAGCTAACGGGTTACACGATCTCTGATCGTTTTGACCGGGAGAAGGTGAATGGCATAATCGCCGACCTCAAGGCGAAATGCGATGTCTTCAGCTCGGGTCCAGGAAGAGATGCACTTGAGACGACGGTCCAATACTATGTCGAAGCAAGGTACGAGAAGCAGGTCTGGGAAGTAGAACTTCCGCTGCCAGCGGATTCCTTCGATACGGACGCCGACGTTGACGCGCTGATCGAAGCGTTCCACGCAAAGCATCGGGAGATTTTCACGTTCGATGACGTAAACTCTCCTGTCGAGTTCATCACCTGGATCGCGCGTGTTCGTTGCCGCTTTCGCGACGCTGCGCTCGGTCGCCTTTCCAACAGTTCGACGGGCGATCGTCCCAACCACAGGCCTTGCTACTTCAGCGGCTACGGGACCATCGAAACGGCAATCGTATCCTCCTCCAGCATGCGCGTCGGCGAGGAATATCGGGGACCGGCAATTTATGAATCGCCGTTCACCACGATCGTAATTGACCCCACCTCATCGTTCAGCCTGACCGGTTCCGGAAGTGTACTCGCTAAAGCTGGCGCGATTGGTTCCGGCAAGGAGAAAGCGTAATGACCTCGCCAGCAAATATTTCCGCGGCACAGATGTCGATCCTGTTCAATAGGATCGGCGGTATCAACCGAAAGATGTCGAGCACCATTCTGCGGACTGGGCGTTCGGGGGTGTTGAACCGGGCACGGGACTTCTCGACGTGCATTCTGACCGCCGATTGCAAGCTGTTGTACTCAGCGGATGCCATTCCGATCCACACGCTTTCCGGTCCGGACCTGATGGCGAAATCCATGCTGGAATTTCATCCGAAGCTCAAAGCGGGAGACGCCTTCATTCACAACTCGCCATATCACGGCAACTCCCATGCGGCAGACCACGGTTTCATTATCCCGGTTATCGACGATGACGGGATCCACCGCTTCACGGTCGTGACAAAAGCGCACCAGGCCGACATTGGCAACGCGGTTCCATCGACGATGGTGGCAACGGCAAGAGATGTCTACGAAGAGGGAGCTTTGATCTTCCCATGTGTACAGATACAGCGCGACTATGAGGACATCGACGATATCATCCGGATGTGCCGCGCTCGTATTCGAGTGCCTAACCAATGGTATGGCGATCTGCTGGCGACCATCGGCGCGGCCCGCATCGGCGAAACCGAACTGCTGAACTTGGGTAAGGAGATCGGCTGGGACAAACTCTCCGCGTTTGTCGAGCAGTGGTTTGACTATAGCGAGAAGCGCATGGTCGATGCCATCGGCAAACTGGCTAGCGGCTCGACCGTCATGCGGTCCCAGCACGATTCATTTCCTGGCACTGGACCCGAAGGCGTGACGGTTACGGCCAAGGTGACGGTCGATGCAGAAGCGGCGATGATCGACATCGACTTTCGGGATTGCCATGACGCCCTGGCTAGCGGTCTCAATCTTACCGAAGCAACGTCACGAACCGCTGGTATGATTGGCGTGTTCAACTCCATCGATGGCTCCGTACCGAAGAACTTTGGCAGCTTTCGCAGGATCAGGGTTCATCTTCGCGAGAACTGCGTTGTCGGCATTCCACGTCATCCAACCAGTTGCTCGCTTGCGACGACGAACCTTGCGGACCGGGCCGGTAACTGCGTGCAAATGGCGATCGCCGAAATTTCCGAAGGCGCCGGGATGGCCGAGGTCGGGTATAGCTTGTGCCCGACAACCAGCACTGTTTCGGGGGTCGATCCTCGTGACGGGAAACCCTACGTCAACATGGTGTTTCTCGGACACACGTCCGGTGCTGCGGGCGCGTATTCTGACAGCTGGCTGACCGTATTGAACGTCGGGTGTGCCGGCATCTGCAACATTGACGGCGTCGAACTGTCGGAACTTTTCCATCCCCTCGTGGTACGCGAAAGAAGGCTTTTGATGGACACCGAGGGAGCAGGCCGCTTCCGTGGAGCCCCTGCAATTCGGGTCGAATTCGGTCCAGTCGGTGCTGACATGACGTTCATCTTTGCAAGTGACGGAACTGAAAACCCGCCACGGGGCGTTCGCGGTGGCGGTTCGGCCCATGGTGCGGGCCAGCTGGTTCGAGATCTCCGAGGTCAGGTCACGCCAATCGACAAGGTTTCCAACATCACCTTGAAGGCTGGCGAAAATATGATCGGGATTGCCTGCGGCGGAGGCGGATACGGAAATCCCCTCGAACGTGATGTCGATCTCGTGCTCAAGGATGTGGCCGAAGGCTGGATCTCTCCAGAGCGGGCGCGAGATGTCTACAAGGTGGCTATCATCGACAATGTCGTCGATGCCCAAAAGACCCGCGAATATCGGAACACGTCCCATT
>NZ_RZTX01000036.1:0-10831 GCF_004005385.1 Agrobacterium sp. CNPSo 2736 | reverse complement strand
CCGCGTGCCCGGGTAGGGAATGGCTGATGGAGCAACCAGTTTCGTAAGGTTACATAAAGTACTTCTCCTTTGAGACAGAGATACATGCGACTTTCAGGTCGCACCCATGCCAAGCAATTCACGCGGGCCAAACAAGGCTTTGCGGACCCTCAGGATCTATTTCGGCCGTACCGTCCGCGACATTCGCCGCCAGATCGGCAACGACGAGAACTGCGGAGCCTCTTTCCTTGCCGCTCTACCAGGCCTCGACGGTCCTGGAGCAAAGGCAACGCCAGCGTGGGCGGCATGAAGGAGCTGTTCATACGAATTGCTATGCAGTCACTTCTCTTCCCTTTCATTCCAATAGGCGCCTAGTTTGAGCAGCCTCTTCTCAGTTGAAGACAATTCTTCGATCGCCGTCGAACCACAGAAAACGACCTGTCTTGCCACTACGACTTCCAGAAGCGCGTTCACACCGACGAGTGAGGGAAAGAAGGAAGAAATAGATGTTGGCACGGTGAGAATGGCGGTGGCATGGGCCGCCACTGGAGAAACAAGGCTATCGCTGATCAAGTATACCGATGCCCCCAGCTCTTGCGCCAATCGTGCTGCATGGACGGATGCCCGCGCGTATGGATTGAAACTCACCAGCAGCAAACCATCTGCTGCTCGAAGTTTTCCAAGTAAATCGCTTTGAGCGCCACCAGGGTCGTTCACCAGGATGCCGTTCTGACGGAACATCTGGTACAGATAAAAATACTGGTACATAGGCGCAAACGCGCTGCGGACTCCGAACATGAACAGCTTCTCGACCGCCAAAAGCTGGCGAGCAAAGGAGTCAATTCGGTCCAGCCCGTTTCGGCAGAGTATTTCCCCCAGTATCGCTTCATGTTCATGGACGATCGTCGGATAGTGACTGTCAGCGCGAGACGTATCGTTTCGGACTTGCAGCTCTCGAGCGCGGGCCGAGAACGAGGACAGACGCCCCTCTTTCAAGGACTCTGCAAACTGCTTCTTGATGTCGACGTAGCTTGAATGCCCAAGTGCTTGCGCCAGCCTGACTAGCGTTGAGGCATGTACGCCAGCTTTCTTAGCAACGTCCCGCATCGACAACAGCGCGACGTCCTCAGGGAAGCGCATCATGTATGCAGCGCCCTTTTGATTTTGAGGCGATAGCTGCTCAAACTCCCGGCTCATTTTGGCACCGAATTCTGCGAGGCTCATGTCGCTTCCCTAAACACACCAGTTTCAAATTGCAGCGATTGCGTTGCTTATTTAAGTCACCATGAAACATATGTGCCGCCCGAATTGCAAAGAAAAACGATAAAATTTTCTTCTTGCCAAATGCCCTCCCTCGACAGTTGCCGAGTACGCCTCAACCGAATTCGGGTGCTCACGAGTTCATATGCTGGATTCACCTCATCTCCAAATGCCGCCAACGACTGGATGATCAGTATGGAAATGGCGCGCAGCTTTATTTTCCCATGAAAGCTTGGTTCGATTCAGCGTAATTCCCCTGCGCCATGTGCGCGAAACGTTTCGCACCTTACGAAGTCGCTAGTGACATCCAGCCTCGCCACATTCCAATCGCTCTTTGGTCGCTGCACCAGTTTTCATAGGGAAGAAGGGTATCGAAGCCAAAGGTGTCCTCCTCACCACGCATTGCGGGCAACATTCACGGGTGCCCAAATAGCAAGTACGGCACACATGTTTCATTTTATTACCACAAAACAAACCAATTGTTGCATATTGACCGCAGGCGTGTTAGTACGGAGTGGCCTTACAAGAAATAGACGCACAGCGCGGACGTCGAACCGGACGACCGACAAAATCTCAGCATCGACTGGGGGCAAAAGGGAACCAAAAAATGGGAGTAAAGCATGATGATTTCTAGACGCGACCTCATTAAGTTAAGCGTTACCGCCGGAGCGGCTTTATCGCTCCCGTCGGTCCTGCGGGCGCAGACGGCGCAAGCTGATGGGACGGTTCGGATGGCGATTGGCCTTGCCGCCATTTTCGACCCTATCTTGACGACGTCTGGTGATACCTACACGCACGCGATAGCGATTTACGACACCTTGTTCGGAGTCGACTCTAATCTCGTGCCGCAGCCTCAGATGGTTAATAAGTGGGAGGTTTCGGACGACAAGAAGGCTTATACATTCGAACTTCGAGATGGTCTGCAGTTTCACGATGGTAGCCTGTTACTGCAGCGGACTGCGTTGCCTCGATTCGACGTTGGGGACAAGCGGATTCCGGTGGAAAGCTATTGATGGAACGCGCCACGCAGATATCTCCAAAGGATGACAAGAGCTTTGTCATTGTGCTTAAGGAGCCTCTGGGAGTTCTTATCGATATACTGGCTGCACCAGGCGGCCTCTTTCTCGCAATTATGCGCGAACAGGATGCAAAACTTCCCGCGACTGAACAGGTAACCGCCAATATTGGTTCTGGACCGTTCAAGTTTAACCATGACCTTGCCAGTCCTGGCGTTTCTTTCGTTTACGACCGCAATGAAAAATACGTGCCTCGCGAGGAGGCTCCTGATGGCTTCGCCGGCGGCAAGGTAGTGATGGTCGACAGGGTCATTCTCCAGAATATCAAGGATCAGCAGACTGCTCTGGCGGCATTGCAGGCCGGAGAGATAGATTTCATGGCAAGCCCGCCGTACGATCTCTTGCCAATTATTGAGAGCGATCCGGGTCTTGGACTGGAGGTATTGAACAGGGCTGGCAACAACCTGTTCCTACGGATGAACTGCCTGCAGAAACCATTCGACAACGTTAAGGCTCGCCGGGCGATGCTTCACCTCGTCGATCAGGAAGCAATCTTGCAAGCTGCCATTGGCGACGCAAGATACACCCGCCCCGTGATTTCTCTATTCGGAATAACACGATACACGAATGACGAAAATACAGGTTGGTTCAAGAAGGGGGGCGACCCGGAGAAAGCTAAACAACTTTTCAAGGAATCCGGATACTCTGGGGAAAAGGTGGTCATCCTTGATCCTACGGACGATGCAGTAGTCGACCATGCGGCGCAATTGCTTGCAAACCAACTGCAGAAGATTGGCGTCAATGCCGAGCTAGCGCCAAGTGATTGGGGTGGGGTCGTAAAGCGCCGATCTGACAAGAGTTCGGTTGCGGACGGCGGCTGGAGCATCTTGGTATCATCCTGGTCCGGCGTCGCTCTCGGTGATCCCATTGGCACTCCTTTTTTTCAGGCGAATGGTAACAAAGCATGGTACGGCTGGCCGCAAGACGACAAATATGAAAGTCTTCGAAGCCAATGGCCCGATGCCGGAGGGTTCGATGAGCGCATGTCGCTCGCGCGCCAGATGCAAAGCCGTTGGTGGGACTTCGTCGGCGCCGTTATGCTTGGCAACTTTGTGCAGCCCATTGCGCGAAGCAAGGCGCTAACAGGTATGGTCGGAGTACCTAAGGTCGTCGTTGCGTTGTGGAACATGGAGAAGGCTTGAAGCCATGGTCTACTACATCCTTCGAAGGATGGTTTCGGCCATCGCCGTCATGGCGATGGTCGGGGCGTTCATCTTCCTTCTTCTTAGGCTGGCGTCGGGGGATCCGGCAGCGATCCTTGCTGGGCCCATGGCCACAGACGAAATGATCGCTGGTATCCGCGATCGCCTCGGCTTTAACGAGCCGCTGCCGATCCAGTTTGTACAGTGGGCAACCAGTATCCTTAGCGGCGATTTCGGGACCTCAATCTTCTCGGGGCGCCCCGCTATCGAGCTTCTTTCGATGCGGTTGGAGCCGACGCTCTCGCTGTCGATGCTGACTATGATCCTTTCAGTTGTGCTCGGGATCTCGTTGGGCATGCTTGCCGCATGGCGACCTAACGGTTTCATCGATCGCTTCCTTACCGCTTTCTCAGCGATCGGGTACTCGGTTCCGGTCTTCGTGTTTGGTTACGTTCTCATTTACGTGTTCGCAATTCGAACAAACTGGCTCCCAGTGCAAGGTTACGCGCCGATCGACAGCGGCCTGTGGCCTTGGTTTTCGCACCTCATTCTTCCGACACTGGCGTTGGGGCTTGCATATATTGCGTTCATTGCCCGAGTGACCCGAGCAAGCATGCTTGAGGTCCTGTCGGAAGACTACATGCGGACGGCGGCCGCCAAAGGCGCTTCGTCCTATGCCATGCTTTTTCACCACGCCCTAAAGAATGCAGGCGTTCCGATCCTGACAGTCATCGGTTTGAGCTTCGCCTATCTTATTGGTGGGGTCGTCCTCACCGAAACGGTGTTCAATATACCCGGCGTCGGTCGGCTCGTGGTCGACGCGATCAACAATCGCGACTATCCAATCATCCAGAGCGTCCTGATCCTGACTTCAGGATTGTACGTCGTCATCAATCTCGCGGTCGACCTTGCCTACACCCTTATCGACCCCCGGATCCGGTACTGATATGACGTTGTCTTCTCCCAAGCTTGAGACTGTGACGGCCACTCCATCAAGGCTCAATAGTCTGGCCCGTCTCGCAAGACGGCATCCCCTGGTCTTCATTGGGGGTGGCCTCCTGCTGCTCCTGATTGTTCTGGCGTTGGCAGCGCCGCTTTACGCGGGCAATCCAGTGGAAATGGATCCCTTTAAGCGGCTTCAACCGCCTTCAGCAGAATTGTGGTTTGGCAGCGACAATCTTGGCCGCGACGTGTTTGCCCGAACGATTTTCGGCGCTCGTATTTCTCTTGTGGTCGGACTGACGGCGGCTGGATGCGCGGCTTTGTGTGGTCTTCTGATTGGCATAGTCGCCGGATACAACCGCCCGTTCGATAACATCATGATGCGCGTTATGGACGGCCTGATGTCGATCCCGACGATCTTGCTGGCCATTGCCCTCATCTCTCTTACCGGTCCTGGCCTCGGAATTCTCATTGTTGCTATAGCGATCCCCGAGACGCCAGCCGTCGCGCGCCTGGTTCGCTCAGTGGTCCTCAGCGTTCGCGAGCGTCCATATGTTGAGGCCGCTCTCTGTGGAGGCGCGCGATTACCCAAGGTGCTGTGGCGACATATTCTCCCGAGCACAATTCCCTCGCTTATGGTGCAAAGCGCCACGGTATGCGCCAGCGCTATTTTGACCGAAGCCGGGCTGAGCTTCCTGGGCGTCGGCGTGCCTCCCGAAATCCCCAGCTGGGGCAACATGATTTCAAGTTCTCGACTTTATCTCGCGATTGCCCCACTGACCATCTTCGCCCCTGGGATCTGTCTCGCGATCACGGTCCTTGCCGTAAATCTCCTCGGCGATGGCCTGCGCGACATGTTCGATCCGCGCGCGAAACGGAGGCGCTGAGATGCTGGTGCAAGACTCATGGGCGCATCGTACAATCGAGAAGGACGTGCTTCTGGATGTTCGAGATCTCGAGACCCACTTCTTCGGTGAAGAGAGCGTCACCCGCGCCTTGGGCGGCGTAAGCTTTCAGGTGAAGAAAGGCGAAACGCTCGGCGTTGTTGGCGAATCCGGCTGCGGCAAGAGCGTGACGGCTCTGTCCATTCTGCGCCTGCTGCCGAAGCTGTCCGCCAGGACGGTGGGCGGCGAGGTTCGCTTCCATGGCCAGAGCCTCCTGGATCTGTCCGAGCGGGAAATGCGAAAGATCCGCGGCGACAAGATCGCGATGATCTTCCAAGATCCGATGACGAGCCTCAATCCTGTTTACACGGTCGGCCGTCAGATTGCAGAAGCGGTGGAAATTCATACCGGTGCCTCCCGTTCGGAGGCGTTGTCAAAGGCTGCAGAGATGCTGCGCCTTGTCCGCATTGCGGACCCCGAGCGCCGCGTGAACAACTACCCCCATGAGATGTCCGGCGGCATGCGCCAGCGCGCCATGATCGCCATGGCGCTCGCTTGCTCACCCGAACTCCTGATCGCTGACGAACCGACGACGGCGCTTGATGTCACAATTCAGGCGCAGATCCTGCGGCTGATCGTCGAGCTGAAGGAGCGCACGGGAACCGCGGTAATGTTCATCACCCATGATCTCGGCGTCGTCGCCGAGACCTGCCAGCGCGTGATCGTGATGTATGCCGGCCGCATCGTCGAGCATGCAACGGTGACGGATCTCTTCGCCAGGCCAATGCATCCATACACCAAGGCTCTCATGCGCTCGGTCCCCGACAGGCGACGCGGGAAAGAGCGCCGCCTGCCGGAGATCCCCGGAATCGTGCCGAGCCTGCGCGAGCCGATTGCCGGGTGCAGCTTTGCGGCGCGTTGTCCGTTCGCCACTGATGTTTGTCGAGGGAAGGCGCCTGTACTTGAAGACTACGGCGCAGATCACGCAGCAGCCTGCTGGCATGTCGAGGAGGTAGTGAGCGCATGAGCGGTCCCCTATTGAAAGTCGAAAAACTGGTCAAGCACTATCCGCTCGGTGGAGGCATCTTCAATAGAGATCCACTGGTTGTGCGAGCGGTCGAGGATGTCTCCTTTTCTGTTGAGGCAGGCGAGACCCTCTGCATTGTCGGCGAATCCGGTTGCGGCAAGTCGACAATCGCAAGGCTGCTGATGCGGCTCATAGACCCGACGGATGGCCGCGTGCTGCTCGATGGAACCGACATTGCGAGCCTCAACAAAGACGAGGTTCGGTATTGGCGTCGTCGGATGCAGATGGTATTTCAGGACCCCTATTCGTCGCTGAACCCACGGCTCACGGCCGGACAAATCATCACGGAACCGGTTGAGAACTTTGAGCGTCTGGACCGGAAGAAGCGCGATGCACTGGCTGCTGAGTTACTGCAAAAGGTAGGTCTGGCGCCTGAGATCATGCATAGGCTTCCGTCCGAATTATCGGGCGGTCAGCGCCAAAGGCTTGGGATTGCGCGCGCGCTATCGCTCAAGCCGGCGATCATCATCGCCGACGAAGCAGTTTCGGCTCTCGACGTTTCCGTGCAGGCCCAGATCCTGAACCTTCTCATGAACCTTCAGGAGGAGTTGGGGATAGCTTTCGTCTTCATCTCGCACGACCTTGGCGTCGTGGAGCATATCGGCCATCGTGTGGCGGTCATGTATCTGGGACGGATTGTGGAACTGGCAACCTGCGAGGCGCTGTTCACCAAACCGGTTCATCCCTACTCCGAAGCGTTGATCGCGGCTGCTCCGGTGCCCGACCCTACGCAGGTTCGGTCAGGGGAGGTTTTGGAAGGCGAGGTCCCAAGCCCAGTCAATCCGCCGCGCGGGTGCGCATTTCACCCGCGCTGTCCCCTCGCGATCGAGCGCTGCGGGATCAACGTGCCACCTTTGGTGCCGATGGCAGACGGGCGTGTCGTGGCATGTCATGTGCGTGCTCCTGTTGCAGACATTCCTGCGCAGCCGGCTATGGCGGTACGTTCATGAACTTAGGCTGAGGTCCCAGCTGAGATACCTAAAGTTCTCAATGCAGGCCACCTGCACCGGTGGCCTGCACAACGGAAATTCGTCTTCCGGTAACAGATATATTCTGCTGCGTCGCAGCAATACTTAGGAGCTTGAGAAAGACACAAGAAATGCAGCCTAAAGGTCCGCATTCAGCCGCTTCGACTACCCTGGCTCCTCGTAGGAACCGGACGTTTCGCGCGATCTGCGAGTTCCGCCGCGCCAAACCTCGTTTCCCGGCGATATGATCGGCATCGAGCAGCCTTGCGACGTCCTCATTCCTGCGGCGATGGAAAACGCTATCCATGCAGGCAATGCCGAGCGCATCAAAGCAAACCTCGTCGTCGAAGCCGCGAACGGTCCGGTGACCTTCGAGGCCGACAAGGTCTTGCGCGCCCGCGGCGTCACCGTCCTTCCGGATCTCTACGTCAATGCCGGCGGCGTTGTCGTCAGCTACTTCGAGTGGGTAAAGAATCTGACGCATATTCCTTTCGGCCTAATGGAGCGGCGCAACCAAACGATTGCCGCGGCGCTAGAAGGCATGACCGGCAAGGAATTCTCCGCCGATATCCGGGACGAGTTCCTCGAAGGCGCCGCTGGAATCGATCCTGTTCGTTCCGGACTGGAAGACGTCATTCGCAGCACGTGGGGGCGCACCGGCGAACTGATCGAGCAGCAACCGGAACTCGGTGAACTGCCGCCTAGCCATCCGGCAGATCGCCGATGCCTATGAGGCCATATGAGCTCTCCCGACAAGACGTCACTTGCACGTTGGAGCGTCTACTCGGGAGAACGCGTCAGTTATCAGGATAGCATAGTTATGCAGTGTGAAGATCCACATTCGGCCGTTTCGCCCACCCTGGCTCCGCTCCGGAACCCGGCATTTCGTGCGATCTGGACAGCAACGCAGATCTCCAGCCTCGGATGGCTCATGCAAACCACGGCGATCAGCTGGCTGATGGCGACGATTTCGGCTTCCGATCTGATGGTCGCGCTGGTTCAGGCTTCGTCGACGCTGCCCGCCTTCTTCCTGTCCATTTTGGCCGGCGCCATTGCCGACAGCTTTAGCCGCCGCGGAGTTATGCTCGCCGGTCACTTTCTGATCGCTTTGGCCTCCCTGACACTGGCGATCTCTGTTGCGCTGGGCCTCCTCAGTCCATGGCTGATCCTGGGATTGGTATTTCTCGCCGGATGCGGCTTTGCCTTGAACGATCCGGCCTGGCACGCCTCGGTCGGCGACATTCTGGAGAAGCGCGACATCCCGGCCGCGGTCACCCTGATGTCGGTCGGCTACAATATCGTTCGAAGCACCGGTCCGGCCATTGGCGGCGCGATCCTGGCCTTCTTCGGACCGCTGGCCGCTTTCGTCCTGGCGGCGCTGAGTGACCTGGTGCCGCTTACCGCGATCGCCCGCTCGAAATGGCACGTGCCCTCATCTTCGCTGCCGCGCGAGCGCGTGGTTACGGCCATTCAGGATGGACTGCGCTTCACCGCGATGTCCTCGGAAATCAAGGCGGCAATCGCGCGCGGGGCGTTGTTCGGCGTGGCAAGCATTTCCATCCTCGCGCTGCTGCCGTTGATAGTCCGGGATCATCTGGCGGGCGGGCCGATCGTCTATGGAGCGCTGCTAGCCGCTTTCGGCGTCGGTGCCTTTTCCGCCGGTTTGAGCAGCAGCTATCTGAGACGGGTCGTGCCTCAGGATCGGTTGATCGCACTTGCCTCGGTCGCCTGCGCGGCATGCTGCTTTCTGCTCCCGCTGACGACATTGATCCCCATTACGGCGCTTGCGCTGGCCATCGGCGGCGCCGGCTGGCTGCTGACTTGGACTGGCGTTGACGTTGCGATTCAGCTGTCGAGCCCAAGGTGGGTCGTCGGCCGGACACTTTCGATCTACTACGCCCTCTCCTATGGTGGCATGGCTGCCGGGAGCTGGATCTGGGGCGCTGTCGCGCAAAGCTACTCCCTGACCATCGCCTTCGAGGGCGCCGCCGTGGTTCTGCTGCTCGTGGCCGCCGCAGCATTCGTGCTGCCGATCGAGCTGTGGGAAGAATCCGAGAAAGAAGCGTCGGAGTTCATACCGCCGTCGCTCGCACTCGACCTGACGCCGAGAAGCGGACCTATCGTCGTCAAAGTCGAATACGCCATTGGCGAGCAGGATCTTGAGGCTTTTCTCGAGTGCATGCGCGAGCGGCGGCGCATCCAGAGCCGGGCGGGGGCACGAAACTGGACGCTCAATCGCAACCTCCTGGTCCCCACTCTGTGGACGGAGACGTTCCGGACGCCGACCTGGACGGACTATCTTCGCCTGAACCATCGGCTATCGCCAAGCGATAAAGAGCTCAGCGAGCGGCTTGCCGCCTTTCATGATGGTGTTGGCGCACCTGAGACCGTGCTGGCGATTGAACGAGGGACAACCCCGGCCCGCGCCCGCAGCCAGCCTATAACCCGCGTCTCGCGTCCCTGAGGTGCTGAGATGCGGCAGAACATCAGACATTGCCAGTATCTGCACCCTGTGCGCTTAAGCGGCGGGTTTGCTGAAACCTCGACGATTGTCTTGGGTCAGCATCGATCGAAGGAAATTCCCGACCTGCGAGCGCCAATTTCCCCGGCCACGCAGGTCACTTGGCTGCCGTCGAACAGGTCCCGGCGGCGGCCGCTTTTTCTTCGATTTGCAATCGTGTCCTTGCCCCCGCCTGCTCGCCGGTGACACTCACGGGGCCGCGACAAGACGATCTCCGCGGCCACGATGGCGGTCGGAAGAGAGTGCGCAGCGATGAGAACCGTCCCCGGTTTCCGCATCGAGTTCGGGGAACGAGGTTTTCGAAAAGATTTTCCTTTTGCCCAGCCTCCCAGGGCAAAGTGGCTGTTGTCGGCCTCGTTCCGGCGGCAGCCACGTCTTTCGACACTGCAAAAAAAACGCGATCGCGTAGTCGACACTATTCGGGGAGGCCTTGCGCGATGAGCTGCATGAGCTCCACGCCATCGCGGTTTCGGCTTTCAGCGATTTCTCTGGAGCGGCCCTTCAACCGCCGCACGGATGCAGCAAAGAAACACGAACATGCTGTCGCCATTTCCGACGTCCTCCACAACAATCGCTTTGCGCCGGTCGAACATTGCGGCGGCCCCTACCGGCTACACCTCGAACTGGTGGTCAGGCGACTGGTGCTCACCGTCACCACAGAGAACGGCGCGCCCGTCCTGTGCCATCACCTCTCGCTGACGTCATTCCGCCGGCTGTTCGGGGACTACCGGATCGTCTGCGAGAGCTTTGCCAATGGCGCAACGCGGCTGCCGCCCGGTCGGCTTGAAGCCATCGACATGGGACGCCGCGCCATTCACAACGAAGCGTCCGCCCTGCTCAGAGAGCGCCTCATGTCAAAGGTCGAGATCGATCAGGAGACGGCCCGACGGCTGTTCACGCTGATCCATCTCATGGTCTCGCAGAACACTAAATTAAGGAGCCCAGGAACGTGAACGCCAAGGCTACTAGCGC
>NZ_RZTX01000035.1:0-11256 GCF_004005385.1 Agrobacterium sp. CNPSo 2736 | reverse complement strand
GAACACCGTGTTTTCCGTTGCCCCCGCCGGCCGGCGATTGTTGATGGCGTCGACCAGCATGGAAAAGCCGAGCGTATCGGACAGCAGGATGAACTCCTGCCGTTCCTGGCTGCAGATCTGCCCGGTCTTCGTCAGGAAATCGATGCCGGTTTCCCATTCCTCCTGGGTCAGCTGAATTTCCTTCGCAAAGGCATGCAGATGTTTGACGAGACACGCCATCACTTCGGCAAGGCGCGGGTTTGTGCCCGGCCCCATGCGAGCGTTTACGGCCTCGACCGAGCCTTCCTCGGTAAAATAGGATGACATTTCATTCCTCCGTAATCATCGTCCGAAGCAGCTCAGCGACCGGGGACGGCTTCCTTCCCATGCGCCTTGCAGTAGCGCCCGGATTCCGGCCTTCTCAATGGGCCTGGGGTTCCAATAGGGGTTCCTGACCGCGAGCTCAGCGGCCTCGTCGAGGTCCGTCTCCACTACGCCGAGCGCTCTGAGCGCCTGCGGTGCACCGAGGGAGGCGGCGAAGTCATAAAGCCCTCCGCCGACCGGCCCGCCGAGGAGCTCTGCGACCGGAGCCAGCGCAGCCGACACCGCCACCTCGTTGTAGCCCGCCGTGTGGGGCAGCAGGATCGCGTGCGTTTCGGCATGCGGCAGATTGAAGCGTCCGCCCAGTGTGTGACAGAGCTTGTGATGCAGCGCCATGCCGACCTGGGCGAGAACCGTCCCGCAAAGCCACGAGCCGAAAAGCGTTTCCTCGCGGGCGGCGAGATCGCCCGGCGCCGCCACCACGCCCGGCAGGCCGCTGACGAAGGCGCGGATGCCGCCAAGCGCAAGCTGGTCGGAGAGCGGGTTGCTGTCCCGCGCGTAGAGCGCTTCGATGGCGTGTGCGATCGCGTTGAGCCCGCTGGTCACCGTCATGGTGACCGGAAGCGTTGCCACGAGTTCGGGATCATAGAGGATCACTTCCGGTCGGACCTTCGGGGAACGGAGCGTTTCCTTCACGCCGTTTTCGGTCTGGCCGAGGACCGGCGTCGCCTCCGATCCCGCATAGGTCGTCGGCAGGACGATCTGCGGCAGACCCTTGCGTAGAGCAATAGCCTTGCCCAGACCAATCGTCGATCCGCCGCCGATCGCCACAAGGCAATCGGCGCCAGCCGCGGCATCAATTGCTGCCATCGTGATGTCGAGCGGTGTGTGCATGGCAGCGTCGCTGAAAAGACCATGACCTAGAGGCCCCAGAGCCGATAGCAGGGCTTCACCCTGGGGGGCCTGTTGCGGCGTCGTCAGTACAAGCGCCTTCCGCAGCCCGAGCGTCTTTAATTCAGCGCCAACCTCGTGCCGAATACCGACGCCGAGGCCCACCTTCACTGGAGGATGTCCCGCTTCAAAACCGGCATAAAAGGTCTTCATCAATCATACCGCTTTCTTCAGGAAGCCAGCAACCTGGCGGTAGCTCGCCGCGACCTCTTCGAGCTCGGCGGCAGAGATGAGGTCCTCGATCCGGTCGTCCGGGCCTTTAACCCGTGACGCTGCAATGTCCAACACCCGCTCGGGGCCGGACTTGCGATTGTTTATTACGACGTTGGTGGTGATCGGGCGACGTATCGCCTCATAGGCAGCAAGCCCCGCCGGTCCCGGCTGTGCAGCCAGTGCATCCGCGAGCGCCCGGCCGTCAAGAATTGCCTGCGACGCCCCGTTGGCTCCCATCGGATACATCGGATGTGCAGCGTCTCCAAGAAGTGTCACGCGACCGAGGGTCCACCATGGCAGCGGATCACGGTCGATCATCGGGTATTGCGTGATTTTCTGAGTGTTTGTGAGAAGCGTCGTAATATCGAGATCGGGCATATGGAAGCCGAGATATTCGGAGATAAAATCGCGATCAGCCTCCCGCGTCCAGTCTGCTTCCTCGGCCGCACGTGGATTGTCGTGACGAACCTCGGCCACCCAGTTGATAAGTGCTTTGCCGTCGTGGGCCGCGCGACCGCTGATCGGATAACAAACGAATTTCACGTCGTGGTCGCCGGCGATGAACATGGTCCGGCCATCGGCGAATGGCGCCTGCAGATTGGCCCCCCGCCACATCATCGTTCCTTCATAACGGGCTGGTCCCTCATCTGGATGAAGCTGTTGGCGCACCCTCGACCTGAAGCCGTCCGCGCCCACCAGGAGGTCTCCTTCACAGAATGACCCGTCATGAAAGCTGACGCGAACACCCCGATTATCCTGTTCGAAGCCGGAAACGGCTTTACCGGTGATGACTGCGTTGTGGCCGAGACGGTCGCGGACCGTATCCAGCAGAAGGAACTGCAGCTCACCACGATGCACCGAGTACTGCGGATACTCAAACCCGGCCTCGACACACCGCGGGTCCGACTGGATGAGATGGCCAAAACGGGTGCGGTACTCGATCGCCCGGGTGCGGATTGCAATGTCATCGAGCGCGTTGCCAAGCTCCAATCCGAACAGTACGCCTGAGGCGTGCGGCATGACATTGATCCCGACGCCGAGTGGCTGTAGTGCATCTACCGCTTCAAACAGCTGAACCTCAAAGCCTTTTTCATGAAGGCAAAGTGCGGCAGCAAGGCCACCGATACCGGCACCGGCAATTACGATCTTCATTTGGTTGTCTCCTTGGAAGGTGTGGTCTCTTCCTGTTTACGTTCTTCGAAAAGGATCGAGACAGCTTCATCGACCGCGATGTCGATGAGGGAAGGTCCGTTATGGGTGAAAGCCTGAGTGAATGCGTGATCCAGATGCTCAGGTGCCGTCACGCGCTGCGCCGAGCATCCGAACCCGCAGGCGAGCGAAACGAAGTCAAGCCCTGGCAGATCAATGCCGGGTGGTCGTTCGGCCTGCATGATCCGGCTGAAAAATCGCATGGCGCCATAACCGGAATTGTTCATGACCACGAAAGTGATCGGCAGGCTGCGCTGCGCCGCCGTCCATATTCCCTGGATCGAATACATCGCCGACCCGTCACCGATCAGACACACGATGCGCCTCCCGGGGCGTGCGAGAGCAACACCCACCGAGGCCGGAAGGCTGTATCCCAGTCCGCCGCTTGCCATTGTGTAAAAGCTGTCGGCTCCCCGCATGGGAAAATAGGCCTGAATTGCTGGCCGATGTGATGGCGCTTCCTCTACCACAATAGCATCTGGCGGCAGAAGCTGACAAAGTCGGCTGAGGGCAAACCCAGGCGGAATTGGCGTTGCCGATGGTGGTGCCGGCGGAATTCGCAGGGGAGCGGGGAGCTGCCTTTCCGTCGTCTCAGGCAATGCCGCCAGGAGCGCCGCGAGGGATTTCGGCATCGTGCCGATCAGGCTTTCTCCGACCGGCGACGTCGCAGCCTCGGACGGGTCGTCCGTGATCTGCCAGATAGGCGTCCCATTACCAAAGAGATCGCAATATCCTTCCACGTGAAATGTGAAAACCGGAGCGCCAAAAACGGCGATAAGATCCGCGTCCCGCAAGGCTTTGGCAAGCGCGCCGGGCGCGGCATGCAGAAATCCCGCGAAAAGCGGATGGCGCTCGGGAAAGCTCGCTCGGCTCGACATCGGACTTGCCCAGACAGCGGCCTTGGCGCGCTCAGCTATCGCGACCATCAGACCGACGGCACTATTACGGTCCACATCCGGTCCAACGACAAAGACGGGTCTCTTCGCCTTCGCGATCACCTCGGCAAGACGCTTGATCGCCGCGGTGTCGGGCCCAAATTCGCTGGCGATGGAGCGCATGGGAACGACGGGGGCTGTGCGAGCCCAGTCATCAGACGGAACCGAGACAAATGTCGGCCCCCGGGGATGTTGCATGGAAATCCGGAACGCCTTCGCGATCGCGGCGGGAACATCTTCCGCCCTGGCCGGCTCGATACTCCACTTCACATACGGCTTCGGAAACTGGGCGGCTTCCTCGGCAAACAGATAGGGCCTGAGCGGCAGGATGCTGCGGGCCTGCTGACCAGCAGTCACGACGAGCGGCGTCTTGTTGCGAAACGCCGTGAACAGATTGCCGAGAGCGTGGCCGAGGCCCGCCGCCGAGTGGAGGTTGACAAAGGCTGGCCGCCCGGTTGCCTGGGCATAGCCGTCCGCCATGCCGACGACGCAAGCCTCCTGAAGGCCCAGGACGTAATCGATGTCCGTGGGCCAATCGTGCAGAAATGCAAGTTCGGTCGAGCCTGGATTACCAAAAATCCGGTCGACCCCGAAGGAGCGCAACACGTCAAGCGTTGCCTCCCGGACAGTGAGATTGTGGGTGTCCATATTTCTGAATCTCTTCGTGACCTGAGCTGAATATTGTTAGAAGGGGTAATGTTGCGGCTCGGTCTCGATCGTGATCCAGCGCAACTCGGTAAACTCGGCAATCCCTGCCTGGCCGCCGAAGCGCCCGAAGCCTGATCCCTTCACGCCGCCGAACGGCATCTGCGCTTCGTCATGTACGGTCGGGCCGTTCACATGGCAGATGCCGGATTCGATGCGTCTGGCGACGGTGAGGGCACGAGCGACGTCCCGGCCGAACACCGCGGCGGAGAGACCGTATTCGCTGTCATTAGCGAGGCGAATTGCATCGTCAATACCTTCGGCACGGATCACCGACACGACCGGACCAAAACTCTCCTCACTATAAATCCGCATCGCATCCGTCACATGGTCAAGAACAGTCGCAGGAACTACAGTACCCGAACGTTCGCCACCGGCAACTCGCTTGGCACCCTTGCTGATGGCGTCATCTATTAGATCGACGACCCGTTTTGCCGGAGCTTCATCGACGAGCGATCCGATTACCACGGGTCCGGAGCGCGGGTCTCCGGCAGGCAAGCCCGTCGCCTTGGCGGCGAGTTTTTCGACGAAACGATCGGCAACCGCCGCATCAACGATGACCCGCTCCGTCGACATGCAGACCTGTCCCTGATTTATGAAGGCACCGAAAGCGACGGCTTCAACAGCGGCATCGAGATCGGCATCATCAAGCACGATCAGTGGCGCCTTGCCGCCCAGTTCCAGCACCACCGGCTTGAGGTGGCGGCCGGCAAGCTCACCGATGATCCGGCCGACACGGGTGGAACCGGTGAAATTGATGCGTTTGACGGCCGGATTCGCGATCAGCCTTTCGACAATGGCCGGCGCATCCTCCGGGGCGTTGGTGATGACGTTGACGACGCCTGCGGGGAAGCCCGCTTCGCGGAACACCTCGCCGATCAAACGGTGAGTGCCAGGGCAGATTTCCGAAGCCTTGAGGATGACTGTGTTTCCGCAGGCCAGAGGTGTCGCGACCGCGCGAACACCAAGGATGATCGGGGCGTTCCATGGTGCGATGCCGAGGCAAACGCCTGCCGCCTGCCGAACCGCCGTGGCTATACAGCCGGGCTTGTCCGACGGGATTACTTCTCCTTTAATCTGTGTTGTCAATGATGCGGCCTCGCGCAGCATGCCGCTCGCGAGCTTGACGTTGAATGAAGCCCACACATCCGTCGTGCCGATTTCGGCAATCATCGTGCGGACGAATTCGTCGCGCATCCCTTCGAAGACCTCGGCAGCCTTCAGAAGCAGCATGCGGCGGTCATTCGGGCCAAGTGCCGACCATGCGGGGTAGGCTGCTACTGCCGCGGACACCGCCGCGTCCGCGTCCTCCACCGTTGCCGCGGGCGCCGTCGTAGCAACCTCCCTCGACAAGGGGTTGGTGCGGTCAAACGTCCTGCCATTGCTTGAAAGCAGATCCTGGTCACCGATCAGAAGATTGACATTCATGGTTTCCTCCCATTTTAATGTAATAACTCTTTCATATTCAATGAGATAGCGGTTCGTCTTTAGTTTCGTGGACGAAACGCAAAGCAATTGCGGCGGCGGCGGCGAGAACGAGATAGTAGATGACAATCGACCATGTACTGCCTGTGGCCGCGTAAAGTGCGGTTGCGATCAGGGGAGCGAGGCCGCCGCCTAGGACGGTCCCCATCTGCTTGCCGATCGACACACCGCTGAAGCGGACGTGCGTCGGAAACAGTTCCGGGAAGTAGCTGCCTTCGGTGCTGAACATCAGAGGATGAATGATGCCTGCGGCGATGATCACCGCGCCCATGACAAGGACCACATTCTGCGTGGCGAGCAAGCCGTAGAAAACCAGCATGGAAAGCGACGCCAATGCCAGGCCCGCGAGAAAGAGACGCTTGCGTCCCGTCCTGTCCGACCAACTGCCGATAACTGGCATGGCGATCAGCGCGACGATATTGGCCAATAGCACCGCTTGCGTCATTACCTCTTTGCTGACACCCAACTGGCGGGTTGCGAAAGAAAGGGTGAATATAGCCGTCAGATAAAAGAAGGAGGTTTGCGCCGCCTCTGCGACAAGTACAGCGAGAATTGGCCGCGGATAGGACCTGATAGCTTCGAGCGCTGGTACTTTCGGAGGCTGCACCGTCCGAGTCGTCGCCTGGCGAAATGCGGAACTTTCCTCGATCCGAATACGAATATAAATGCCAATACCGACTAGAATGCCGCTGATCAGGAAGGGTATTCTCCAGCCCCAGGAAAGAAGATCTGGTTCGGACAGACTGGCAATCGCCATTGCTGCCAGCGAAGCAAGAACGACGCCAAGCGGCCCCGCCGCCTGAATTATCGCGGCCGCGAAGCCTCGACGATCGCTGGGGGCGGTTTCAATGGCCATCAGACTAGCCGCTGTAGACTCACCGCCTAGGGCAAATCCCTGCAGAAACCGCAGAAGCACCAATGCCGCGGTCGCTAAAACACCTACCTGGGAATAGGTGGGCAAAAGGCCGATGAACATTGTCGATAGGCCCATGATCAACAACGTCACGAGCAGCACGGATTTTCGACCGGCGCGATCTCCGAAATGGCCAAACACCAACCCGCCCAGAGGGCGCGCCAGAAAACCGACCGCGAACGTGGCAAAAACAGCCATGGTCGAGGTCAGCTGGTCGAACTTCGGAAAGAACAGCCTGTCGAAAACGATTGGCGCAATCAGCCCGTAGAGAAAGAAATCATACCATTCGATGGTGGTGCCGATGGTCCCGGCGACGAGAATACGGCGGCGTGCAGAGGAACCCTCCTGGCTTAGCTTCGCTACACCCTTGCTGTAAGAAAAGGTCTTGTCTGTAGACATCGGCTCCTCCCGATTACAATGAAACGGAAGCCCTGGCGCGGGTCATGCGCGAGACTATCCGCACCCGGCGGCAGGACCGCGGGCTGAGTTATTGCACTATGACGGCTGATCAGGCTGTACGGTCCTGAGCGTGCTTTCCGATCCGGGCGCGTCCGGTACGGTCCGAAGGGTTAGTTGCGGTTGCAACGCCCGTTGCGCAGCCTCGGTAACATCTATGAGCGCTTGCGTTGCCCAAAGGCAAAACTCAAAGTCGATCTGCGGGATGTCTGGATTCTCGCGTTCATGTGCTTCTCCTCCGCGGTCATTGGCAGGAGTGAGCGTCTCCTGTCACAACTGCACTTTTTTGACTTTTGGAAAGTGCCTTTTCAGCTTGCACACCTCAATGCACATAGGTGACAATAAATGTCACTTTTTCAAACAGGGATTTGACATGCCCGAACCCTTACTCGACCGTGATCGCTTCGTCCTCGGGGATGCCTCGCAACATGTCGGCTTTCTTAATTGCGAACGCATCTCGGAACGTAGGCACATCCACGGCTGGCGCGTCGAGCCCCATTATCACGAGGGATTGACGCAGATCTTTCTTTTCTGGAACAGGCCAGTTGCGAGCCAAATCGACTTTGAGGAAACTCGCATTCAACCGCCGGCGTTGGTCTGGATGCCCCCGCTGGTAAGTCATGGCTTCGACTATCCCGAGGATATTCGCGGCTGGGTTATTACCGTGCCCAGTCTCGACTTGGTCAGGCTTGCAGCGACAATGCCGTGGATCGCTTCGTGGATCTCACGCCCGATCACCCTATCCGGCGAAAATCTGGAACACGATCTTTTGCCGATACGAGCGTTGTTCGAGGACGTCGAGGTTGAGCATGGGTTTTGGGGGGAAGAGAGGAGTGCAATCCTCGAAGGATTATTCCGAATTATTTTGGTGCGCATACATCGTATTTTGCGAACGGTTCGGTCACATGAGACCTTGGCGCGAATCCCTCGCTTAAAACTGGTCACTCGTTTTGAGGCGCTCGTTGACCGCGATCATCTGAAAAACCGGTCGGTCGGTGACTACGCAGCGGAGCTTTCGGTCACTTCGACCTATTTGACCAGATGCGTCAAGGCTGCGACGGGCCGGAGCGCGGGCGAGATCATTCATGACCGATTGCTGCTTGAAGCGCGGCGTCTTATAGTATTTACCGACCTTCCCATTGCACAGATCGCCTACCGGCTAAACTTTTCAACGCCGTCGTATTTTACACGCTTCTTCACGCAGTTGGCGGGTGAGAAGCCCACAATATTTCGTAGCCGAATGCGTGCCGCGAAGCAGGCAGAATAAGACGGCATCAGGCCCAACCCAGCCGCCGCAACCGACGCCATTTATGAATTCTCTCATGCGGGTCAGTTGTTCTTTGTGGTAAGTGCTTTTACCTCATGAGGGAGCCGCCGTTAATGTCAAGCGTTGCACCGGTGATAAACGCCGCTTCCCGCGACAACAGGTAAACAATCCCGGCGCCTACCTCTTCCGGCGTGGCCAGTCGCTTGAATACGGAGAGTGCAGCGATGCCGGTTCGTATCTGTTCGTTCGTGTTACGGAACAATTCCGGTGTGGCAACTGGCCCCGGGGACACGATGTTGACCGTTATACCTGCTGGCGCGAGATCGACAGCAGCTTGCCGGGCCAACCCCAACAAGCCGGCTTTGGAGACTGAATAAGCCACGTCTGTGCCATTACCCGCCAAATGGCCGGCCGTAGAGCCCACGATGACGACCCGAGCATCCGGCAACGGTGCTGCCAAGCGCAGACGTGCAAATGCCTGAAGGCAATTGAATACGCCTGTGAGATTGAGGGCCAAAGCCTTGTCCCAGTCCGACAGCTTTGCTGTAGCTATAGTGCCGGCGTGCTCCAGGCTGGAGGTCGGCCCCCCCGAGGCAACCACGAGGATACTGGCCGGGTCGCTCGCCTCAATGGCGTCGAACGCGGCAACGATGGTTTGCGGTTCGGTGACATCCAGTCTGACGGCTTCGTGATCCTTTCCCTGAAGTTGGTCGAGAACCTTCTGGGCGCGGGCGAAGTCGAAATCCGCAACGACGATGCGATAGCCCTGCTGATCTAGTGCATGAACCGTAGCGCCTCCGATACCGCCAGCTCCCCCTACGACAATCGCGCGACGAGGTTGTATCATGACATCTCCTTACAACGGTTGGGAAAAACAAAAACGAGCGTCACGGCTCGGCGAGAGAGGTGTCGAGGGCAGTCAGGGTACGAAGAGTGATTAGAACATCGCTCCCGGACAAGCCTGCCTGAGCTAATAAACCACGCCACGTATCACGAACGGTTTTGATGGAGTGTTTCGCTTGAGGTGTGAGAAACAGGCGCGCGATCCGGCCATCCGACTCGTCCGCTCGCCGCTCTAGCTGACTTTTTTCGACAAGCCCGCGCAGTGCGGTACTAGCATTGCTAGAACGCAATCTTAGTTCTTCGCCGAGATCACCCGGCGTAACTCCCGGATACCGCTCCACGTGTAGTAGCACCAGGCACTCCAATTGGCTTAGCGGAACGATCTGCGGATCCTGCAGTGGATAGCCTCGCAGTTTGCGCGCGACGCGCAGGGTAACATCGGCGAGTTCAACGAGCGGATCAGGCGAGCTTATTCTTTTGTCAGTCACGTTGACGTCAGGCACCTATTTATGAAATCATAGCTATATTACCATAGTTAAAGAGGAGGTCAACATGATCATTACCGCTGCCGTATCGCGAGCTGAAACCCCCGTTCCGCACCTTGAGGAGGTTGAGCTTGAAGACCCGCGTGCACACGAGGTGCTAGTGCGCATCGTGGCGACCGGCATTTGCCATACCGACATCAACAGTCACGCGGGGCGCGGACTGGCAGTGCCCAAGCCCATTGTGCTCGGACACGAAGGGGCTGGTATCGTGGAAGCTATCGGCGTGGGGGTAACAACCTTGCACGTAGGAGATCATGTCGTACTGTCGGGTGGATCCTGTGGCGAGTGCCCGAGTTGCATGTCCGCCCGCCCGACCTATTGCCGACACGCCATGTTGGCCGGCTTCGGTGGCGCTCGCCTGGACGGCAGTTCCCCAATCAGCCAGAATGGCCAGCCCATTGCGGGCTACTTCTTCGGACAGTCCTCATTCGGAACGTATGCCATAGCCTCGGCACGCACGGCCGTGCGTGTTCCCAAAGATGTTCCACTACACCTGCTCGGACCGTTGGCCTGCGGGATGATCACCGGTGCGGGCTCGATCATCGAGGCACTCAAAGTGCGGCCAGGGCAATCGGTGGTGGTTTACGGTACGGGTGGCGTGGGATTGGCTGCGATCATGGCAGCCAAGCTGGCGGGTGCTTCACGGATCGTCGCCGTAGATGTCAATGCGACACGCTTGGAGCTGGCCGTGGAGCTTGGCGCAAGCGATACCGTGCCTTCGGACGAAAATGTTGATAACGCACTGCGTGCAATCTTGCCGGACGGCTTCGATTTCTCTTTCGTCACGGCCGCTCACCCGAGTGTTTACACGTCGGCTGTGGCCTGCCTCGCAGTGGAAGGTACTTGCGGCATCGCCGTCGCCCCGCACGGTTACTGGGCGGCCGATGCGGGTTATCTACTGTCCGGTGGACGAAAGCTGCAAGGCATAATTGGTGGCTCAGCTAACCCACACACCTTCATTCCCATGTTGATCGAATACTGGCGCCAAGGACGATTCCCATTCGATCGGCTGATTAAGACCTACGAGTTTTCTGACATCGCACTTGCGTGGTCCGACGCGACCGATGGTAGCGCGATCAAGCCGGTACTGCTGATGCCCGAGGAGTGAAAGTAGAGAGAGGCGTGGCGACACATCTCTAGCACTACTTTGGCAGATTAACCGACGGTTAACGATGATCGGCCATCTTTGGCCCCTCAAAAGGGGTGCGGTGGATGGTGGAGCAGGATATTGCACTGGCGGATTGGCTGAAGCCGTTCGTTGAGAAGCTTGGTCACAAAAAGCGGCGGCATATGTGCCCGGTATATATTTCAGGCCTGATCGGACCGGGTGATCGCAAGAGTATCGAGCCGATGGCGGAACGCCTTGCGCCCGATCACTACGACCGTCTGCATCATTTCATCTCGGATGGGATTTGGGACGCCAGTCCGCTTGAG
>NZ_RZTX01000034.1:0-11551 GCF_004005385.1 Agrobacterium sp. CNPSo 2736 | reverse complement strand
TGCCATCAAAGCCCGATGGGTCTGCGAGCAGGCGCATCAACAAATGAAAGAAGAACTCGGCCTCGATCACTTCGAAGGCCGATCATGGCAAGGTCTGCATCGACACTTCCTGCAACATCAGCGCCTACACCAGGCCAAGCGGGAAAAAAACCAAGAGGCACGGCCCGCCTAAACCGACACTGCCAGCCATCCGACGCGCGGTCATAAACACCCTCCTATCAACGTCAGCCCCAGAACGATGTCCGCACTGCAGAATCCGCTTCAGACCGCCAAAATGCATTCTGCCAAAGTAGTGCTAATTGTCTGAATGGAGTGGTGCAAAGGGTGTGAACTCGATGGGGTGTAATGCCCCCTGCGGCCGGCATCGGAGTATGATGTCCGCCCAGCGCCATGGTGGCGCTCACGGAGGAATGACATAGCTGCAAATATTTGCGCTCGACCTTGCGAAGCGAGGCTTCCAAGTCTGTAGAACGGATCGCGGCGGGGCGGTTCTATTCAACCGGGTGCTTCCACGCGCTCGATTGCAGCAATTTTTGAGTGACCAGTCGCCCTGCATCGTCGCGATGGAGGCCTGTGCTACCGGCCATTTCATCAAGGAAAGCCGCGCTTACGAAATTCACTATTTAACCCTGCACTGAGTCATGCTTTCCTACCGCCGATCGCTGCCGTTTCTACGCAATTTCAGATGACGCCAATATCACGCTAATTAAGCTGCTAACTTCGGTATTTCGCGCGCGACTAATCGCAGGAATCGTTGGTTGGGAGCCCCCCATGCCATCATCACCAGCATCGGCTTGTAGAGATCGAGACCCATTTCGGTGAACCGATATTCGAACTGTGATTAGGCATGGAATAAGGACCCCGCACATGGGGTGATCGGTGTCCAAACGGGAGCCGATAAGGGGTCCCGTTACGGGTCTGACTCATTCTCGATGATGTTTGTTGCTCAATTGGCTTGGTTTCCAATGGAGAATCAGCGCCATGCAAGCCAAATTTCGACTTTCCGATCTGATCCCTGCCGAGTTAAGCGTTGAATCGATGCATCAATCTGCCGACACGATCGTCGTTGCCGCATGTGGTCGTTCAGCAGATTGCAGATGTCCACAATGCGGTAGCGTCTCACGTCGTATTCATAGTCGCTACCACCGGATAATTGCCGATCTTCCCTGTGCTGGTCGAAGGATCGAATTGCGCCTGGCGGTCCGGCGCTTCGTCTGTTGTGCAGCCAATTGCCATCGAAAGATTTTCGCCGAGCGCTTCGGCGATGGTGTGATCCGCCCCATGGCCCGTCGAACGGTCCGTCTGGACTGCTTGGTACAGCATCTCGCTCTTGCATTAGGTGGTCGCCCGGCCGCACGGTTTGCCGATCGTCTCGGACTTCCCGTGAGCAATGATACGCTGCTACGAACCGTTCGCCGATATGATCGCCCGCCGCCAACGGCGCCGACTGTGATCGGCATCGACGATTGGGCATGGCGTCGCAATCATCGATATGGCACGATCATTTGCGATCTCGAACGACGAAAGACGATCGCGTTGTTGCCTGACCGAGAACCCTCGACCGCCAAGGCTTGGCTGGTCGATCATCCACAGATCGAGATCGTCGCACGAGACCGCGGCGGCGGGTATGCGCAGGCCGCTGCACAAGCTCTGCCACACGCCAAACAGGTCGCCGACCGCTGGCATCTTATGGAAAACGCCAGCCACGCCTTTCTTGACGCTGTTCGCAAGTCGATGCGGCAGGTCCGCGTTGCAATCGGCACAGCAACTATAAATCCAAAGCTTCTGACTGCCGCCGAGCGCCTGCAATATGAGGGATATCTGCGGCGTGAAGAGGCAGACGCCGTCATCCGTGATCTCGTCAAAGAAGGCGTATCCATCAAGGAGATCGTGCGCAGGACCGGGCACAGCCGAAAGCTGGTTCGCAGTGTCGTTCGCGGTCAACGGACCGACATCTTTCGGGTCCGGCAAACTTCCCTGGAACCGCATCTGCCTTGGCTTGAAGCACAATGGGACGCCGGATTGCGAAACGGCGCTGAACTTTGGCGGCAGCTTCGGTTGGCTGGCTTCGGCGGCGGTCTCCGGGTTGTCACCGAATGGGCGACGCGGCGAAGGCGTGCCGAAAAGGCCGAGAACGGACTCGGGCATGCGCCGGCCGCTCGTACCATCGTCCGCCTGATGACGCTTGAACGCAACAACTTGACCAAAGCCCAAACGGTGACCGTCGCCGCCATCGAAGAGAGGCTACCAGATCTTGTTGAGGCCAGGGATGTCGTCGAGAGCTTCCACAAAATGCTACGCAGCAAGTCCAAAGATGATCTGGAAACTTGGATCGACCGCGCGGCAAGAAGCCTGGTCGCGTCGTTTGCCAACGGCATAATCCGCGACCGGGCGGCGGTCCAGAACGCAATAACTTCAATGTGGTCGAACGGCCAAACTGAGGGACAGATCACCAAGCTTAAACTCATCAAACGACAGATGTACGGACGCGGGAAGCTGGATTTGCTCGAGGCACGTATTGTCGGAGCGCCCTAATGTCATCGAAATTGCGTCAGAGCCCCGTTACGACGCCGATTGACAATTCGAACCGCTCGCCGGAATTGTATGGGACCTTCCGAAACACGCCGGCCTGCACGAGCCGCGCCAGACGGTCGGACAGGATGTTCGTCGCGATCCCGAGATTTTCCCGCATTTCTTCGTAACGCCGCACGCCGTTCCATCCTTCGCGGAGGATCAGAAAACTCCAGCGGTCTCCAATGATGCCCAGCGTGCGTGCCACCGAGCATGGTCGAACCCTCTCTAAAAGGCTCGGATCGGAGCTCCGTCGGGATGTGGGGCGATTTTCAATCGGAGCATACCCTGCGCCAGGCCCGTCCCTCGGCGCCACCTCCTTGGCGGTGAATGGCTCAAGACATTCACCGCAGACGGTTACAGGGTGGCAATTGCATCCGCAGCTCTTGTGGATGAGTTGAAGGGGGGGCTCGTCGGAACCGGCCAGCCACTTGTCACCAAACTCCATAAGAGAAAGCATCGTTGGGAAGAGATCTTTGCCACGTACCGTCAAGAAATACTGCTGTCCCGGTTCGTTCAGTCGTTTCCCGACGCTAAGGATCTCGTTTGCAACGAGCGCAGACAGTCTGGAGGAGAGGGTCTGCCGCGGAATTCCCAACCGCTGCTGAAACTTGTCGAACCTGCGCACGCCGAAATAGGCTTCCCGAAGGATCAGGAAGTTCCAGGTATCCAGAACAATCTCCATGGTCCGACGCACGGATGATTGCCGCTGCATAGACAGGGGCCTACCCGATGAGCCCAGGGTTGTGTTTTCAATCTTTGTCATTGTTACGTCATTCACGGACTGAAACCTGTCGCAAATAGGGCCATGTTTGCGAACAAATATAGACAACAAAGTCTGATAATGAAAGTCAATGTGAGCACCGTCTCTTTAAAGTTAAGATGCCCTTCGCATTCTTTTGCGATGTGGAAGTAGTAAACGACGGTGATGGCGCAGTTGCGAAGGGCGGCTCGTTTTCCCCTTTGCGATGTTTGTCCATGGAGGAATGTCCAAGTGGACTATTGAAATTGGCTCCACCTCGGCCGCGCTACGGCTCAATGGATGTCAATGAAAATTCCGCGGTTTCGCCTTCATGGGATCGATATGAGGATCCGGCGTTTATCCCGAGCCCGACACGAGCCCGTTCCCTAGGCTCAGGACTTCGGTAACGGGGCCGTTCCAGTCAAGCAAAAAGTGACGACCGCAGCAGCGCCGTGATGGTGCCATCGCGGTAAATAATCCCGACAGATCCCCTTACGCCGCTGCCTGACTTGCTATGCCCCTCGTTTGAGGTCACCCCGGGTTCATGCTTCGGTCTGTGGTCAGCGCGATGGCTGCCAACTAGCATCAAAGCCTTTTAGTACTTGACGCCAATTGCAACAGGCGAACGCCAGAACATGACCGACCCAGAACGGTTCACAATTGTCGCGTCCTCAACGTGTTAGTCGCTCTGGCTGGCCCGGGGAACTTGTCGCTTGGGGAAAGCGTACATAGCTGCAGCACTTGCAGCTATTCCGCAGACAGTAATGGCGGTCATCATCGGCCTCGCTGTTCCGTCAGCGAACACCGCTACGAACAGGGTGGCTACGGTTCCGGCTGCAAAATTCATTGCTCCCAGAAGCGCCGAAGCAGTTCCAGAAATTGCGCCGAACGATTCCAAAGTTAATGTACTCGCAAGAGGCATAACGAATGCCATAGATGCGATGACGATAAACAGTGAGGCGGCGGTGAGAATAACGTCCGCGCCACTTACGAAGTCAATCGCTGTCACCGCGATGGCGGCAGACGTATAAAACGCAAGAGCGACTTGAATAATTCTCTGTGGCGCATACATCGTCATCAGCCGTGGAGCGATCTGTGCTCCGACCATCAAGCCCACAGCATTAATTCCGAAGAGTACACTGAACATGGTTGGTGACAGCTCATGAATGCTGATGAATACGAATGATGATCCAGCGAGGTAGGCAAAAAATCCAGCCATAGCGAAGGACAAGACGCAGGCATAAGGCAGGAATTGTCTGTCGACTAAGAGGGTGCCGTAGGTTCTAACGGCCTTCATTGGGCGCCGGCCTCCTCGAAAATCCGCAGCTCGAGTTTCCGGCAGTTTAAGGCAAACTAGGAAGAGGCAAACAGTACCGAACACCGCCAACGCTAGGAAGATCATCGGCCAGGGTGCAACTGCAATAATCGCGGTTCCGAGCATCGGCGCCAGAACAGGAGCTACTCCTTGAACAATCATCACTAGGGAAATGAGGCCAGCGGCGGCGCGACCGCTGAAGAGGTCGCGAACGATCGCCAGACCTATGACGAACCCAACCGAACCGCCTAGGCCTTGCAAAAACCTCCAAAGGCAGAATTGCATGGCGGTGTCGGCCAAACCGCAGCCTACTGATGCAGCAATAAACACGGACAAACCCGCGCATATCATCGATTTTCTACCTAGAGCGTCTGAGAGCGGCCCGAAGAACAGTTGGCCAATCATCAGTCCAGCAAAAAATGTCATAAGGCTGAATTGAACTGCACCCTCGCCGATATTCAGGCTGTATGCGATTTGAGGCATACCGGGCAAATACATGTCGATAGAAAGCGGGCCGATGGCCCCCAGGAGCCCCAGGATTGGAACGAGCCGGCGGGTTGATGTCTCATTCATGTTGCTTCTCTACCCTCAACTTAGAATTTTTGGCTCGTTGTCTATCGTGTGACATCGCGTTTAGAGTGACTTGTAGCGATGTGATGAAAGTGTGAATGGTGTCTTCCGCATCAGCGAAATTCAGCAATTTCTTTAAAGTGGCCTGAATACATAGGCCCGTGACAGACAGCATTATTGTGTATGCGAGTCGCTTCACGTCGTCGTTTATCGTTGCTAATCCTGCCTGACGGCTGAGCAGTGCTTCGCATTTCGCTATCGCAGGCAAGAGTCGCTGTTCAAAAAATATCTGCTCAAAATTCAGCTCCGGAACCGACCCCATAACGCGAAATAGATTGAGGGATGAGTCTTCCGCCAAGAAGAGCCGGAACTGCAAACGCAGAAACATCTCAACGTCTTCAGCAACCGCCTTGGGCGCAAACACAGTTAAAACCTCTTCATTTTCATCTATGATTTTGGAGATGAGGCATTGGTGGAACAGGTCTCTTTTGCTTTTGAACATCTGATAGAGGGTTCCCTTGCTTACACCGGCGGCGTCAGCAATGTCCGACATTGCCGTCTCGCAATAGCCGCGGCAAACAAAGGCACTCAAGCTCGCATTTACGGCTAGGTTCCAAGCGGTTTGGGCGGGTGGGCAACCGTCGTCAGCGCGTGTTGTCATCGGGATTCATCCAAAGCGTTTCCTGTGCGCGTTCCTCAGCAGCATGGCCGGTCGTTATTTTTCATATTTACATTCAGTATGTATGTAAAGTACAAACTGCACCAACTGGGATTCTCCTGCCTCAAAAATTATGAAAGGTTCTATGAAGTGGAAACCAAAACTCTAAAACGAAGATTGGTGGCGAGCGCGCTCATATCGCCCCTCTTCTTTACGGTCGCCGCCGCACAGGATCAGCCTGTCCCACAAGTGGGTGTCGTGAAAGTCGAACAGCAGAATTTCACGCTGACGGCTCGTCTGCCGGGACGGATCAAGCCGTCTACTATCTCCGAGATAAGGCCCCAAGTTTCGGGGATCATCCGGGAGAGGCTCTTCGAGGAAGGGGGCAAGGTTAAAGCGGGTCAGATACTCTACAAGATCGATGACGAGACGTATATTGCTTCGGTAGAATCCGCAAAAGCGAATGTGGCCCAAGCTCAAGCGAGTTATGATTTTGCCGTTATAGATGCGCGGCGCGCAGAAGAAACGTTTGCCAAAAACGCTAGCTCGGCCTCAAATCGGGATACGAAGATTGCTGAGCGAGAAAAAGCGCGCGCAGCGCTCCAAGTTGCTCAAGCTCAACTTCGAACGGCTGAAATCGACCTGGCGCGCACCACCATACGAGCACCGATCTCAGGGATAATTGGCTTCTCGGATACAACGCCCGGAGCACTTGTTGCAGCCCAGCAGACTTCGCCGCTTACAACTATTCGAGCGTTGGATACCATCTATGTAGATGTTACCCAGTCGATTAACGATCTGCTCCGCTGGAATGCTGACAGGAGCTCCGGCGATGCTCGCGCTTCGTCAATCGCAACAATGATAATGCCGAATGGCGCTCCGTATCCGCTCAAGGGTGACCTAAAAGCGGCTGAACCCCGGGTTGAACCGACAACCGGCATGGTAACGCTTCGTATCGCATTCGCAAATCCTGATGACAGACTTTTGCCGGGGCTATACGTCGAGGTTGAACTTCCCCAGGCCACGACTCGCGGGGCGATATTGGTGCCCCAGTCAGCAGTGATGCGTAACGCTAAGGGAGAGGCGTCGGTTTGGGTCGTCGACGATGGAAAAGTTGCTGTTCGCCCCGTAACGATCGTCGCAGCTAATGGCAACCAATGGGTTACCAACAGTGGACTGAAGCCCGGCGACGTTGTGGTCGTTTCGGGATTCCAGAAAGCCAAACCGGGAGCTGCAGTACAGGTTGAACAGAAGCCGGTAGATGAGCAGTCAGCACCGGTTGGGAGCAACTGAACATGGCACGCTTCTTCATCGATAGACCAATCTTCGCGTGGGTTATCGCGATCATCATAATGGGCCTCGGAATTCTCTCGATCATGCGGCTTCCGATATCTCAATACCCGTCCATCGCCGGTCCGTCGGTTGTGATCGGCGCAAATTATCCAGGAGCGTCGGCAGAGACCGTGTCTGATACGGTGGTGCAGATCATCGAGAAGGAGATGACGGGGCTGGATGGGCTGAGATATATCGACTCATCGACCACTTCAACCGGAAGAGCAACAATCACTCTGACTTTCAACCTGGGGACAGACCCCGACATCGCGCAAGTTCAGGTACAAAACAAGCTCAGCCAAGCAGAAGCAAGCCTTCCCTCGGAAGTTACCCGTCAGGGTGTCACCGTGGAGAAGTCAACGACCGGCTTTATGATGGTCATCGCTCTTATTTCGGACGATGGAGCTCGAAGCGCGATCGATCTGTCGGATTACCTTAACTCGTACATGGTAGAACCGGTATCTAGGCTAAAAGGTGTTGGTAAAGTCGAAGTGTTCGGATCCGAATACGCAATGAGGATTTGGCTCGACCCCCAGAAACTTAAGTACTACGGCATATCTCCTAACGACGTTACGACTGCAATTAGTGCACAGAACGCTCAGATTTCTGCTGGCTCATTTGGCGCCATGCCTGCTCCTCAGGGGCAGCAGCTGAACGCAACAGTCACAGCCCAATCACTCCTCAGGACGCCAGAGGATTTCGATAGAATTGTTTTGCGGGCCGATACGGACGGAGGCCTAGTCCTTCTCCGAGATGTGGCGAGAGCCGAGTTGGGTACCGAGAACTACGAGATCTCGAGCTTTCACAACGGGCGGCCAGCCACAGGAATGGCTATCCAGCTTGCGTCAGGTGCCAATGCACTCGAAACAGCTGAATTGGTAAAGGCAAAGGTTAACGACCTATCGCAGTTCTTTCCCGCTGGTGTAAGCTACGTCATTCCATACGATACTACGCCTTTCGTATCGCTATCGATTGAGGCTGTCATCCACACCCTCATCGAAGCCATCGTACTCGTCGTTCTTGTTATGCTGATCTTTCTGCACAACTTTCGAGCGACGCTGATCCCTACACTTGCCGTGCCGGTCGTTCTTTTGGGCACGTTTGGGATTATGGCTGCCCTTGGGTTCTCGATAAATACCCTGACGATGCTGGCAATGGTCCTTGCCATCGGTCTTCTCGTTGATGATGCGATCGTCGTTGTCGAAAACGTCGAGCGCATCATGAGAGATGAACATCTCGATCCCGTTGCCGCGACGAAGAAGTCGATGGGCGAAATTCAAGGCGCGCTTGTCGGCATCGCCATGGTCGTCTCTGCGGTCTTCGTGCCAATGGCGTTCTTCGGCGGTGCCACGGGCGAAATGTACAAACAATTCTCCGTAACGATCGTCTCGGCAATGGCGCTGTCGGTTCTCGTCGCCCTTATCTTTACGCCAGCACTTTGCGCGACCTTGTTGCAAGCACACGATCCACACTCCAAGCCGAGCTTCGGTTCGAAATTTTCGGCGTGGTTCGAGAAACACTTCTCTTCTCTAACAAATCGATACGGGGGTATTGTAAGGGTTTCTGCGAAGCGCCCCGTTCGAATGTTCATAATCTATCTTTTGCTTGTCGCAGCCATGGTCGTTCTGTTTCAGCGCACACCAACGTCGTTCTTGCCTGACGAAGATCAAGGGACGTTGATGACCATTATTCAGACACCGCCCGGTGCGACCGCGGAAACAACGGAAGCCGTGCTGAGAAAGGTAGAAGGCTACTACCAAGGCGCGGAGAAGGCGAATGTCGATTCTGTCTTCGCTGTACGGGGCTTCTCGTTTGCCGGACAGGGTCAAAACATGGCAATGATGTTCGTCAAACTGAAGGACTGGAGTGAACGAAAAGGTAAAGAAAACTCCGCGCAAGCCATTGCGGCCCGCGCGTTTGGTCCTTTGATGGGAGGTATAAAGGAAGCCTTCGTAATCCCACTCGTCCCCCCGGCGGTGACAGAGCTTGGTAACTCAAATGGCTTCACCGCCTTCCTTCAGGCGCGATCGGGTCAATCTCACGAGCAGTTGCTGGAAGCCCGTAACATGTTGCTTGGACTTGCTGCTCAAACTCCAAAATTGATGGCGGTCAGACCAAGCGGCGTCGAGGATGCTTCGCAATTCCAGCTTAATATCGACTGGGGAAAGGCCGGCGCCGTGGGTTTGACTGCCTCTGACGTTGGCGCCTTTCTCACAACTGTCTGGTCAAGCTCTTATGTCAATGATTTCCTTTACGAGGGAAGAATGAAACGGGTCTATGTGCAGGGAGAACCTAACGCTCGAACGAATCCTGATGATTTAGCCAAATGGAGGGTTCCTAATTCCAATGGGGAATTCGTGGATCTCGCAACGATCGCCAACCAGACCTGGGTCTATGGCCCTCAGCAGGTGAGCCGATACGACGCGCTTCCCGCTATGGAGATAGAAGGATCTTCAGCACCAGGATACTCCTCTGGCGAGGCCTTGGCCGAAATGGAGCGGCTGGCAACTCAGCTACCACCTGGATACAGCCTTCAATGGACGGGTATGTCCCTTGAGGAAAAGGATGCAGGGGCTGGCGCCTTGCCACTCTATGCCTTGGCTTTGGCCACAATGTTCCTTTGCCTCGCAGCTCTATACGAAAGCTGGAACATTCCGATCGCCGTCCTCCTAGCTATGCCTGTGGGCGTGCTCGGCGCCGTCCTGGGAGCTTGGATCGGCGGACAATCCAACGGCGTTTACTTCCAGGTCGGTTTGCTCACCGTGGTGGGGCTGACAGGCAAAAACGGGATTATGATTGTGGAATTTGCTCGAGAGCGGATGACAAATCTCGGAGAGACGGCGTTTGAAGCCGTGTGCGAAGCCGCGAAGCTCCGCTTCAGGCCAATCTTGATGACATCCCTCGCGTTCGGCCTAGGCGTAGTTCCTTTGATACTGTCTTCAGGAGCTGGAGCGGGTGCAAGACAAGCGATCGGTTACGCCACCTTCTTCGGGACGGTAACGGGGACCGTTCTTGCGATCATATTCGTTCCAGTTTTCTTCGTCATCGTCTCGGCGATATTCAAGCGAAGAAAAATAAGCAGCTAAACCGGTTGTAGACCCTTTCAAGGGGTCTACAGCAACCCTGAAGATATGACATATGTTTCCGCCTCCCGATTTGCAGTCGATGTCAATAAGGTTGTATAAGTCCTTTGAAATTGCAGGGAGGCTGCGTTGAGACGAACAAAAGAAGAAGCTGCGGAAACGAATCGACAAATCCTTGAAGCTGCAGAGCAGCTTTTCTTGGAGAAGGGCTACGAAAATGTCAGTCTGGAAGAGATTGCGGCGCAATGCGGTGTGACCCGAGGTGCCGTCCACTGGCATTTCAAAAACAAGCACGGCCTCCTGCTTGCTCTTAGAGATCAGGCACAAGAGCCATTTCGGTTGCTCGCAAACGATCTGTCGACCGGACGAGAGGCTGCATCTCTGGATCGGCTGGGCGATATCATCGCCCAAATATTCCATCGTTTACAGAAAGATCACCGGCATCAAGGCATCATTCGGGTTATGATCAGGCTCGATCTTGCAAAAGCGACAGAGGAAAAAAGCGGCGGAAGTGCCTTTCCAGAGGAAATGGAAGGATGGTTCACCAGTATCTTCGAAGCAGCAGAGCGGGATGTCGGGCTTGCCGAACCATGGACCGCAGCCATGGCCGGATCGATGCTCAATGCCACCGTAGGGGGCCTCGTCCTGGAGTGGGCGCTCAGGAAAGCTCCCTTTCGTCTGGCCCCGGACGGAGCCATGATTGTAAGAACGGTTCTAGCGGGCATGAAGAGAAACGGCGAGGCTTTTCATCAGGGCGTCGATCAATCGCGGGTCGATTGTGAGCCTTCCCGACTGGTGGCTAAGGCCCAAACGAACAAAAGTGCATGAGATAGATTGCTGCTTGCAGGCTACAGAGACATCTGTTTAGCCACTTAGAGGTCTGCCGGGAAGATTGCCATGATCCCAACCCGGTTGGTAGTCGGCAGAGACTGGACGTTAACCCGCTCCAACGGACGGCGATCAGCCGCCGGGTTCAACCTTTCCTAGCACTACTTTGGCAGATTAACCGACGGTTAACGATGATCGGCCATCTTTGGCCCCTCAAAAGGGGTGCGGTGGATGGTGGAGCAGGATATTGCACTGGCGGATTGGCTGAAGCCGTTCGTTGAGAAGCTTGGTCACAAAAAGCGGCGGCATATGTGCCCGGTATATATTTCAGGCCTGATCGGACCGGGTGATCGCAAGAGTATCGAGCCGATGGCGGAACGCCTTGCGCCCGATCACTACGACCGTCTGCATCATTTCATCTCGGATGGGATTTGGGACGCCAGTCCGCTTGA
>NZ_RZTX01000033.1:0-12483 GCF_004005385.1 Agrobacterium sp. CNPSo 2736 | reverse complement strand
TATCCTCAGGTAGTCCCGCAGCGCTGATCAAGGCGGGCAACACACTTTCTGTCGACACGGTCGATCTTACCAATGCCTATAGTGCAATCGAAGCCGGCTCCGGCATGACGCTGAATGGCTCGGGCACGCTGACCAATCTCGGGCTGCAATTGCAGCGCACGACTTCGCTCAATTGCAACCAGCACGGCGGCTGCCAGTATTATCCGGATGTCATTTACGAATGGACGGAAACGAAAACGACCGGCGACACAGGTGGCCATGAAGGTTCATGGCAGGTCGCCGTGCCTGGCCCCAGCCCATTCGGAACGCGGGATACGTCAAAGGATATCGGGCCGGGACGGACCGTGGAAAGCGTCGAGGCGATCGGTGGCGTTACCACGACGATCCGCTCTGGCGGAACACTTGGTATCACCGGTTTTGCCGCCGTCAACAATACTGCTTCGGCCGGAACAATCGCCGACCATGCCGCCGTTGCTACGGCTCAGCCTTCGAGCGATCCGACCGCACTGCTGGCCGGCGTAACGGCGAGCGGTGCGCTGTTCACGCTTGGCGGTGTCGCCACCCCACAGTCCGGCGGCTTTGGCGGCACCATTCCCGGCCAGACATTCCTCTATGAAACCCGCGCCGCCTTCCTCGACGTCTCGAAATTCTATGGCTCCAGCTATTTCCTCGGTCGCATTGGCTATCAGCCTGATCGCCAGATCCAGTTCCTTGGGGACGCCTATTTCGAGAGCCAATATATTGAGCAGCAGCTCAGACTGGCGACAGGCTCCGGTTTTACCGGGCAGGATTCAATTACCCAGATAAAGCAGCTTCTCGACAATGGAGCCGCCTATCTCGGAGCGCAGCAGCGCCCGCTCGGCCAACCTTTGACGGTTGAGGAGATCGCCAGCCTCAACGAATCCGTCGTTGTTTATGAGTGGCAGACGGTGAACGGTACGACCGTTCTGGCACCGGTGCTGCATCTTGCCGCCAATGACAGGGAAAGATTGAACTCCGCTGGCGCGCTGATCGCGGGCAATCAGGTAACGATCGACACTGGCTTGCTTGCAACATCAGGGATGATTGCATCGACTGGCGATCTTACCGTTTCCGGTTCATCGATTGCGGCAATCGGCGGCTCCTTCAGCGCAGGCGGTAATGCTTCAATCAAGGGCGACGAGGGCATTCTGCTCGCCAATGCGAAGGTGACGGCCGGCGGCAATCTCGGACTGACTTCGAATGGAGACATCAATATCTCCGTTACCGAGAGGTCGACAACCAGTACCTTACGTGACAAGCGCAGCACGACAACGGTTGTGAGAACCACAAGTCAGGGTTCCGAGATCACCGCGGGCGGATCGATCACCGCCAATGCGGGTGGCAGCCTCAACGTCATCGGCAGCACGATTGCCGCTGATGGGACGGTCGGTCTGAAAGCGACCGGTGACGTGACAATTGCCGAAGCTGTCGACACCACCACGATCGATTACACCTACAAGAAAAAGGGTGGCCTGTTCGGCGGCAAGAAACAGACGACGAGCCACACGGAAACCGAGACTGCCGTCGGATCATCGGTCAGTGGCGGGAAGGGTGTATCCATCGTCTCAGGTGGAGATACCGTTGTTTCCGCGTCGAACGTAACTGCTGGCGATGAGACCAACAAAGCCGATATCAACGTCAGCGCAGGGGGCGATCTGCTGATCGCGTCGGGCAAGAATACTGCTGAGTTCGAGCAGAGCTCCTCATCCAAGGGCTTCCTCTCGAAAAAAAGCTCGACGCAGTACAACTATGATGAAGCCACAGTCGGCTCCGAGCTTTCCGCATCCGGCAACATCAAGCTGGATGCTGGCGGCAACGCTGTCATCGCCGGCTCGAACATAACGGCAGGCGATGCGATCAGCATCACGGGCGACAGCGTCGCCATCATCGGGGCCGAGGAACAGCACGCGCTGGAGAGCAGCAGGAAGAAATCTGGCCTGTTTGCCGGTTCCGGCGGCGGCTTCCTTTCACTCTGGGGCAAGGAACAGAAAGAAAAGAGCCAGTCGTCCACCCTCAACGTTGGCTCCGCGCTGACTGCCGGGACTGACGTAACCGTCACGGCACGCGAAAGCGACGTCAATGTGATCGGCTCCTCCATTATGGCAGGCCGCGATATCAATCTCTCAGCAGAGCGGGATGTGAACGTAACGCCCGGTGCGGAAAGTTTTGCCCTGTCCGAGCGGGAGAAGAAATCCGGTTTCGGCCTGTCGTTCTCCGCCGGCAATGGCGGCTTCTCCGTCGGCCTCGGCGCGCAGAAGACCAAGGACAGCAAACAGCAACAGTCCGACACCAACGCGGTTTCGACGCTCACTGCCGGTCGCGATCTCCTTGTTTCCTCGGGCAACAACGTCAATCTGCAGGCGGCAACCGCCTCCACCGGGCGCGATGTCGACCTCTTTGCCGGGAATGATATTAATCTCCTTTCGGCCAACGACCGCACCAATTATCAGGAGATGCACGAAAAAACCTTTGCCGGTGTGACCGTTTCCGTGACCAGCCAGGTTGGCAAGGCGGCCCAAAGTGTCATGCACTCGGCTGAACGGCTGTCGGATGGCGGCGGTGTCAACGCCATCACAAACAGCGCCATTGCGGGGCTCGGCTTCTATCAGGCTTACAAGGATCTGCAGGGTGTCTCCGAGGGGCTTTCATCAGGCCAGGGTTTCGCCTTCAGCGTTGGTGTCAATGCCGGGATTAGCCACCAGGAGAATAGCGCTTCTTCCTCGTTCTCCACCCCTGTCGTCACCGACATTCGTGCCGGTCGCTCGATCGCCATCGAGGCACAAAACGGTAATATCAGAAGTGAGGGCGCGCAGATTCTAGCCGGTTACGGCAAGAACGGCCTGCCGGTCATCTCGTCCGATGCGCTGACTGGCGACATCTTCCTGTCCGCAGAGAATGGTGACATCAATCTCAATGCCGCCAAAGGTACATCTGACGCGGCAAGTTCAAACAAGTCCTGGAGTGCAGGCGCCGGCATCAATATGGGCTGCACGACGTCGGGCGGCTGCAATGCCACCGTCGGTGTCAACGGTTCTTACGGCAAGGGCGGCTCTTCCACCTCGGGCACCAGCCATACAAACACGCATGTCAACGGCACTGGTGATGTCGCCATCGTCACCAACGATCTGGCGCTGAAGGGTGCGACCGTCGCCGGCAACTCGGTCACCGCCGATGTTAAAAACCTGACGGTCGAAAGCCAAGTGGATACGGCCAAAGCAAAGGCGGACCAGCTCAATGTCTCTGGCCAGATCGGCTTTGGAAACACCGGCGTCTCCGGCTCCGGGCAGAAGGCTAAAGGTGATGCGGCCATTGTCACCGAACAATCCGGCATCCATGCCGGAACGGGTGGCATCGATCTCAATGTCGAGCAGCACACCACGCTTGTCGGCGGCCTGATTACCAGTGAGGCCGGGGCGGCACGCAACAACCTCTCCACTGGCACTCTTGACGCCACCGACATCGATACGCATTCAAGCTGGAAAGCCGAAACCTATGGCGGCTCGATCGGGACTGGCGGCCTCTCCATCGCACCGCCGGTCAAGGCTGGCGAGAACGAGACCGGCAAGGCCTATTCGGCCATCGGCGGCAACATCCCGATCACCATTACCGATCCGGCCCACCAGACGCAGGACATCGGCACCATCCGCCGCGATACCGCCAATACCAATATCGCGCTGCCTGGCCTGCCGGATCTCGAACATATCCTGCGGCAGCAGTACAAGACACAGGCCGATCTTCTGGCGGCACAGGCAACAATGGCCGGGCTCGTCGGCGATATTGCCAGCGGGCTCTACCAGGATGCGCTGGAGCGTGGGGACGGCGCAGCCGCCGAACTCTGGAAAGAAGGCGGCCAGGGCCGTGCATTGCTGCATGCCATCGGCGGCGGCATCCTTGGTGGCGTCAACGGCTGGGAAGGCGCACTGAAAGGTGCACTCGGCGCGGCGAGTTCGTCATTGCTCACGCCCGCCATCGCTGATCTCGTCAACGGCATGCTCAGGGACAGCAACCTGTCCGATCAGGACAGGCAGGCACTTGCGGCGGCTATTGGTTCAAGTCTCAGCGGTCTCGTCGGCGCCGTTGGCGGCGGCGAAGGCGGCTCCTATGGAGCGGCGCAGTACCAGTACAATTATCTTACACATAAGGAGCGGGAAGAGTTCGCGCGTGCCCTGGCGGATTGCAAGGCCGGAAGCTCCGACTCGCCGGCCTGTGGTCGGGTAGAGGAACTGCAAATCCTCTCGGTAGGTCGCGATCAAAAGCTCGATGATTGTGTCGGCAATTCGTCGGCCTCCTGCGTCAAGGCTCGTACCGATCTGCGGATTGCGGCGGCGGAGTATCTCGACGCAGCCCTCACAGGTAACGGTGAGTCTGATGAATTGTCGCTCCTCGACCGGCACATGGTGTTCCTGGCTTTGTGGAAATATGCCGACAGCAATGATGCTCAAAGCGGCCAGAACTTTGGCGACACCGCCTCCACGCTGAAAAGCGATGCAGCCAAGGCCCTTCTGACGGGTTCGAAAGAACAGATCGCCAGCATCATTCGCGACCCGATTATTGGCGGGGCGATCGCCTTCGGTGGTGCCGGTAATGCAAAGACTATTATCGGTGAAACGGTGGGCAGCGGTAGCACTGGATCAAAGGGGACAGGTGCGACAGGACAAATTGGAGAAGCTCCCACAAATAGCGCTTCAGGAAATTGGGCTGCGGTCACAGAAGCCATGTCGCCACGAGCGCAGGCCTATCAAAAGCAAATTACCGGAACTTCCGGGCAGGTATATGTTGTAAATGGCGTCAAGTTTGATGGGGTGAGTGCCAACGGTACGCTGCTCGAAGCGAAAGGGCCTGGATATGCAAAATTTGTGGATAAAACCACTGGGAATTTCAAATCGTGGTTCTCGGGAGCGGATGCCCTAGTGGATCAAGCCCAACGCCAGAGCATTGCGGCGGGCGGTGCCCCCATCACTTGGAATGTGGCGGAACCCAGCGCTGCCAAGGCCATTCAAAATTTGCTACTCGATAACCGAATAAACGGCATTAAAATTAATGTCGTGCCACCACAATAGGAGCCCTGCTTTGGAAAGTTATTTTGCCGCCGCCTATTGGTCATCTCGTAAAGAAACTCTCGAAGAGTGCACCAGACGTGCGACATGCTTTCTCGCTAACCTCGCAGGTGTCTCAGATACGCTTCGTGGCTGGCGCGAGAAGAGCAAGAGTCGAAAAAAAGCACTAACACAAAAGATGATTTCCATTGAGTGCAGCGATGATGTTCGCGTCATGTTGGAGAAGGGCCGTAATAGACGAGACATGGATCGTTCAATCATCGAAGAGCTAGGCTTCGGTTTTGGTCTTTGGAACGGCGAAGCCGGTTCAGACGAAGCGGGGCTATCGGTCAGGTGTGGTATCTATAACGCGAGCGGAGTTTCAAATGCCGTTGTGCTGAATCTCCCTCGAAGTTTCGACCCCGCCTCTGGAAAGACAGTACTAGCTCTTGCGCGATCGTTTATTGACGCGTGGGAGCCGGAAAGCTTTGTGTTAACGACGAACCGTCGCAACAGGGAAGAGCTAATTAAAGCAGAGGCGAAAGGGGAGAATTGGCAGCCATTTCTAGATGTTGCTCTTTACCTGCAACAGCCTGACATTCTGTCTTTCAAGGCTGAAAGAGGAGACCTTGTTTACGAACTTAATCTTGGTCGTTTGTTTTTGAGTCGCTCGTTGTCGCCTGCCGATTAAACAGGTTCTTCCAGATTTTATGCCAATTCAAAAGAAGTTAACTGCAGGAACTTGGCGTCAGTGAGCAATTGGCGCAACGTCTTCTCTTTTATCAGGACGGAACCAGGGTATGCCTTGCGTTTACGACAAGGCTTCTTCCTTTCAGCGATAAATCTCACAAAAACGGCTTGATGAGGCAGAATTGGAATTTTTTTGCCGTTGGAAACCCTTGTGACGGGACCTATCGAACCATATTTTAAAACAGGATGTTGAAAATTAATGGCGCTTATCGGTATCGATCTTGGAACCTCAAACTCTTTAGTAGCGCATTGGACAGACCAAGGCGTGAAACTGATCGAGAATGCGCTGGGCGAGTTTCTGACACCATCAGTGGTCAGTATCGCGGATAACGGCGACGCCATTGTCGGACGCCCAGCTCTCGACAGGCTGATTACTCACCCGGACAGAACGGTGGCATCCTTCAAACGGTGGATGGGGACAAATCACGAGGTGAAACTTGCGAAGAAGGCTTGGCGCGCCGAGGAGCTGTCTGCGCTTGTCCTGAGAAGCCTAAAAAGAGATGCGGAGGCTGCGCTCGACACCGACGTATCTGATGTGGTTATTTCTGTCCCGGCCTATTTCAGCGATCCGCAGCGTAAGGCCACTATCAATGCCGCGCATCTGGCTGGGTTGAATGTTACGAGACTTATCAACGAGCCGACCGCCGCAGCCCTGGCCCATGGAATTGCAAGCTCCGAGGACGGGCAATTTCTGATCCTTGATCTGGGAGGCGGCACGTTTGACGTTTCCCTATTGCACAAGTTCGACGGAGTTATGGAGATACAGGCTTCCGCCGGGGATTCTATGCTAGGTGGTAATGATTTTCGAGACAGCTTGGCTTCATACCTCGTGACACTCCACGGTCTCGATTCCGAAAACCAGCCACCGCAAGATCGGGCCAGGCTTCTGAATGAGACTGAGCGGCTTAAGGCAGCGCTGAGCGAGACCCAGGACGCGGTTTATCATATCAACGTCTTTGGAAAAGACGTTGAGGGCAAAATAACGCGACTGGAGGCAGAGGAGCTGTGGAAGCCGCTGATCACTCGGTTGCGGAGGCCGATTGAAAGGGTCATTCGCGATTCCGAAACAGACCCATCGTCGCTCAGCCAGATTGTTCTGGTGGGTGGCGCATCGCGAATGCCGCTGCTCAAGACCATGACGACCCGCCTGTTCGGGCGGTTTCCACTGTTGCATCCCAATCCCGATCACGCCATTGCCATCGGAACGGCAGTTCAATCTGGGCTCCATGCTCGGCACGAAGCGCTTGACGAGATCATCATGACTGATGTGTGCCCCTATACATTGGGTATTGCGTCGGTTGAGCAAGCCTACGGCCTAAACGAGTTGCTGATGTCGCCCATTATCGAACGCAACGCGATCATTCCGCAAAGTCGCGAGCAGTTTTACTCCACCACCGTCGATGGGCAGACCAAGATTGATGTACAGGTCTATCAAGGTGAGAACATGCGGCCTTCACAGAACATTCTGATCGGAAATCTGGAGGTGCCGGTACCGCTGGGCAATGCCGGATCTCAATGCATTGGGGTCCGCTTTACTTATGATGTCAGCGGCGCGCTGGAGGTAGAGGTCAAGATTCTCTCGACAGGAGAACTTAAGCGTAAAGTGTTCCAAAACCAATCCAGTCTGACCGAAGCCGAAATCGCTCTGCGCTTCAAGGAACTATCGAAAATCAAGTTGGCCCCGCGCGAGCAGCAAGAAAACCTCGCCCTGGTCGCAAGGGCGGAGCGCCTCTATGCCGAGGCAATCGGCGAGCAGCGCCAACAGATATCAGCGTTAATGGCGCAGTTTATCGCGGCTCTGGATAATCAAAGACTGCGGGATGCGAGACCACTGCGGGAAACGTTTGCCAAACAGCTGGACGCGCTTGATCAAATGTGGAGCCAGCCGCAATGAGTGGCGATTGTTGGGCGTTGCTCGGCATCAAGCCCCTGAGCAGCGAGGAGGCGATCCGCAAAGCCTATTCGCGACGTCTCAGGGATTTTCGCCCGGATGAGGACCCGACAGGGTTCCAGCTGCTGGTCGAAGCTCGCAAGCAGGCGCTTGCGACGGTAAAGTGCCGGATGGTAGACGTGCTAATCGCCAACCCATCTTCGCCTGACGGCATAAGCACAGACGGAGTTGCAGAGGGCTCCGGCAGCTTCGGCAATTCTGAAAATCCCGATAATCCGGCTGAGCCTGAAAATTACTCACAACGCGCCGTAGCGCCCTTTTTTTGGGAGCCCACGCAGAAGGAGAATGCTGGAAAAGAAAGTCTACCTCGGCTGCTGGATGAATTGGGTGAACTTATCAGCTTTGGAAGAGAACGGACACGCGGAGTTGCGCAGAAAGGCAACTGGCGCGTCGACAAATGGACAGAACTATTAAACCGCGCATCTAGTGAGCTAAGTTTTGCCGAACATGTAAACTTCATCCACGTGCTTGCAAGAGGTATTGAGGGACTGTTGCCGCCCAAGGGTGATACAATCCCGTTGTCAGACTATACGGGGGGAAAAGGCATCGCTGCAATGGTCAACGCCATTGAGGAGGGAGCTAATTTTTCGGAAAATCCGGGCCTTCTCACCACGGTCTGCGGCTGGCAATCGGCAAAACATTATTTCGACTGGCTCGCCGAAGCGCAGCGCGGCAACGCTATTTTGCGCAGAAGTAGTCAGGGCAAAGCGGCTTACTTCAATGGAAAAATCCCGCTCTTCCCCTTGGAAGATCAACCATCACGCCTAGGGACAATTGATCTCAACTCATATTATCACGAAGCTCTTGAGAGGGGGCGCTGGCCTTTCTCGTTCGATTTCGCCAGAACGCTGATGCCGTCATACCACATCATGCGGTCGACAAATCTGTGGTTTGGCCTTACCATTTTCGGACTCACTCTTGTTACCGCCTATCTGACATTGGGAATAATAGCAGGCACAGACATTCGAATAGCCGCTGTCTCGCTTTTGTCTGTGCTGGCATTGCGGCTGACCTTTGCGGTCTTCTTCCGAAGGCTCACCCTTCGATTTCTGATCAAACGCATAATCAAAACGGATAAAAAACACATTTGGGAGCAGGTGCGTCGCCGCAATCACCTGACGCCTTATTCGCCTACCAACCCAGACTGGCTACTAATTTTTTTCACCGGCTTGGAACTATTCCCCCTTGTTGTTGGTCTTATCATCCTGGCGGATAGTGGCAGCAACATATGGAGTGCGAGGTATCTTTACCCCGAGCCCGCCGAAAAGCTCGTGACGAACATGGTTCTGCCAGCGTTCGATGCGGCAATCAAAGACGAGGCGTTTGGCTATGATTTATTCTTCGATTTCTTTCAGAACATTCGATCAAGCAAACCGGACGGCTTTTCAACCCGCCTGATCACGCCCGATATTCCCGCTGGAAAGTTGCCTAACTTGCTATGGCTCCCCACCCTGACTCGGAACCAAGAGCGTTTTCTTAGAGCGAGCAGCGGTCCAACGCATACCGCCTTATTTGCGTCCCGCACTATTGATCCGTCCGCCAACAGGTTGGCCGAGGTCCGAAAAGCCAAACTGCGCGTTTGGTCGTTTCTCTATCGTATCGGTACGCCACGGATGCGTGTGGATATTGAGAAGGCTCTGAACGACTGGAGTCCTCTTATTAGGGATGCGAAATTCCGCAACGGTTGGCCGACCGAGCAGGCAATCTGGAGTATCATGGCTCCAGAGCTGCAGGGCTTTGTTTCCGTGGAAGACAAAAGTTTTCTTAGAAAGGCTGTTTTATCCGAGTTTGCGCGTCAGGCTAGGCGCTATGACGCAAAAGCGAAACCGGACATTATTTATTCGCAATTCCATTGGGTGCTGTTCGCGCCTGATGCCGCATTGTTTCAGCCGCAACCTCTTCTTGCCGACACACCGCTCCCAAAAATCAACCTTGATAATGAGGCCATCAAACATGAGGCTTTGCCCAGCAACCCTATCCTGAGTAACTTCCTGCGGGGATGGGCAAGAGGGACGCAGCCCGACCGCATGGCCATGATTTCATCAACCGATAAGCTCCAAGTGCAGCCTGGAATGTTCTATATTGCACACGTGCCTGACATATCGGCATTGGCTGCGAGGCGTGCATTTTTCTTCCTTCTCGGCACGATCCTGGAGACCGACAATACGCTGCTCAGCTTGAAGATTTCGCGCCGCGGTCTTGCAAAACTTCCGGAGTCGCTTCCGGAGGACACTCCCGGTTTCTGGACCACGGCGACAGCGTATCTGCTACGGGCCCAACGACAGGAAACCGGTAAAAATCTGTCCCGGTTTTATATCGAGCACAACAGTGATGACGACGTCAGGACAATCTTGAGCCGGCTTCTGGACGAGTTACATGGCACACCCGAAGGACAGAAGGTATGCAATTCTCGTCTTCATTTGCCAGGCGGCCCTTGTTTTGACCTCTGAAAAAAATGTCAATAGCGCGTAATCTGATAGCAATTTTCCCTGAAACTACTTTCTACGGCAGCGTGGACATCGTTGTGGTGGTTAATTGGAAGACCACAGCCACCCAACGACTCGTGCTGAGTCTCGGCGGATATCGCGGCGATGACCACAGATCTGGCTCCATGTTGGGTGCGGCATGAACACCGACGGTCGACGCGAAGTGCTCGGCATGGAAATCGGCAAGTCTGAGGCCGAAGCGATCTGGACGGAATTCCTGCGCAAGCTGACCAGGCGGAGGCTGCGCGGCGTCAAACTCGTTGTCTCCGATGCCCATGAAGGCATCAAAGCGGCAGTATCGAAGATGCTTTCCGCCACTTGGCAGCGTTGCAGGCTGCACTTCATGCGCAATGCATTGGCTCATGCGGGCAAGAGCGGACGGCGCGTCGTATCCGCGTTCATTGCCACGGCCTTGTATTGGATAACCGAGCAAACGATTTCTAGGAGATGTATCTGGTGACTGAACATATTGACGCGATTATTAGTGAAGTAAATCGACTAGATGATCCGCGAAAACGTAAAATTCCGCTTCCGGATGATGCTCTAATGGCGAGATACGAAGCCGCCACGGGTTTCGAATTCTCGGAAGACTATAAAAAATTTCTCAAGAGCATATCTAACGCTTTCATCGGTTACCTGTCGCCACTTACTCTAAATGAAGAGATGGGTGGCGTTTATGGGGAATTGAGATCTGCTATTGAACAAGGCCGCAGCGCTGGCTTACCCCACGATTGGCTTCCAATATGTGAAGACAACGGTGACTACTACTGCATCGCGCCCGATGGCAAAATACATTTCTGGGACCACAACGGTCCAACGACCGAGACTTGGCCCAACCTTGCAACGTGGGCAAACGATGTCTGGTTGGGTGGAGCATAAGAATTTCGGCTATGCAATACGAGCCACCGTTGAGACAATTTAGGCCGCCCCGGCATTGCTGAAAAGCTCGGGCAGACCACTCCCCGTGGGAAGTGGGGCGCTAACGGCCAAGTGGATGTTATCCCATGAGAGCAACGATAAAATCTATCGACCTGATCGACGATGAAAATTGGGCATACTGGCCAGATGACCCCTATAATTTTCATGTTGCTGCCTAAGCTTTGATTGGACAAGAAAACTACCCAGGCGCTGAGATTTTTAGCTTTGAAGTTTGCACCCCTCGTTGGCTGGTCGAGTATAGTGACCGAGAGCCACATTTCGTACGCCACGTAATTCTGATGGAAAAATATGACGAGGACGGCCTAAAATCTCTAGTCAGGAATTTGGTTGCAGACACAACCGGTGAAACATGGCGCGGAATCGCCGAAAAGCTGGCTCGCTCCATGTTCTGGGAATTTGAGGATTATCAAAGCTGGCGCCAGTGTTGTCGCCAGCGCACACTATCGGCTCAGTCCAAGCCCCTGCGACCGGACCAGTTGCTGTTTCAGCGCATGGTCATGGCTAAGCTCGGCCATGCGCGTTCGGTTCACGATACGGGCGGTAATCTGGATCTGCTCGGCCTGCCTTGCGAACTCCGGGCGTGCTGCAAGCTCTTCGGCGAACCTGCGAGGATCGGAGCTTCCGAACCGCTGGGTGAGCGCTTCAGCCACCAGCTTGGCCTCATCGAGCGCGGCTCGGCCCTCAGGTAACGATCGCAGCTCTTTGATGAACTTGCTTCGCCTCTCGATCGGCATTTTCTCCACCTGGCTGATGATTTCGGCGCTGCGCGGCGTGAGGCCGGGAACCTCGATCACGTCACGCTGTTCCCGCTGCCATTGTTCGCTTTGACGTTCTTCGCCAAGCCGGCGCTCCCATGCCTCGGAGACATAGCCGATGTGGGCAGAGAGAGACCTGGCATAGTGCAGCGCCTCTTTCCGCTCCTTGTTGTTTCCGAACATCCCCGACTTGCCGCGTAGCTCCCCGAAGCGTTCTGGCTGCTCTGCCATGGCCTTCGCCATGATCTTGCCGTTGCCGTCCTTCTCGGTCATCGCGGTGCGCAGTCTTGCGGCGACCTCGACCGGGTCATGGAACACGTGCCGCGCGACAGATTCCACCGTATCGAACCTCTGATCGATCACGGATATCGCCCTTTCCCGGGCTATTTGTTCGATGCTGCGGTCGTATCGGATGATCGCTGGCACCAGCGGACCGGGCTTACCGGCTTCCAGCGGCGAGTGCTGGCCGACGACTTCTGTCGGGGCAGGGGCGGCGCCGTCTTGCGACATGAGATCGGACCACCGGATGCGGCGATAATCTTGCC
>NZ_RZTX01000032.1:0-14617 GCF_004005385.1 Agrobacterium sp. CNPSo 2736 | reverse complement strand
GGTGGAATCATGGGCGGTATTCTTTTGGACGCCTATGGCCAAACGGCGTTTCCATGGGCGCTGACCGTTTTGCTGATCATCGCCCTTTTGATCGCCTGGTCCGGACGGGCGCGCGGATTTACTCCGGGTGCACGCACCTCCAACGCAAAGGTGGGGGGACACTGACGGTTCACTAAGACATGGATCGGTCCATCGTTGTAGCGATGGGGCCGAAACACGACCGCGACTGAAATGCGAAGCCATGTCTCCCATTGGCGCGTAGTAACAACGGGTCAGCGGTTCGATTCCGTTCAAGGCGTTCACAAAACCTTTGTATGTGGGAAAGCCCTACCCTATCTCAACAATTCCCTCAGTCGCGGAGTTGCGAAGTCGAGGAACGTTCTGAGTTTGAGCGGCATCAGGCCCTCCGATATGTGGAGGAGATGAACCGGCGACGCCTTCGGTTCAAAAGTCTCCAACAGCGGCACCAGCAAGCCGGCATCGACTGCTCGCTTCGCCTGATAAGCCATGACACGTGTTATCCCGAGACCGGCGGCTGCAGCATCGACCGCCGCTTCTGCCGTGTTGACGGAAAGGCGCGTCCGGATCGGCACTTCGACTTCCTTTGCCCCGTCGCGGAACGTCCATGACCGCGTTGACAGTACTCCGTTGAAGGCGATGCAATCATGGTCCTTGAGGTCGTGAGGATTTGAGGGAAGGGAGTGCCGCTTCAGATAGTCGGGATTGCCATAGGTCGTGGTGCGGATCGAACCCAGACGGATCGCGATCAGGCTGCTGTCTGAAAGCGCGCTGATGCGCAGAGCAACATCGATATGTTCGTCAGCGAGACTGACCGTCCGATCGCTCAGCGTCAGGTGAATGTTGATATCCGGATAGGCCTTCAGGAAGTCCGTGATCACCGGCAGCACATGCAAGCGGCCGAAGACAATCGGCGCCGTCATGGTCAGATCACCCTTCGGCGCCGCATATTCTCCTTTGGCACGGCGTTCGGCGTCTTCCACTCGCTCGAGAATCTCGCGTGCTGCCGCGACATAACTCTCCCCGGCCTCTGTAAGCAGAATCCGGCGGCTGGTGCGAGTGATCAGGCGCACGCCGAGATGAGCCTCCAATTCGGCGATCTTGCGGCTGACTGTCGGGAGCGGCGAGTGCATTGCGCGTGACGCGGCGGAAAGGCTGCCATGCTCCACGACAGAGAGCAGCACCGCCATGGAATCAAGCCGATCCATATATGCCTTCCATAAAACGAGAGGATGACTCCAGAAATGGAGCTCTACTACGAAAAGATGGATGCCGCTACCTTTCTGCCATCGCCGGATGATGGTGTCCGGATCTCAAGGGAGCCAGCGATGAAACTCTATCACTTTCCACTTTCGGGTCATGCGCACCGCGCCCGCCTCTTCCTTTCTCTGCTCAACGTGAAAGCTGAGATTGTCGACGTTGATCTGGCGCATGGCGAGCACAAGACGCCCGAGTTCCTGAAGCTCAACCCGTTCGGGCAGGTGCCGGTGCTCGAAGATGGCGATGTCGTCGTCAACGATTCCAATGCCATCCTGGTCTATGTCGCCACGAAGTTCGGACGCAAAGACTGGCTGCCGGATGATCTGGCTTCCACCGCGAAGATCCAGAAGTGGCTATCCGTCGCGGCCGGAGAGATTGCCTATGGCCCATGCGCGGCGCGATTGGTTACGGTCTTCGGGGCAGATTTCCGGGCCGAGGAGGTGATCGCACGCGCTCACCGGGTTCTTGCCCTCATCAATGCGGAGCTTGATGATCACCCCTTCATGACAGGCGAAACGCCGACGATCGCGGATGTCGCACTCTACAGCTACATCGCTGGCGCGCCGGAAGGCAATGTCGACCTGGCAGCGCATCCGCATGTTCTCCAGTGGCTGGCGCGGATCGAAGCTTTGCCCGGTTTCGTCCCTTTCCCCAAAACGCCGGTCGGCCTCGCAGCCTGAGACAATCTTGCGGCCGGGACCTTGGTTCCGGCTGCCTTCCCAAAGGAGAGGCCGATGCCTGCTGAAGAATCCTCACCATCGTCACCATGGCATGCGGGTGAACTGCAGTTGCAGCGGCACGCCGGCGTGGTCGAGCAGATGGACCCCATCGGCCGCAGGGTCCTGCGCACCTTTATGCTCGATCAGCACCGGGAGTTCTATTCGCTGCTGCCCTTCATCGTGATCGGATCTGTCGATCGTGATGGCATGCCATGGGCGACGATCCGCAGCGGACGGCCAGGCTTTCTGCATTCGCCCGATCCTCTGACGCTGGATATTAATGCCGCGAGCGATCCGGATGATCCGGCCGAAGCCGGCATCATCGATGGGGAACCGATCGGTCTGGTTGGCGTCGATCTAATAACGCGCCGACGCAATCGGCTAAATGGTACTGTCATCCGCAGCGGCAACGAACGCTTTTCCGTTTCAGTCGGGCAGAGCTTCGGCAACTGTCCGCGCTACATCCAAAATCGGCAGTTCAGCTTTGTGCGCGATCCGGCTTTGCCGAGGCGGTCCGAGGTGCTGGTTTCAAATGGACTGGACGCAGACGCACGGGGTCTCATCACAGCTGCCGACACCCTCTTCGTTGCCTCATATGTGGAGCGCGAGGGTGAGGGACGGCAGGTGGATGTCTCCCATCGGGGCGGCCGACGCGGTTTCGTCCGCGTGGATGCCGATGGTGGCCTGACCATACCGGATTTCAATGGAAATCAGTTTTTCAACACGCTTGGTAACTTCATCATCAATTCGCGCGCCGGACTTCTGTTCGTGGATCACGAGACGGGCGACATGCTGCAGATCACCGGCCGCGTCGACGTCATTTTGGATTCACCCGAAATTGCCGCCTTCGAGGGCGCCGAGCGTCTGTGGCATGTCATGCCAGAGAAGGTGGTGATGCGCAAAGACGCCTTGCCGCTGCGGTGGAGCTTGATCGAAGGCGGTATGTCACCGAACAGTTTGATGACAGGCGGATGGAGTGAGGCCGCTAGCCGCTTAAAGATAGCAGCCCAGCCAAAGACGTGGCGGCGCTTCCGCGTGCAGAAGGCCATTCGGGAGAGTTCCACCGTCCGTTCGCTTCACCTTGCACCAGTCGATGAAGAAGCTGTCATTCCCCACCTTGCGGGCCAGCATCTGCCGATCAGAATGAGGGACGGGGCGGACTCGCTTCGTCGGAGCTATACAATATCCAGTGCTCCATTGGATGGCTTCTACAGATTGAGCGTGAAGAGTCAGGGTAGGGCATCAACGCTCTTGCACGCACTGCGTGAAGGCGACGAGATCGAGGCACTGCCACCGGTCGGAGCGTTTACCATCGACGCGATGGAACGGAACCGGCCGGCCGTTCTCCTCGCTGCTGGCATCGGGATCACGCCGTTGCTGTCCATGCTGCGCCACGTTGTCCAAACTGGCGACAGGACGCGCTATCGGCGGGGAATCTGGTTGTTCCGGTCGTCGCATGTCTCTGCTGAAAGAGCGTTTGATCGCGAAATCGGCGAACTGGTTGAGCGCAGCGAAGGGACAATTCGAGATATCCGGGTGCTCGGAGCGCCCGATGTCGAGGACGAAGGTCTTTTTGATGCAGTCGGTCGCGTCGACATGACGCTGTTGAACGCACATCTGCCATTTAACGACTATGATTTCTATATCTGCGGACCATCTTCCTTCATGCAATCCATATATGACGGGCTGCGCGGACTAAATATCCCAGACGGTCGGATACATGCAGAGCAGTTTGGCCCTTCCGGCCTGAAGCGAGATCCAGGTGCTTACTCGTCCTCTCTGCCGCTCAAGCCTGCAGCCAAGGCACCGATCCGCGTCGTCTTCACTCGGTCGGGAAAAGAGACACTCTGGCAGCCAGGCGGGGGGGCGTTGCTGGAAGTCGCCGAGCAGCTCGGACTCAGTCCGGTCTTCGGCTGCCGAGCAGGCAATTGCGGCGATTGCCGAACGAAGATTGTCAAGGGTGCCGTCAGCTATCAATCAGAGCCTGGCTGTGCCGTAGCAGCTGGAGAGGCACTAATCTGCTGTTCGGTACCTGCACAAATGGATGAGGCTTTAAAGCTCGAACTGTAATGGCTGGCCGGATCGGTACGCGCGTTTTCCTATCCCCGCCGTGTAGGCGAGGTGAGTGAGAATATTCTCTGAGAAACACTGAATTGCTGCGTTACCGCTTCCGGATCCTGGCGCTGGGGGATGTGCTTATGCACTGAAGCACTTGCATCGATCTCACAAGTCCATGATTTGATCCTCTGAGACTTAGTCCGTCGCTACGGCGGGTCGTCGTTCCATGCTCTTCAAGGAGGCAAGATGGGCCGCTTTCCGCAGTGCCTTGGGTTCAATACTTGTCGGTGTTCACCGGAGCAAAAGTTGCATAATTTAACGCAACATTACAACCCACGCTCCGCTTGCATGCACCGTCTGTATTTTCAATAGCTTGGCGGACTAACTCTCGGGGCGAGGGTTCTGATCCCTTCAAGAGCTTAAAAGGCTGGCAGCCACGCGGCGCAAGAAAGGGATTGCGAGATTAAAATGAAAGCGTTATATGTAGATACGTTCCTACATGGAGGCGACTATGGCTACGACTAACTTGACCAGCCGCGAACTGAATCACGATGTTGGCAGAGCGAAAAAAGCTGCTGAGGCAGGGCCTGTCGTCATCACCGATCGAGGCAGACCTTCGCATGTGTTGATGACGTACCGTGAGTTTGAGCGTCTGACAGGTAAGCGTCACAATCTTGTCGATGCGCTTTCAATGCCAGGATTGTCGAATATCGATTTCGATCTGTCTCGGTCGGTCATTGCAACTCGCGAAGTTGATCTCTCTTGAAATACTTGCTCGACACAAACGTTGTCTCCGAGCTCCGTAAAGTGGGTGACGGTAAGGCTGATCTGAACGTGACGACTTGGTTAGGTGCCAAGGATTCTCGTGATCTGTATATTTCTGCCATAACAATTTTAGAGCTTGAGCGCGGGATACTCAGCATCCAGCGCCGTGACATCGAGCAGGGCTCTCGCTTACGAACCTGGATGGATAGCCGAGTTCGACCGGAGTTCGCTGAGCGCATGATCTCTATCGATGAAGCAATTGCGACGCGATGTGCTCACTTGCATATTCCGGATCGCCGCAATGAAGCAGATGCACTCATTGCTGCGACAGCGATCGTGCATGGACTAGTGGTTGTCACACGCAACATTCATGATTTCCAAGGTACAGGCGTTGTTCTCGTAGACCCATGGCGTGCCTAAAGACCGGCATGCGGGGCGCCTTGAAATTGTTTCTGCGAGCTCGGCAGGAACCTCATTGAGTTTTCGAAATGCAGAGGTCGGCCGTTCAGATTATATCAAGGCGAAATGGCTTCGAGAAACAAGCTCGATACCTCAAAAGATATGTATTTTAACCTGTTGCTGGAGATGAAGGTCATAACGTAATATGCCCAAGGGTAGCGATGTTGCGTACTTCCGGCAGCAAAGGATTGCGGTTGTGGGGACTCCAAATGGCGTGAAGCTCTGCAACACATTCTTCTCGCAAATCCAAGGATCGAAAGATCACATCATCGAAGCAGGCGTTTTGGGTGCCGGCCGGAACTAGCGCCAGGCCGATGCCGGCGCTGACCAGTGAGAGGATGGCCTGAGAATGGGTCATGCTTTGAACGACGCGGGGGGCAATACCGTTCTGCTCCATCAGTCTGGTCAGCTTGTCGTGCAGATAGCGTGCAGGCGGGGAAAACATGATGAAGGGCTCACCATTGAGCGCATCCAGCGCAGGTCGGCGTTTTGCGGCAAGCGGATGCGCGCGAGGGATGGCGAGCATCATGGGTTCGCGCGCAACGCACAGGCTTTCCAGATGATGATTGCCGGTAAGCGGGCGGGAAAGTCCGAGATCGATATCGCCGGCATTGATCGCTTGAAGCTGCTCGGCCGTTTCCATCTGCACCAGTTCGAGTTCGACCTGAGGTACGGCAGTACGCGCCCGACTGATGAACCTCGGCAGGAAACTATAGGTGCTGGCGCCGACAAAGGCGATTTTCACTGCCCCCGCACTCCCGCGTGCTGCCCTTCTTGTCGCGGTTACCGCTGCATCCCCCTGTTCAAGCAGTTTCCGGGCCTCCGCCAGAAACGCTACCCCTGCCGGCGTCAGGACGACGCTGCGGCTGGTTCTCTCGAAGAGTGTGACGTCGAGTTCCTGCTCCAGCAGCTTGATCTGCCGGCTGAGTGGAGGCTGGGTCATATTCAAACGCCGGGCCGCGCGGCTGAAATTCAGCTCGGCGGCGATGGCGACAAATGAACGGACCTGTCCCAAATCAAGCATCTATTCAATCCTGGTATCAATATCCAACAGAAAACAACTTGGACTTAAATTGATTGCCGCGATATCAGTCAAGACGAGGGCCGCTCGGCGGGTGAAAATCAGAGAGGCGAAGATGGATACGCAGCCAGCAAAAACCGGCCACCGGCAACAGGCCCTCGGCGCAGACAGCATTGCCTGGATAAAGCTTTCCTCGATCTTCCTGCCGCTGAAGGCGCCGATAAGCGATGCAAAGGTTTTGACCGGCAGGCAGAGGCCTTTGACCGAAGTCGCTTTTCTCTTTGCGGAAATAGAGACGAAGCACGGCCATAGCGGCATTGGGTTCAGCTATTCCAAGCGTGCCGGTGGTCCGGGTCAATATGAACACGCCAAGGAGATCGCGAGCGTCCTTATCGGCGAAGACCCGAACGACATTGGCAAGCTGTGGAACAAGCTTTGCTGGGCCGGAGCGTCGGTCGGTCGCAGCGGGCTTGCCGTCCAGGCGATAGCAGCCTTCGATGTGGCCTTGTGGGACCTCAAGGCGAAACGTGCAGGCCTGCCGCTTGCCAAGTTGCTCGGCGCCCACCGCGATTCCGTGCAATGCTATAACACATCAGGTGGCTTCCTGTCGTCGCCGATTGAGGAAGTTCTCGATAATGTCGAGCGCTCGATTGCTGCGGGCATAGGTGGGATCAAGATCAAGGTCGGTCAGCCCGATATGGCTGTCGATCTCAAACGCGTCGCGGCGGTGCATGAGCGCCTCGGCGGCAGGGTGGCGATGATGGTTGATGCGAACCAGCAGTGGGATCGCCCCACCGCTATGCGTTTCGGCCGTCTCATGGAGCCCTATAATCTGACATGGATCGAAGAGCCGCTCGATGCCTATGATGTCGAAGGCCATGCGGCGCTCGCCGCAACGCTCGATACACCGATCGCAACCGGCGAAATGCTGGCGAGCGTTCTGGAGCATATCTCGTTGATTGAGAATAAATCCGTCGATTTCATCCAGCCCGATGCGCCGCGCGTTGGGGGCATCACGCAATTCCTGAAAATCTGCGCGCTGGCAGAGTCCAGGAAGCTGCAGCTTGCGCCCCATTTCGCCATGGAAATCCACCTCCATCTGGCGGCCGCCTACGAGCTTGAGCCTTGGGTGGAGCATTTCGACTGGCTCGATCCGCTTTTCAACGAGCGGCTGGAGATCAGGGATGGCCGCATGCTGGTGCCAAGCCGGCCAGGTCTTGGCATTACGCTTTCGGAACAGGCCGATCACTGGACGCGGGCCACGGCGGAATTTGGCAAGCGGCCGTAAGCGCGCTGCGTCAGGCGGTGCCGCGGGCAACGATGTGGAAATCGATATTGATCATGGCCTCCACATTCCCGTCGCCTTCTATCTTTCTGAGAATGGAGCGCGCTGCCTTGGTGCCGATGTCACGGCGATCGATACGGATCGTTGTCAATGGCGGGTGTGTGTAGGGAGCAAAGTCAAAATCGCCGAAACCGATAACGGCGAGCTGATCGGGTATGCTGCAGCCGCGTGCATTTGCTTCCGCCAGGGCGCCGTGGGCGACGACGTCCGATGAACAGAATACGCCGAGCGTGCCCTGCCCACTGTCCAGAAGCTGCGCCATCGCCAATCTTCCGTCCCGAAAGGTAGAGGGTGAATTCATTTCCAGCGCTGGTAACTCGACATCCGCGACCCCTCTGAGGCGACCGACGAAACCGTCGCGGCGCTGAACGGCGCGGGGATCATTGGCACCGATCTGGGCATAGCGGTCGTAGCCCTTGACCAGCAGATGCTCGGCCGCCAGAGCGCCAACCGCCGCATGCGAGAAGCCGACCGCAGTGTCGAGCGGTGAGGGGGTGGAATCCCATATCTCGACAATCGGCAGGCCCGCGCCTGTCAACATGGCGCGTGTCCCTTTAAGATGCGTGATGCCGGTGAGGACGATGCCATCGGGACGGCGTGCCAAAATCGCGCGTGTCAGTTCCAGCTCGCGGGCATTGTCATAACCGGAAAGGCCAAGCAGCAGTTGATAGCCGGCGGCGACGAGTTCAGCGTTAAGCCCCTCGATAGTCTCGGCAAAGATCGTGCTGGAAACGGTTGGGACGATCGCAGCGATCAGCCGGGTGCGCCGGGAAGCAAGGCCGCCAGCCAACAGATTAGGCACATAACCCGTTTTTGCGATCACCCGCTCAATCACCTCCAGCGTGCGGGGCTTGACCAGAGCGGGAGTATTGATCGCCCGGGAAACCGTGACCGGCGAAACGCCCGCGAGCTTTGCAATGTCGGCGAGCGTGACCGGCCCGCCTGGTGCGATATAACTGCTTTTCTCGTGGTCGGCCATTTTTCATTCCCCTCAAAATGATTTACGCTTTCATTTTGAGCTTAATCAAGATGTTCGTCTAAAGTATTGTGGTGATTCAAGTTAATATGTTGAAACTTAATGATTAAAAAAACACCGTCTGCGGTTGCGGAAGAGATTTTTGGGGCTAAAATGAAAGCGCTTCCATTTCTTCGGGAGGAGGGTTTCGAAGGGTGGTGAGCAGTGCTGGCGGGAAGCCAGAAAAGTGGAGGAATTACTATGAACCTCAAGCGTTTCATGACGTTTGCGGCTGTCACAGCCGCAATATCCGCAATCGGTCTCCAGTCCAGTTTTGCCGAAGACTATCCGTCCAAGACGGTGACCGTCATTGTTCCTTTTGCCGCAGGCGGCAATACGGATACATTCGGCCGCCTTGTGGCTGAAGAATTGGACAAGAGGCTGGGACAACGTTTCATCGTTGAAAACAAGCCCGGTGCCGGCGGCAATATCGGCCTTGGCGACCTCGCGCGGTCAAAGCCTGATGGCTATACGATCGGTATGGGAACGGTCAGTTCCAACGCGATCAACCAGACGCTCTACAAGACCCTGCCTTATGACAAGGAAAAGGGATTTGCGCCGATTTCGCTGATTGCAAGCCTGCCGAACGTGCTGGTTGTCAATCCCGATAAGATAAAGGCGAATTCCGTCAAGGAGTTGATCGCCTTCCTGAAGGCGGAGCCGGGCAAGCACACTTACGCCTCTTCCGGCGTCGGGACGTCCATCCATCTTGCGGGCGAGCTTCTGGCCACCAAGGCCGATCTCAAGATCACGCATGTGCCTTACAAAGGCAGCAGCCAGGCCATTCTCGACGTTGTTGGTGGCCATGTGGACATGATGTTCGATAATATTCCGACCGCTGCCCAGCAGGTGAAGGCCGGCAAGGTCAAGGCGCTCGCCGTCACCAGCCTGGAAAAAGCCAGCTTGCTGCCCGACGTGCCGACCATGGCAAGCGTCATTCCCGGTTTCGAGGCGACCTCCTGGCATGGCCTGTTTGCGCCTCCCGGCACCCCGCCGGAAATCGTCGAAAAGCTCAGCAAGGAAGTCCAGGAGATCATCGCGGATCCGGCGATAAAAGCGAAACTCGAAGCAATGGGTGTGACGCCGGTCGGCAATACGTCGGTCGAATTCCAGGCGTTCATCGACAAGGAAACGACGAAGTGGGCCGAGGTCATCAAGGCCGCGAACGTCCCGCCGCAGTGATGCAGGCTGCCGGCCGGTATGATTTCCTTCGATGTCATTCCGGCCGGCACATTTCCACAGCGAGTATAGTGCCATGCTGAAGATAAAAAACGGTCGCGACTTCGCCGGCGGCGTGACGATGATTTTTGCCGGCCTGTTATTCATCTGGTTCGGTCGCAATCTGGAGGTCGGGAACTCGTTCCAGATGGGCCCCGGTTATTTCCCGACCATGCTCAGCCTGATCTTGATGACGCTTGGCGCGTTCATCCTCATCCAGTCGCTGATGGTAGGCGCTGAGGAAGGTGAGACCGAAACCTGGAACTGGAAGGCCTATTTTCTGGTGATCCTCGCTCCCGTCGGCTTCGGTCTCGTGCTGGCGGGGCTTGGCCTTGCACCCACGATGTTCCTGCTCATTGTCGGGGCATCGGCGGCCAGTCGTTATGTCAACTGGCGTCATTCCATCCTGTTGGGCCTGTTCCTGGCGGGCTGCTCCGCCCTGCTTTTCACCAGGCTCCTGGCGCTCCCTCTTCGTGCCTTCGGACCGTGGATCCCCTTTATCGGTGACTTTTTCTAGGGCGTGCCAGTCAGCCCCGAAACCGGATTGGATTACTTATGGACATCTTTTCTAACCTCTGGCTCGGCGCATCCACTGCTTTCCTGCCGATGAACCTGCTCTACGGCTTCATCGGTTGTCTTCTGGGAACTGCGATCGGGGTGTTGCCGGGGCTTGGACCAACGGCCACGATCGCGATGCTCCTGCCGATCACCTTCGGCTTGCCGCCGGAATCCGCGCTCATCATGCTGGCCGGCATCTTTTATGGCGCGCAATATGGCGGCTCGACAACGGCCATTCTCATCAACCTGCCGGGGGAAAGCTCTTCGGTCGTCACCGTGATCGACGGATATCAGATGGCCCGCAACGGCCGCGCGGGTGCCGCGCTTGCAACCGCAGCCCTCGGCTCCTTCTTTGCCGGCACGGTGGCGACCATCCTGCTTGCGCTTGCCGCGCCGCCGCTTGCCGCGATCGCGCTCAACTTCGGACCGGCCGAATATTTCTCGCTGATGGTTCTCGGTCTTGTCGCCTCCGTTGCGCTGGCAAGCGGCTCGCTGCTGAAGGCCTTCGCCATGATCGTCTTCGGCCTGCTGCTTGGCACTGTCGGCACCGATGTTGAAAGCGGCACGCCACGCTATGTCTTCGATATTCCAGAACTCTATGATGGATTGAATTTCGTTGCCGTCAGCATGGGCATATTCGGTATTTGTGAGATCCTGCGCAATCTGGAAAACGAGCAGGAGCGTTCGGTTGGCGTCAAGCGTGTGACGGGACTGATGCTGACGAAGGACGATTTCCGGCGAATTTGTGCGCCCGTTTTGCGTGGCACCACACTTGGGTCCTTCCTCGGTGTTCTGCCGGGCGGTGGGGCCATGCTGGCCTCCTTCGCTGCCTATGCTGTGGAAAAACGGGTTTCTCCAAACCGGGCCGAGTTCGGCAAGGGTGCGATCGAAGGGGTTGCTGCCCCTGAAGCCGCCAACAATGCCGGCGCGCAAACATCGTTCATTCCCATGCTCACCCTCGGCATTCCCGGAAACCCGGTCATGGCGTTGATGGTCGGTGCGATGATAATCCAGGGCATCACGCCCGGCCCGAATGTGATCTCCGAGGAGCCGAGCCTGTTCTGGGGCATGATCGTCTCCATGTGGTCGGGTAATCTCATGCTCGTCATTCTGAACCTGCCGCTGATCGGGCTTTGGGTCCGGATGCTGACCGTGCCTTACCACCTTTTATTTCCGGCGATTATCGGGTTCTGCTGCATCGGCGCCTACAGCATCAACAACAGCGTTTTTGATGTCTTCGTCATGGCAGGCTTCAGCATTGTCGGTTTTGCATTGAGCAAGATGCGTTTCGAACCGGCGCCGTTGCTGCTCGGTTTCATATTGGGGCCGATGCTGGAGGAAAACCTGCGCCGTGCGATGCTGATCAGCCAGGGCGATCCGACGATCTTTCTGCGCAGCCCGCTTAGCCTGTCGCTGTTGATCTTTGCGGTTGCGGTGCTGGCGCTGGTACTGTCGCCGAGCATCAGCCGCAAACGGGAGGAAGCGTTCACCGAATAGTGAGATTATAACAATCCCATCAGGTCGCTCGGCGACTATCTTGCTGCGGACGATCCGAAGCCGCGTGGCGACGGCCATGAAGGTTGTCCTGTGTGGGGGTATCGATGTATCTGGGGGCGGATACTCATTTGAACCTGCAGGCACATGGAAACATCGCTTTATCTGCCCATCAAAGGCTTTCTTGAAAAGGCGGGTTACACCGTCAAGGGCGAAGTTGGCGGTTGCGACCTCGTCGGTTTGAGCGATGGCGATCCGCCGGTTGTCGTGATTTGCGAGCTGAAACTGAGATTCAATCTGGAACTCATTTTGCAGGCCGTCGATCGCGCGGCTATCGCCGATGAAGTCTGGATCGCGGCTCGGGTCTCGGCCAGGGGTAAAGGCCGCGAGGCCGACAGGCGTTACCGCGACCTTTGCCGCAGGCTCGGGATCGGCATGCTCGGTATCGCCGATACCGGCGAGGTCAGCATGATCGTTGGTTCGATATCGCCGATGCCGCGAACCAATCCGAAACGGCGGTCGCGGCTCATGCGTGAACACCGGAAACGACGCGGCGATCCAACAGCAGGCGGAAGCACCCGCGCGCCGATCATGACCGCGTATCGCCAGCAGGCGCTTGGCTGCGCTTTGGCGCTGTCGTCAGGGCCGATGCGTGTGCGTCAGGTCAGGTCCAGCATTCCGGATGCAGGGAAGATCCTGCTTGCGAATGTTTATGGCTGGTTTGAGCGGCTCGATCGAGGAGTGTATGGCCTGACGCCGGCTGGATGTGAAGCGTTGCAGCGATGGCCGCAGCAGGACCGCATTTGAGGCCGCGGTTTCACACCACTCCATTCAGATCTTCGGCGCCGGCTTGCGTCCCCGACTCACCTTTTGGGGGATGCTCTTTCCGCATTCGTTCCACCAGGCCGTCAATGCTTTCATGGCAGGGCCAAGCGCTCTGGCCTTAAGCGGCCATCGGTTCGATGACTTCTTCATTCAAATGTTCGGCGGCCCGGATCATGATCAGTGGTAGGGGGACTACCGCCACGCCGCTTCTCGCTGAAAAGGAGCAGCTGATATACAAGATAGGCGCTTGGCTGGTCGGAAAGGCGCGGAATAGCAGCGTTGCTATCATCTTTTTCGTGACAGTTGAGGCAAGCCGGAACATTTCGTGTCGAATCTCCGTGGCTGGTTCGGCTCATCTACAACGATTGTGGAATAGCAGGGGCGTCAGTTTGAGTCTTTTTAAAATCCGGACCGGCTGCACAACAGACAAAGCGATGGCGCCTCGCCGGCATAAGTCAACCAGCTACCTTTCGGAGTAATTTCTCAATCTCTCCTCCGCAATAGGCGTTGCCATAGTCTTCAAAACTTTTACTGTTCAAAGCAGCCAGCGGAGCTGTAGCTCCCACTTTTCAGGAGTCCACATCTCGCGTCCACCGTTGAGCGTCAACTCATAAAGGACGTCATTGGCATCGTTTGCAATCTTGGCGCTGAGCATGCGGCCTTCACAGTTGCCGACATGATAACAACCGCTCACCGAAGTAAATGACGATCACCGGCATCTGAGAGATTGCGAAATTGCGCTCACGGTCAATCAGAACGGGTGGCCCCATGAAAGCGACCGGCTGCTTTTCCACCCCGAAATCCATAATGCCTTCAATCGCATCGACATCGTGCTCATCCCAGGAACACCCACAATGGGCCAGAGTTCCGCGAATGAAGTGACTTCGAAACGGAACTGGCCAATAATAAAGGTCGAAGTCGCTCATGTTGTACTCCATTGGCCATGCAAACCACTAACGGGGCTGGTTATTGCTGGTCCCCAAAATGCATTTGAGAGCGAACATGGAGCGCAACTGAGCGCTGACCCTTTGTAAGCTGGGGGCCGTGTGACACGGCACACTCGATGGCGCTGAAAGCCTGTAGTGCGGCACTGCGCGGCGAGATCGAAGCGGAGACCGCGCGCGGCCTATTCGCCGCCTTCGCTGAAAAGCATGATCTGCTGGCGCCGGAGAATGATGCCATCGCGGCATCGCACCTTCGGCGGGACAAAGATCCACACGTTCGATAGGAAGGCCGACATGTACGAGATGTTACAGCAGGCCGTGAGCAATGCCGCGGCGATGGGGCCGGCGATCGTGCTTCAGGGCATGCAAATTGAGCGGCCGATCAATGTCGTAAAGCGACTGCTCTCACCGCACACGACAAGCGGACCATCCTGGCTGCATGGGCCTCGGATTTCTACGCGGTCGATTCGAAGCCGTTGTGCCGCCAAATTCCCGGAACACCGGAGTCGGTTTCCATCTACGAGGTTCAGGCTGCCCTCCAAGAACTTGATCGACGCTACGCCTTCTGATCTCTGGCTTCTCAGGCAGCCTGTTTCATCGACTTCGCCAGCCGCTTGATAGCCTGCTCCAACGAACGCTGGCCATCGCAATAATCCTGCCAGGCGCTCGTATTTTGGAGGAGCGCCGGCACGGTGCGGTGAAGAAAGTTCAGTTCACTCGCGCCGCCCTGCGAATAACGGGGTCGCCGGTTCGATAGGGTTCAAGGCGAAGAAGCTCGTTCGAAAACGTGCCCAATGTCAACTGCCGTCCATTTGCGGCGTCTAATGCCGGTCGCCGCGTCCGGACGCTTTACGCCCGCCTACTGTACTGGCCAGTGAGGCAACAGGGGCTGCCGAACAGTAAAGACCTGTGCTGGCC
>NZ_RZTX01000031.1:0-15027 GCF_004005385.1 Agrobacterium sp. CNPSo 2736 | reverse complement strand
TTCTTCCAGGAGGATGCTTCCAGGATCGTTTCGGCCGCCATCGACAGGGTGTCGGGGATCGAATGCTTGCGCGGTCTGCCATTACCGGAAACCGGAAAAGTCAGGGCGACATTATGGGGGTAGACCTTTTGATGTTTGGGAATACCGACAGCCCATGTGAGGCCGCGTGCACTGAGCCCCTGGCGAAACGCGGCCGATAAACCATAGCCGGCATCGGCGAGCACGGTGCCAAACCGCACCCCCGCCGCGATCAGCCTGTCGATCTCGTCGAGCGCGATCGTCGGCTTGGTGCGGGATACGCGCGGCTCATCCATGATGAGAACAGAGGACTCGTAGCTGACTGCGCGAGCGATCTCGACCATCTGTTTTTGCGCGACCGTCAGTTCCGACACTTGAGCTCGCGGATCAAGCTCGATATTCAGCCGAGTAAAAAGATCTTCAGTCATCTTCACCATCCTGGAATGGTCGATGAGGCCAAGGCGGTTCTTGGGCTCTCGCCTGATCCAGATGTTCTCGGCCACCGTCATCCAGTTCATCAGCTGGAGCTCTTGGTGGATCATCGCGATCCCCTGCTCCAGCGCGTCAAGCGGCGACTTCAGCACGGTCGGGATACCTCGAAGACGTATCTCACCGGCATCAGGCTGATAAACTCCGGCAATAATTTTCATCAGCGTGGACTTACCTGCGCCGTTTTCGCCCATAAGCGCATGCACGGTTCCAGGCCGCACGCGGAGCTGAACGTTATCGAGTGCTAGAACGCCCGGAAATTCCTTTCGAATCCCCTCGATGGCAAGCAGGCCATCAATTTCTGTTGCCTCCAGCACTCGTTTGATTGCCGCCGCAGTTGTAGGGCTGACCATGACTTATCCTCCTTCGCTCTTAGGAAGAAAGAGACGATGGACCCGTCTCTTTCCCGGTTGCGAGCTGATTAGTTCTTGGCCTGATAGTCCTTGAGGTTTGCCGGCGTGACGAGTTCGAAGGGCACGTAGACCTTCTTCTCGATTTTCTCACCGCGGACAATTTTAAGGGCGGCATCTACAGCGCCATTGCCCTGCCCTGCGGCATTCTGGAACACCGTTACATCGAGGTCGCCGGCAGCCATGGAAGCAAGCGCGTCCTGCGTGGCATCCACGCCCGCGACGATCACGCTCTTCATGTCTTTTCCGGCGGCCTTCAACGACTGAATGGCGCCGATGGCCATTTCGTCATTGTTGGCAATGACGGCGTCGAATTGAACGCCGGCGGAGAGCCAGTTGGTCATCAGATCCGCACCCTGGGTACGCGACCAGTTGGCGGTCTGCTCCTCGACAATCTTGATAAAGCTGCATTCGGGCGTTGCAATCACGTCCTTGATGTCCTGCGTCCGCATGCGGGCAGCCTGGTTGGAAAGCTCTCCCATCATGACAACGGCCTTGGCTTCCGTCTTTCCCGCCTCCTTCAGAAGACGGCACACTTCCTTGGTTTCAAGCGTCCCGGACTCTTTTTCGTCCGACGCCACGAAAGCCTGCTTTTCGGGAAGCTGATCCACGTTGACCGGCATGCGATTGACGTAAATCAGCGGAATGCCTGCCGCATCGGCGGCTTGCGAGAGTGCAACAGTTGCATCCGTATCGACCGGATTGACGATGATCGCATCAACGCCGGACGCAACGAAATTCTGAACCTGGCTCAGTTGCTTGCCAACGTCGTTTTGCGCATCTTCGATCTGCAGCGTCACGTCCTTTTGCGTCTTGGCGTAGTCGGTCATCCCGTTTCGAAGAACGGTGAGAAAATTGTCGTCGAAGAGCGCCATCGAGACGCCGATCGTCTCGGCTGCCCATGAAATCGATGACCGCCCAGAAGGAGAAGCATTTTACCGGGAGAACGCGATAACCTGGATAGCATCCAGGCGGCAGTCCGGCCTACTTTGATATTGTTCGTTCCCAGATACGCCTCGCGCACGCCCTGCGCGAAATCAGAAATGAGGGAGAAGGTCGCAACACCTTTCGATCTTAGTGCGCTCACGGCCGATGTAACGTCATGATGGTCCGGTGCGATCGCGCCAATTGCCTGCACCTTCCCTCTCATGGCGAGTAGAAGTTCCGAGATCTCGGACGGCTCGCCTGATTGTGCGAATTGCACATGGATCTGAAGACGTCGATCCTTGACTGCACGCGCCGCGGCTTCCAACTCTTCGGCGAATGATTGGTAGAAGGCGTGGCGCTCCTTACGCAGGATGAAGCCCAGATTGTACGAGGGCAAATCGGCCAACATTCTCTGACGAATGATGTTCGTGGCGTGAAACCCAATCTTTTCGGCAGCAGAGAATACGCGCTTTGACGTCTCTTCCCGCACGGGCAGGCGGGCGTTCAAGACGCGATCGACTGTTGCAACGCTGACACCGGCCGCTTCGGCAACATCTGCGATTGTGGGGCGCTTCATAGAGTTCACCTGAAAACAGATCGGATTCCTTCAGAGATTTGCACAAGCCATCACTCCAATGAAAGACAATTCGAAGAAAGAGGTACAAGTACTTTTCCTGCTACGGGATTTTAAATGGTCAGGTGACATTAGCTCCCATCACGGGACAAGTGCAGCTCGTAACTGCCGTATCACCCACAGCAAGGCTGAGAGCTGCCGATAGAAGAACGCGCACGATCCCGCCACCAGGGTCATGAACGCAAGCCTAGGCAACTGGATGGAGCGAATCGAGAAGGTCGGCGACATGACGGTACGCATTGTCACAAAGCAGCCTTTTCCAGCGGCATTGGAGTTCTTCTCCAGCACACGGATGGGGATACCCATAGGCCTTTTTTAGCCGCGCTGACAGCATTACCGCCAAAGGACCGTCCCAGCTCCTTACGAAGCATTCATCCTCGCTTCGACAAGGTCGACTTCCCGGACGAGCCGGCGGGACGCATCGTCGGAAAGCTTTCGGGCGCGGGCGATGCGGTAGATTTCGTCGCGTTCTGCCCGTAATCCCGCCAGTCTGAGCTGCCGCTCGATCTCACTCGTGCGCAATGATATGGCGGCCTCTTCGCCGGTCATGGCATAGCCGTCGATCCGCTGTCGATACACATCCATCAGGCGGACCGCGACATTAGCGTAAAGATCCATGTCGCTTTGGCCTTCACCCAGTTTATGCTGGGCCCGTTCGATCGCCTCGATTGCGGCTTGCGCCGCGGCAACGCGAGCTTCGTCTTCATGGCTCTGATCGTCCTGCTCGGGTGGCAGTTCGAGACCCTTCAGCAGATAGGGAAGTCCAATACTGGCGGCGACAAGCGAGAATATAATGACTCCAGCCGCAAGAAAGATCGCCAGATCACGCGCCGGAAACGGACTGCCATCGTTGAGCGTAAGAGGCAGGGTGAGGATCCCGGCGAGCGTAATCGTACCTCGCACACCGGCGAGCGATGTCGCGGCGATCAACCGCCAGCCCGGTGCCTGACGGGTTTGCCCCTTTCGAGTAGCGCGAAACAACGTGAAACGAAGTGAGGCCCATACCCATAGGAAACGCAGGGCGGCAAGCGCGAGATTGATGGCCAGGACGTAGGCGATGAGCCAGACAGGATCGTGATGGCCGGTGTCTCGCACAACATCGGCGGCACCGCTGACAATCCTCGGCAGTTGTTCCCCGAGCAGAACGAAGATGATGCCGTTCAGCGCAAATTGCACGGTATCCCAGACCGCGGTTCGGCGCATGCGTGTAACGGCCAGTGCCTCCCCCGATTGCTCCGAATAGCTCATCGATATGCCGGCGGCCACAGCTGCGAGGATCCCCGAGGCATGCAGATGCTCGGCCAGCAGATAGGCGGCAAAGGGGATGAGCAGGCTGATCAGGATTTGTGAACCGGTCTCCTCGCCGTAGCGCCGCGAGACCCAGTTCTTCGCAGTAGTTACACCCCAGGTCACAGCGAGGCCGACCGCGATGCCCGCGACAGCAAGCCAGACAAACGTCACGGAAGCTTCAGCGAGCGAAAACGTACCGGTCAGCACTGCGGCGACGGCAAAACGCATACAGACGAGACCGGAAGCGTCATTGAGAAGCGACTCGCCTTCGAGGATATGCATAAGCCGCTTGGGAACCGGTACCCGGGAGGTGATGGACGACACGGCGATCGGATCGGTCGGAGATATGATCGCGGCAAGCGCGAAAGCCACCGCCAGCGGCATGGACGGGATCATCCAGTTGATGAAGACGCCGACGCCAAGAACGGTGAAGATGACAAGGCCCAAAGCGAGTTCGAGAATGGTGCCCTTGTCGCGGAAGACACCCTCCTTTGGAATACGCCAACCATCGAGGAACAGAAGCGGCGGTAAGAGCAGGAGAAAAAATAGGTTCGGATCGAGTACGCCGCCCACATCAGCGATGGAGGCGATTATGGCGCCGAGGCCGATCTGAACGAGAGGCAATGGCAAAGGCACAAAGATCACGCGGGAAAGCAAACCGCTTGCTACCACCGCCACCAGGAGGACCAAAGCCGTGAACACCGTCTCCATCTTGTCTCCCTTCTGACAACCCGGCGCCGCGTACCGCGTCAGTCAATTCTGTTTCTGATCCGCGCGGCGCGGCCGGATCATGTCTCAGTCCAGACGGATACCTGCACGCAGGCGTGAATTCAGGAGATCGACCAGCCACAGCAGACCGCCACGCCAGAAGCCATAAAGGCGGGCCTGATGGCTACGGTAAAGCATGAGGTGACTGAACTGCGCGAGGCGACCGCGAATGGTGACGCTCTTGAAAAAGCCGAACTTACCGAGCGAGCCGTACGCGTCATAGTCACCCAGCGACACCAAAGAGCCAAGGTCCCGATAGGCGAAATCCGGTACCGGGCTGTCCTCCTGTATGGCCTCAGGCAGATGCCGGATCAGGTGTTGGGCCTGTTGATGGGCGACTTGGGCTGTTGGCGGCAATGGCCGGGCGGCGTCGGGTAGCGTCAGGCTTGAACAATCACCGATGGCAAAAATGTTCGTGTCGCGAGACGTTTGCAGCGATGGCAGAATGATCAACTGATTGCTGCGCGTCGCCTCAAGTCCATCGAGATCGGCCAGAAAATCCGGTCCTTTGACTCCCGCGGCCCAGACCTTGAGAGAGGCGTTAACCTGCTGACCGTCAACAAGAACGAACCCGTCGGCGCTGGCCGCGCTGACGCGGGTGTCGGTCATGACATTGACGCCCAGGGCTTCGAGCCGTTCTCTGGTCGCCGCCGAGATATCTTCCGGGAATGCCGCCAGTAATCGCGGTCCGCTCTCGATGAGAGTGATCGTAATACGCTCCTTCAGACCATGGGCACCGTATGTGACGGATGTCTCGACGAGTTGCACGAGTTCGGCGGCAAGTTCGACGCCGGTCGCACCGCCGCCGACGATGGCGATCGGTAACTCGGCATCCTGTGTCAGGCATTGCAGCATGCGCAGGCGTATTTCGCGATTGAACGCGTCCGCCTGCCGGCGTGAATCGATCATCATGCAATATTCTGCTACACCCGGCGTACCGAAGTCGTTTGCGCGGCTACCAACCGCCATGATCAGCGTGTCGTAGGAAATACGCCTTTCTGGCACCAGCAGGCGGCCATCGGGACCGAGCAAGGGGGCAACAAGGATGCTGCGTCCACTCCGGTCCAGACCGGACATCTCGCCCGGCTCATAGGTAAAACCGCGATAACGCGCCTGAGCAATATAGCTTGTCTGCTGCTGGAAAATATCGCGCGTACCCGCTGCGATCATGTGCAGCATCGGCTTCCATACATGAGAGGAATCGCTATCGACAAGGGTGATCGCAGGTGCCGGACGATCTGTTCTTACACCTCGACCCCAACTTCGGCCCAGATTGCTGGCGATGATCAGGCCAGCCACTCCGCCACCGACGATGACAATCTTCCGTTGCTGTACGTTCGCTGTCGTCAATGTCAGCTCTTTCTTGTTTGACCTTATAGTCGCTCGTCGTTTTGCGTCCCATCCACAGACAGTCAGCAGGGTTCGGCCAGCACCAAGCGTCGATTACACAAACGTTGATCTATTCGACCGGCTGTAGAAATCCAGTCGATCGACAGGTCCAGCTACCAGTCGCAGTTCGGATCAGACAACAACCGTTGCCTCATCGCTTGTGACAGTCTCAGACAAAGCTTTACACAGTTTTTCCTCCTGTTCGGGTGACAGTGAGGTTTTGAGAACACGACCACGAAGGCCCTCGAACTCTTGGTGGCAGGGGATGAACCTTGGACATTAACTGGACAGTACGCGACCGGACTACAAAGGGCACTGACCGAAAGGCCTGCCTCTTGTCCGTAAGGCCCAGAGGCAGGCAAACTTGTTGGGCGGCGGGGATGTTGGGACAAGGTCCAAAATCCCTCAGGAAACCGTAAAATCGTTGTTTCATAGGCATTTGGAAGTAGACGGAAGTACACGTGCTGCCACGCCTGTTCCGCTGGCTCTTTCTGGCTGCTCTCACCAAAACCTTCGCTCAAAACAAACTGCGCGTCCTTAAAGACTTCACTCTTTCCGACTGATCAGCCTTGGCCCGTACCAGACAAGTACCGCAGCTAGTGCAATCATGAGAAGCGAAACGACAAGCTGATAAATCGGATAACTGAAGTCGTCCTTCGGAATGAAAAACGCAACAATCACTCCCGCAGCGGAGAGGATCGCCTGTGCGATAATGCGAATCATATTTTCCTCCGAACTAGATAGTGCCTGATATCGGCATTCGTTGCGGGTTGTTTCGTCCGCAAAGCTCCAGACGCCGCTGGATGAGACTTCGGTCGCAGATATATCCACCGATAGATTGAAAACGCGCCGCCATCGATCATCTTAGAAACGCCCGAAACCGTCGAAGGGCAAAAACAAAGCAAACTGAACCGATCAAGAAAAGAGCGAGCAATTGCGGCCAGACGATATCGATGCCTGCTCCTCTGAACAGGATGGACTGCCCGAGAATGACGAAGTGCGTGTTAGGTGCGGCGAGCATGATATCCTGAATGATCTGCGGCATACTCTCGCGTGGCGTGTTTCCACCGGACAGCATCTCCAGCGGCAACAGCACGAGGACGAGCAGGATACCGAACTGCGGCATTGTCCCGGCCACGGTCGCAAGAAAGATACCCATGCTAGTCACGGCGAAGAGGTGCAATGCCGTGCCGAGCAGGAAGAGCGGCATTGATCCGTGTATCGGGACCGATAACCACCCCTCTACGACCACGTACAGGGAGAAAGCCGAAGCCAAAAATACCACAACCCCCATCGACCAAATCTTGCTCAGCATGATTTCAGTCGGCGTGACAGGCATAACCAGAAGGTGCTCGATCGTGCCGCGTTCACGTTCGCGGATCAGCGCAGCACCCGTCAGGACGATCGACAGCATTGTGATCGACGATATGACGTTGGTGATCGCCCCAAACCAGCCGTTGTCCAAGTTTTGATTGAACCGGGAGCGCATGGTGAGCTGTACAGGTACCGACGACCCGGCGCGATAGCGGTTCAGGAACTCGCTTACCTCACTTGAGACGATCGATTCGATGTAGCCGCCGCCGGTGAAGGCCTGTGTCATTCGCGTCGCATCGATGTTCAGCTGGATTGTCGGCGATTTTCCAGCAAGCAAATCTCGCTGAAAATCCGGCGGAATATCGAGCGCAAAGGTATCGATGCCGGCGTCCATCCTTTGGTCCATTTCATGCTGGGATATGAGCTTGGGGATGGTGAAGTAAGGCGGATAGAACGCTGTGAGTATCCGCGAAGAGACGGGCGACTGGTCTTCATCCACTACTGCGATCGGTGCGTTGTTGAGTGTTTCCGGTGTGGAGGTCGATGCAGTATAAATCGAAAGCGTGAAGGAATAGATTATCAGCGCGAGAAGCATCCTGTCGCGGGCCAGACCGCGAATTTCCTTGACCCCAAGGTGAAGGACGTTTGCGAGTTTCATAATTCAGCCCGCCTGCTTCTTGAGGAGCGTCATTCCGAGTAACAGCAGAACTGGCACGGCGATGATCAACGGGATGAACGAGCCGGTGAGATCCGCGAAATCCAATCCTTTGGAGAAAGTGCCGCGGGCAATCGTCACGAAATGTCCAGTCGGATAAACCTCTCCGATGTAACGACCGGCTCCTTCAAGCGAGGAGACGGGATTGATGATCCCGCCGTATTGAATGGAGGGCATGATGGTCATCAGAAACGTGCCGAAAACAGCCGCAATCTGGCTACTGATGAAGGTGGAGATGAAGAGCCCCATGCCGGTGGCGATAATGACATAGAGGATGGCTGCGACAGCGAGCGTCACAAAGCTCCCCGTCAGGGGCACTTTGAAGACGAACACCGCAAAGGCGGTCAGCATGAGGAAGTTTCCAATGGCGAGTATGATGTAAGGAGCCTGTTTACCAACCAGGAACTCCAGACGCGTCACCGGCGTTACATAGAAGTTGACTATGGAGCCATGCTCCTTTTCCCGCACGACGCTAAGCGCCGTCAGCATCGAGGGGATGAGCAGCAGCAGCATGGGAATGACCGCAGGAACCATCGCAATCAGGCTTTCGACGCCCGGATTGTAGCGGTAGCGCAACGCGATATTGAAGTTTGTCGAAGAAGCGGCGTCCCCGTAGAGTTCGCGCGCTTTTGTCGCCAGCCATGTAGAATGCATCCCCTCGACGTATCCACGAACGGTTTCGGCGCGGCTTGGCATGGCGCCGTCGATCCACGCGCCGATCTCGACGTCGCGCCCGCGGACTACATCACGTCCGAAGCCCGGCGGGATTTCAATCGCAACACTCAGTTCGCCGTTGATCATACGGCGGTCGAGATCGGCGTAGTCAGTGATCGGAGCCTTTTCTATGAAGTAACGCGATCCGGCGATCTGGAGGGCGTAATCGCGGCTGATTGACGTGTCGTCACGGTCCAGTACCGCGAATGACAAATCCTCGATATCCATATTGATGCCGTAACCCATCACGATCATCAGCAGGAGGCTTCCGACGATAGCGAGCGTAGCGCGGATAGGATCCCGTTTGAGCTCCAGCGCCTCTCTTTTCGAGTACGCGAACATGCGTCGAAAATCGAAGAAGCGGTTGACGGATGAAACAGCGTTTGGCGGTGCTGTCTCATCCGTCGCTTCACCCGGGGCGGTGGGGGGCTTCGCGGGTGAATCTGAGTTGCCTATGGCCTCCTGGAGATATGAGATGAATGCTTCTTCCAAATTGGCGGAGGACCTACTCTCGATGATGGCTTTCGGCCTGTCGCTGACCAGCACGCGTCCAGCATGCATGAGCGAAATTCGATCGCAGAGTTCAGCCTCGTTCATGAAATGGGTCGACACGAATATGGTCACGCCATCCTTGCGTGACAGGGCCGCAAGGATTTGCCAGAAACCGTCGCGCGCGACTGGATCCACGCCCGATGTGGGCTCATCAAGGATGAGAATGCTTGGCGAATGGATCATCGCCACGGCAAGCGACAAACGTTGCCGGACACCAAGTGGAAGCGCATCGGGGAGCGCATTCATTACCGCGCGCAAATCGAACCGCGCCGCCATCTCGTCGATGCGCACCGGGATCGTCTCTGCACTCATGTTGAAGAGTTGCGCGTGAAGTTCGAGATTTTGTCGTACCGTCAGTTCCGAATAGAGGGAGAAGGCCTGGCTCATGTAGCCAACGCGGCGTCGCACATCGATGTCGTTGGCGTCGACAAGATGCCCGAACAGGCTCGCTGTTCCCTCCGTGGCCGGAAGAAGACCGGTCAGCATCTTCATTGTGGTGGTCTTGCCGCAGCCGTTGGAACCGAGAAATCCGAAGATCTCGCCACGGGGAATCCGGAAACCGACATTGTCAACGGCGGTGAAATCCCCGAAGCGCATCGTCAGCCCTTCGGCTTCAATGGCAATCTGCTCGTCTGCATCCGCAGGCCGGGGTGGGATGACGACGTCGTGATGACCCCTGCGTTTCTCCTCCGGGAGAAGGGCTACGAAGGCAGCATCGAGATTATCTGTTCCGGTCCGTGCCAACAACTCGGCCGGCGTACCAGTCGCAAGAACTCGCCCAGCATCCATCGCTACCAGCCAGTCGAAACGCTGCGCCTCTTCCATATAGGCTGTTGCGACGATCACGCTCATCGTCGGCCGCTCGATCCGGATGTCGTCTATCAATTCCCAAAACTGCCGTCGCGACAACGGATCGACGCCGGTGGTCGGCTCATCGAGAATAAGGAGATCGGGATCATGGATGAGCGCGCAGCAAAGACCCAGCTTCTGCTTCATACCGCCCGAGAGTTTGCCGGCTTGCCGGTGCGGAAAGGCCGCGAGACCAGTACGCCGCAGCAGGTTGGTGATCCGCCTTTCCCGTTCGCTCTTGCCGTGCCCAAACAAGCGCGCAAAAAAATCGACGTTCTCATAAACCGAAAGCGTAGGGTACAGGTTCTTGCCAAGCCCCTGAGGCATATAGGCGATACGGGGCAGCGTGCGATCGCGATGCCTGACATCCCCGATACTTCCACCAAGAACCTCGACATGCCCGTCTTGAAGTTTATGCGCTCCGGCAATCAGCGACAGCAAGCTCGACTTGCCCACGCCGTCAGGCCCAATAAACCCAACCATGATGCCTGAGGGAATGTCGAATTCGATGCTGTCGAGTGCCCTCGTCTTCCCGTACGAAAGACCGACGCCCTTGATCCGAGCCACCGGGTCATGAGTTTCTTTTGAAACGTCACCCGTCATTGTGCCAGGGTCTCGGTGAGATTGGCAGGCCACTCAGCAGTTGGGTCGATCTTGACATAGGCCATGCCGGGCAAGCCGGTCTTGACCTGCTCGATATATTTGCGCAGCAGATCGCGCGAAATCTGCGCCTTGATCCGGAACATCAGTTTCTGGCGCTCTTCCTCGGTTTCCACCGTTTTCGGCGTGAACTGTGCGACATCGGCGACAAAAGTTGCCTTGGCAGGAACGACGTACTGGGGGATAGCGTCCAGCACAAGTCGAACGTCACTGCCGATCGCCACCCGTCCTGCATCGACGGTCGACAGGAAGAATGTCATGTAGACTTCGCTGAGATCGACAAGATTGAGCACCCGCCCGCCTGCCGACAAAACTTCACCCGGCTGCGCGACACGATATTGAACCCGTCCGTCTCTCGGGGACACAAGTGTGCTGTCCTTGATGTCAGCCTCGATGCTCGCGATCTCGGCTTTCGCCGCATCGACGGCGGCTTCCGCATCGATTATCTGAGCGTTCGCCGCAGCGATGGATGCTTCGGAAGCCGCAAGAGAAGCCTTGGCTGCTCCGACTGTCGCACGCGCGGCTTCAGCTGACGCCCGATCGTCGTCAAATGTCTGCAATGAAGCCGTATTGCTCTTGACCAGTTGCTCCGTTCGAGCAAATTTACGCTCGGCCGCGTCAAGCTCCGCACTGCGCTGGCCAACCGTCGCCTCCGCTGCTTCGCGCTCTGCTGCGCGTTGCCTTACGAGTGCTTTTGCCGTGTCGATGCCGACCATCGCTCTTCTAAGAGACGCCTGAGCTTGCCGGAAGTTCGCCTCCAACTGATCAGTATCCATATGGGCCAACACCTGGCCGGCAGTCACGAAATCCCCCTCGTCCGCAAGAATTTCCCTGATACGACCGGCCGTCTTCGTCGACACATCAATTTCGACGGCCTCTACACGCCCGTTACCACTCACAATACCAGCAGGCAAACCAGGGTCGCGGTAGGTCTTCCAACCATAATAGCCCCCGATCGCGAGCGCAGCCGCGACGACGAAAACAAACCACCCTCTGGCGGGTCTGGACATGCGAATTCCCCTCGGTGTTCTTGCGGATCAATTCTTTTGCTGCAGAGCAAAGTGGGCCAAGTTGAAACCGACCCCAGAAATCCCCGCAATCACGTAGAGATTAAGATGGCATACGATAGGGTTTGTCAACACTGTTGACAAACCCTATCGTATGCCATGAACAGGTATTTTGTTGCAGGAGAAAACAATGCCCGGAAGAAAACTAAAATCGGAAAGAGCGACTGCGGAGCGCACTACACGGGAGAGAATTCTCGCCGCGGCTGTACAGCGGTTCTCCAGAAACTCATATGAGGCCACGTCTCTTCGCGATATCGCTGCAGAGGTTGGCGTCGATGTCGCGTACGTCCATCGTTGTTTCGGTTCGAAAGAAAGATTGTTCAGTGAAGCTTTGAGATCGACGACTCACCGTGAGAGGGTGTTCGGTGACGGCATTGGTGACTTCACATTGGCTTTAGCGGGGGAAATACTGCGAAAGCGCAATGTCGATGAAGCCACACCCCTTGATATTGCGGTTCGTTCCTTTTCCAGCCCCGAAGCGTCCCGCGTGCTGGGTGAGTTCATCAGCGACACTTTAATACGGGATATCCAAAGCAAAAGGCCGGAAGTATCCGACCAACAGGCGGCACTAGTCGCGGCATTTGTCGCCGGCTTTGGCATCATCCGCGACATCATTGGTGTACAATCTCTTCAGCAGGAGGACGATGAGCTGAGGATCAAGATCGCACAAGTCATGGATGCGATAATGCAAATGCACTAGCCGGTGGAAGCGCGGTCTTAAATTTCTCCGCCTGAACAGCCGCAGGCGGCTTGGCGGGACGCGACGTCGCTCGTGACTGATTGTCGCGGATCAACGCCCATGAACAAAATCGGGTTAATTTGGAAGGGGTGATTTTCAACTCATGGTCACTCATCCAAAGGAAGCGAAGATGAGACGGAAAATCAAGTCGCAGAAACCAGCGGTGAACAGGTCTTGAAACATAGCCCTCGCCGTATCCAAACACCATTCGGCCAAGGATAAATTCCGCATCATGCTGGACGATCTTCGTAGCGAGGACTTCATTCCAAAGGACGCGCTGGCCGACGGCGCCTTGGGAAATCGCAGGCTTCAAAAAGCACGGACGCAGACCAAGGGCGCGAATTCGATACCCGCCACCCAAAAGCCTGAGATCGTCTGCCTGCCTCATCCAGTAGTCGGAAATGCATGTTGAAAGCCCGCACGCCATAAGTTTTTGCCAACATAGACGATCTCTACTTGCGGCTCGTCTACAGTGAGGGCGCGGTCCGTTCCGACCAGACCCAATCCTTGATTGCAGGGAGATCGTCGAAATGCGCGCGGATATATGCCTCATGTTCACGAAGCAGGCCGATGCAATGCGCTGCGAGATCGGCATTGCTTTCGATCATATCCGGCACGTAGCGCATCACATCCAGGCACAGATGCAGCCGGCTGATCTTGTTGAGAACCACCATGTCGAAGGGCGTCGTGGTGGTTCCTTCTTCGAGGTAACCGCGCACATGGAACCGGTCATGAGCTTGACGGCCATGTACAAGATCGTGAATGACGCCGGGATAGCCGTGAAAGGCGAAAATGACGGGCGCCGTGGTTGTCAACGGCGGAGCAAAAACCGGCCAGGCGGCGGAGTAAAAGTGGGCCACGGTTGCGCGTGCATGAGACCGCCGGGAGGGCGTAGCCCGAGCGGGGGTCTCATGCGCGCGCGTCGATTTTTTGAGAGGGATTTCAGCCGGCCTTTCGGGCGCGGCTTTGGGCGAGACGGTAGCTTTCACCGTTCATCTCGAGAATGTTGACGTGGTGAGTGATGCGGTCCAGCAATGCGCCGGTCAGACGCTCGGACCCCAGAGTTTGACGCTTGCCGGGCAGACGCTCTTCAACCATGCATCCAATGCGTTTGAAGAATTGCGGCGTGGTGTCGAGATGGTTTTATCCAACAAGACGCACTTGTTGCGGGTCCACTGCGCGCCGAGTTACGCGGCCAAAGTTCTGTCTCCGCGGCTGCCTGCCTTTCTTAAAGCAAACCCCGAACTGGAAGTACGCGTTGCCTCCAGCACCACCTATGCTCGCTTCACCGATGGACTGTTTGACGTCGACATTGTTTATGGAGAGCCGCAAAACCGCGAATATCTCATCGTTATCCCGTTGTCTGAAGAGATCGTTGCGCCGATGTGCTCGCCGGAAATGGCCTCCAGTTTGATGTCGGTTCGTGACATATTCCGTTATCCGCTGATACGAAGTGATCTGAAGCGTATTCAGTGGATCGACTGGTTTGAAGCTAACAATCTTGGAAGCCCACCAGTGCCGACCATGAGCTTCGACCGGAGTTTTTTGGCGTTGGACGCGGCGGCGAATGGATTGGGAATAGCTCTAGAATCGGACGTCCTTGCACAACACTACCTGCACACGGGAAGATTGGTGGCGCCTTTCACAGGAAAGAGCAGAGACAATCGATATATCGGCCATTACCTGGCTTATCCCAAAAACGGCAGTCAGCGCAGGCTCGCACGAATCTTCGCCGACTGGCTCTCGAATTCCCTCCAATGATCCGAAACTGTGGGTATACGCTTCCCCCGCCTCGACGTGCTGTTGCAATTCCCTCGAAATTCTAAGAGTCCATTGTCTCAGATGCCCGCCCCTGGCTAGATGGCGGAGACGGGCTACGGCATTTCAGGTGCCATATTGCGAGTCAGAGCCTTGATCGATAGTAAGGATATCGTCCAGAGGAAAGATTGGTCGCCTCACGTTCTCGAAATCCAATATGGAATAGTCCGAAGTACAAACGCCGATGCCGGCACACGGGACCACATGCTTGGCATATTTGCCCAGATCGGCTGCCCAATGGACGCGGCTTTTGATGGCTATGAAACGCTTCGTGCCAGGGTCGATCCCCACTGACAAAAACAAGCCGAGATCCGTTGGCTCGGTTTGTGTGGAAACGAGAACAACTTCAATATCCCCAAGGTCGAGGAGAGCCATGGGTCCGATATTTATCTGAATGCCTCGTGCCATGCTGCTCTGGCTGCGGAAATAGCCCGCCGACAGGCTGCGTACTCGCCCTTCGATCGGGAGTGGAGCACTTTGCCGGGGCAGCGATGGCATTGGAATGCGTCCACCTATCTCGAGGCTCACCGTGGCTCCTACGCCTGCTTCGATGCAAGTGCGGACTGCAGCAGGATCACAGATGCCGAAGAAAATAACGTCCTTGAGGCCTTGCCTGATAATTTCAGCCAGGACCTCGGTTGTATCCATCGTGCCGCCGGAAGCGCAATTGTCGC